>JAQUXS010000105.1 GCA_028692255.1 Clostridium sp.
CTTCATATGCACCACTGGCCTCATCATTTATTATAAAATTGCAATTAATTCCTTTATTAAATCCATTTATACATACAAGTGGTATATCAACACTTAGTGATTCATAGAAACCATTTTTCATATTTTCAGTTTTGGGATCCACTACAATAATTCCATCAACTTGACGCGACATTAATGATTTTACATATCTTATTTCTTCCAGGGCATTATCATCTGTGTCACACAAATAAATTGAGTACTCTTTGCTGCTTAAATTATGTTCAATTCCTTTTGTAACTGTAGAGAAAAATACATTATTTATACTTGGAACTATTACACCTATAGTTTTTGTATTTTGTACTATAAGGGCTCTTGCTAAAATATTGGGGCTAAAATCCAATTTATCTATAGCTTTTTTAACTCTTTTTTTAGTTTCTTCTTTAACAGGGTAATTATCATTTATAACTCTTGAAACAGTGCTCATAGAAACGCCTGCCTCTTTAGCAACATCTTTTATATTTGCCTTCATAATGTAATCCTCCACCACCTATTTACTTATGTATTTTATATCTTTAAATCAATATTACAGTTTCAAACTCATAATGTAAATACAAACAATGCCAAAATTGTTTTAAAGTATAATTCTTTTAACGTTAGTTCAATATTTCATTGCAGCACCCTAGTGACTGTATCAAATATTTGTTGTTTTTAATTTTCTTAATGTTTTAACCCGCTAGGGTATTTTTCCATGTTTCAATTTTTTTTAAGTCTTAACTTTTAAGTTTTCCCAAGTGTAACGCAGGAAAATCCTCCTTTGATTATTAAGCGTCCACTCTTATTTCACCTGTTCTAATAAATCTACCTTTCCCCATCAAATACCGGATCATATCCATGTAATCCACTATTTTCTTTGAATCAAACAATATAAAAAATTTAAAATATCTATCTAAATATTTCGTTGCAATTCCATGAAAACAGCTGAGCCATGGTCTAAAATTAAGAAAAAAATGATACCTTTCTTTTTCTTCAACAGTTCTATACAGTTTTTTATTTTTCTTCACAACATATTGTTCATTATGGTTTCTCCCAATTGCACTAAGATACCTATCATTGTAGGGAATCATATAGGTTTTTCTGCTGATTTTTGGATCAATCTTATCTCTAAAAATCCTAATAAACCAAGGTCCATTACATATTGGTTTAACTATCATAGAATCTTTGGCATCTTTTAACCCTACAATCCATATATCTTTTCTTTCTCTTGTGGTTATTTTTCTGCTTCCTTTGAAATTTTCCTTTAATATGATTTTTCTCATGAGAACATACCCAGATAGTTTTCTCTGAATTTTGTCTAGCTCTAAAACATGTAGAACCTTATGCCTCCAGTAAAATGCAGTAATCACACTAATTTTTAACTCTTTTGCACAGATTCGAAGTGACTTTCTCTCTAGCATTAATTCAAGAAATTCTATCCATTTTTCTGCATCTTTTTTTGAATAACTCCATATTGCATTAGTGGCATTTGAAAAAGTTTTGCCACATACTTTGCATCTATAGCGCTGAATTCCGTTGAATTTGCCATATTTTATATATCGTCTATGTTTACAGTTTGGGCAGTAGCTCATTTCCCTACGGTCATATATATAATTTTTAAGTGCAGCTTTTTTGTAAATTTTTAGCTTGGTTAAACAGATATCTTCTTGTATCAAGTGGATCACTGCTTTCAATGAATTTTATTATCATTTTAATACTTGACACAATTTTTGATTTCTAAACATTAACAACAATTCTTTGATACAGCCTCTATAAGTTGAAAGTGAATACTATACCTCCTATATAATAAAAGAAATCGCCCCAAAATAAATGAAATAATTTTGAGGCAATCCCTTTCCCTTTGTTACTGGTTACTTATTTTATTCTGTGAGTACCTTCGCCTATTCCAGTTAAATAAAAGCTTGGAAGATATCCAATTCTCTTTTTATAATTTTTGCTTACATTTTCTTTAAAACTGTCTATTTTATCATTTTTAACAAGTGCTATAGCACATCCGCCAAAACCTGCACCAGTCATTCTTGCACCATCACAGCCTTCTGTGCATAAAGCTTCTTCAACTATTGTATCTAATTCTTTTCCTGTTACTTCATAGAGATTTTTAAGTGAATCATGGGACTCAATAAGAAGTCTTCCAAATTCAATTAAATTACCACTGTTAAGATTTTTAAAAGCATCCTTAACTCTTTGATTCTCATATACTGAATGTTTTGCCCTATTTTTTATATTTTCGTCTTTAAAGAATTTTTCCATCAAATCAAACTCATCTGGTGTTAAATCACATATATTTTCTACATCTTTATGCTCTTTTATTATTTTAAGGGCTACTTCACATTCAGCTCTTCTTTCATTATATTTTGATTCATTTAATGCTCTTCTCTTATTTGTGTTCATTATAACTATAGAATAATCTAAAAGATTTACATCTGCATAATGATATTCAAGAGTTGCGCAATCTAATAGCATTGCCTTATTCTTCTTGCCCATTCCTACTGCAAATTGATCCATAATGCCGCAATTTACTCCTACGAAATCGTTTTCCGCCTTCTGTGAAAATTTTACTATATCTAACATATCTACTTTGCTATCATTAAAAAGTTCATTTACAACATCCCCTGTAAGCACTTCAAGAGAAGCAGATGAAGACAATCCTGCAGCATTAGGTATATTACCACTTATTAGTATATCCATGCCTCCTACCTTGTAGCCTTTATCCTGCATTATTTTCATAACACCCTTTGGGTAATTTGCCCAGTCATCTTTCTTATCATAAACAAGATTGTCTACATCACAGCTTACTTTAAGATTAAAATTTGTAGATGCAAAATTTAACTTTTTGTCTTTCCTTGTGCTAACAAGTGCGTAAGTCCCAAAATCCAGTGCACATGGGAAAACATATCCTCCATTGTAATCTATATGCTCTCCTATAAGATTGATTCTTCCAGGTGAGAAAAACACAGCTTCATTTTTAGTACCATATAAGCCTTCAAATACCTTTTCCAATTCTTTAACTTCCATAATTAAATCCCCCTGTATTTTAATTTAAGAAAACCTTTTCATGTATTAACTTCATACTATCAAACCTTTATTACCATTTCAATACTTTTATGAAATATGTTGTTACAAAATTGCTGTAAACCTCTTAAAAGCACTCTTTCCCTTTTCATCCCTTTTAAACACACCTGCATCTAAAAGAACTTTAAGGAAACATTGACCAACTTCTTTTTTCAGTATACTAGAAACATTGCCCTTGTTTATACAATCATATTTTTTTAATATATCCCTGCACCAAATTTTATGCTTAAGAAGTTCCTCTTCCTGCATGGATTCTAACTTTTCTCTGTTAATTAAATAATACTCCAAATCGTGAAGTTCATCTTTAAGTCTTGCTGGTAAAACTGCAAGTCCCATCACTTCAATAAGACCTATATTTTCCTTTTTAATATGATGAAGTTCATTGTGTGGATGGAATATACCATAAGGATATTCACTAGTCGTCCTGTTATTTCTAAGAACTAAATCCATCTGAAATTTGCCATTTTTCATTCTTGCAATTGCTGTAACGGTGTTATATTCCTCTCCATTAGTTTTGCATAAGACATCTGCCTGTTCATCTGAATAGTTTTTCCACTTATTAAATATATGCAGTGCAGCCTCAATTAAAGTTTCTCTGTTTTCCCCTTCAATTCTTATAACAGACATTGGCCATTTTAATGTTCCAAGTTTAACGCCTTTAAACTGAGGAAGTTCAAATTGTTCTTCTACATCTGCCCTTGCCATAGCAAACTCATAATTTCCACCTTGAAAATGGTTATGAGATAATATTGAGCCTCCAACTATAGGCAAATCTGCATTTGAGCCTAGAAAATAATGTGGAAATTTATTTACAAAATCAAATAACCTAACAAAAGTCTCCCTTCCTATTTTCATTGCTTCATGCTTGCTGTCAAGTATTATGCAGTGTTCATTATAATATACATAAGGTGAATACTGAAAATACCATTTTTCATTGTTCAAATTTATAGGTATTATCCTGTGGTTTTGCCTTGCTGGATGATTTAACCTGCCTCTATATCCTTCGTTTTCCTTGCACAAAAGACATTTTGGATAGGAACTTGAAGGCATGTTTTTAGCTGCTGCTATTGCCTTTGGATCCTTTTCAGGTTTGGATAAATTTATTGTTATATCTATATCTCCATATTCCGTACTAGTTTTCCACTTTAAATTCTTCTTTACCCTATCAGTCCTTATATAATTAGAATTTTTACTTAAATTATAAAAGTACTGTGTTGCACTTTTTTTATCATTTTTATAGAGTCCATTAAATTTTGAAATCACTTCACTAGGTCTTGGCATAAGGCATCCCATTATTTTTGTATCAAATAAATCCCTGTACACAACACTGTTATTCTCAATAATTTCATTTTTAAAGCTCCAGTCTAAAATGTTTTTTAGTATAGGTTCTGGAGAATTTAAATTTTCTTTTTCTACTTTTCTATCTTGAAAATCATCAATTTTTAAAACTTCTAGTATTCTATTTCTGGTATAAATAATATCTTCGCTGTTAATAAGTTCTTTATCCAGCCCATATTGAATTAACCTTTCAATTTCATAAAAAATATCAATGTCCATACTGCTGCTCCCCTCCTAAACATTCAATAGAATTGTGAAAACCTTTCCATTGAATATAAAATAAAAATTGTCCCTCCCAAGAACAAAATATAGCTTTTATAGAAAACCTTTTCTATATCTTTATATTAACAGACTTGTTACTTAATTTCAATAATTTTTATTTAATTTAACATATAAATTTTATTTTTTATTATAGTAATGGAAATTATATAAAAAATAACGGTTATAATTAATACTTATTGTTTATCCAATAGCAGCTAGCTAATGTCAACCTAGTAATTTATATTGGTTGACATTTAATTATAGTTCTTTTATACTATTTTTAAAACAAATATTTATATTGGAGAGAATTAAAATAGATAATTATACTTGGAAAATAAAAAATAGTACTGTTGGACTTCTTATAAGTAGACTGTCTAAATTTTCAGATAAAGTAGAACCAGGTTATTTTATTGCAAAGCAAAAAATAACAATAGATGATTTTAATAATATAAATAATAATTTGATTTTTAAGTCCAGCATTGAAAAATCAAAACATTTAAAATCCATGAAATATTTAATATGCAGCTGTAAGGTTTTAAGTAAAGATAAAGTGCTAATGGAACTTCATTCAACTTTAATAAAAAATAATAATTTAAAAAATCCCAATGCTAAATCATTATACAGTGCAGATGCGCAAAAGTTTTTCTTTAAAAACATCTCTAATGATGAAGTATTTGAATTTAGCAATATTAGCAAAGACCCTAACTACATACATAAAGG
>JAQUXS010000040.1 GCA_028692255.1 Clostridium sp.
GCTGCTAAAAGTTATGAGAAAGCAATTGAACTTGAGCCTGATTTGTCTCAAGATGAATTCTATGAAGAAATTAAAAAGCTTGCACCTAAACAAAAGTTCAAATTAGTTAAAGTTGAGGAAAATGAAGATGATTATACTGAAGTTTATGAAGAAACTTCTAATAAAAAAATAACCTTTAAAGCTGTAGGAGTTATGGAGAAGGTAAGAGAGAGCATAAGTATAAATATAATAATGCCTCTAAAGAATCCTATGTTTTTTAAAGCTTATGGGAAAACTGCAGGTGGTGGTATAATTTTGTATGGACCTCCAGGATGCTGAAAAACATTTATGGCACAGGCTACTGCAGGAGAATGTGATGCTAGTTTTACCAATATATCCATAACTGATATATTGGATATGTACATTGGAGAGAGTGAAAAAAATCTGCATGAGATTTTTCAAAATGCTAGAAGGAAAAAGCCATCAATTATCTTTATAGATGAGATAGATTCAATTGGGGGTAAAAGACAATTTGGTAGATCAAGTTCTCTTAGATCTCTTACAAACCAGCTACTTGTGGAAATGGATAGCACGCAAAGTGATAATAAGGATTTACTTATAATAGGTGCAACTAATACACCATGGCAGGTTGATTCAGCTTTGAGACGTCCAGGAAGATTTGATAGAATTTTATTTATTCAACCTCCAGATTTTAAAGCTAGAATAGAAATTTTGAAACTTAATTTGAAGGATAAGCCATGTGAAAATATAAAGTATGAAAATATAGCTAAAAAGCTTTTGAAGTATTCAGGAGCTGACATAAAAGCTGTTTGTGATACTGCAAGTGAAAATGTAATTAGAGTGGCAATGAGTAAAGGCAAGATAATTCCAATAACTACAAAAGATTTAAACAATGCTATAAACCAAGTAAAGCCTTCCACAATAGAGTGGCTTAACACTGCTAAAAATTATGCTACTTATAGTAATCAGAGTGGTGTATATGATGAAATTTTAGACTATCTTAATAATTGCGATTAGACTAAAGCCCATAACAGAGAAATAAGGACTCTGCTATGGCTTTTTTTATTATTATATAATTTTTCATTTAAAAGTTAATATAAAAAAATTATTGACTAACTATAATATATGTGTAATAATTAATTTATAGAAGTTACTAAATACAATTAACTTACATAAAATTATGAAGTGAGTTTATATTAAAAGTAGCAAAAATAATATTTTTTATAAATGAGGGGGAATAACAAATGTCAAAAGATTTTTTTAATGCAGTAGCAGACAGACGTACGTTTTATGGAATTAGTAAGGAAGCTGTAATTTCAGATGATAAAATTAAGGAGGCTATAGATAAAGCTGTTAAATATACTCCATATGCATTTAATTCCCAAAGTGGAAGAATAGTTTTATTATTAGGAAAGCAACATGATAAATTATGGGATATTACAAAAGAAGCTTTAAGAAAAATTGTACCAGCAGATAAATTTAGTACTACTGAAGACAAAATAAATTCTTTTAAAAGTGGATATGGAACTGTTTTATTCTTTGAAGACAGTAGTGTAGTTAAAGCACTTCAAGAAAAATTTGCCCTTTATAAAGATAATTTTCCAGCTTGGTCTGAGCAAGCAAGTGGAATGCTTCAATTTGTTATTTGGACATCACTAGAAGCTGAAGGTTTTGGAGCATCATTACAACATTATAATGAGCTTATTGAAAATGATATAAAAAAAGAATGGAATTTACTTGATAGCTGGAAGCTAATTGGACAGATGCCATTTGGAAAACCAACAGCACAACCAGATGAAAAAGAGTTTCAGCCACTAGAAGAGCGTATTAAGATATTTGAATAATAGGATAAACTATTAACTGTTACAGCAAGCTTTCTATTACTTTAAAACAGGACTTCTATTTTTATTATTGTGGTAGTTTTAAAAATAATTTGGTATTATTATTTCAGGTGCATAAAATAAATAAAAGTTCAGTAAATAAAGCAAAAGGAGATGTTTAAAAATGATTAGTGAGTTAGTAGCTAAAAATAGATCTTATAGAAGATTTTACGGGGAAAAATCAATTGAAATAAGTACCTTAAGAGAATTAGTTGATCTTGCTAGATTGTCACCTTCAGGAGCCAATAAACAGACTTTAAAATATATTTTATCAAATACTAATGAAATGAATGATAAAATAAGCCAAAATATATTTTGGGCTGGATATTATAAGGATTGGGATGGACCAGAGGATGGAGAAAAACCAAGTGGTTATATAATCGTCCTTAAAGATACTAGTCTTGGAAATGGATCCGCTCAAGATGAAGGCATAGCAGTCCAAAGTATTTTGCTTGGAGCTGTGGAAAAGGGAATGGGTGGATGCATATTAGCCAACATAGATAGAAAAGACTTAAGAAAAGAACTTAAATTAGATGAAAAATATGAAATAGCATTAGTGGTTGCATTGGGATATCCCAAGGAAGAAGTAGTTATTGAAACAATAGATGAATCAGGCGATGTTAAATACTGGAGAGATAAAAATAGAGTTCATCATGTTCCAAAGAGAACTTTAGAAGAACTCATAATAAAAGAAAACTTTTAAAATGAAAAACTCTTACTTTAAAATAGTGTGGTAAGAGTTTTTTATTTTACTATTGACAAGTTCAATTTAATTGAGTACAATTAAATTGAATCAAATATAAAAAACAAAACAATTAAATTTAAATAAAAAACATGGAGGAATTAATTATGGAAATTAAAGCTGTTAAATTATACGAAGGTGGATTTATGACTCAAGATTTTGCTTTTGGAGGAAGCGATGACAAGAGTAAATTAGATGCAAATAAAAAGTATCCATCTAGTCTTCAAAATTATCTTATAGATACAGGAAAAGAGGTTATTTTAGTTGATACTGGTCTGCCAAAAGAAGTACCTGATACAGAACCAAAAGAAGGACAAAAGATATATCAAGGACATAAAATTGAGGATTATGTGTCAGCATTAAACTCTCTTGGATACAAACCAGAGCAGGTAACTAAGATATTATTAACTCATAAACATCCTGATCATTCTGGTGAATTAAGGAGTTTTCCAAATGCTAAAATCTATCTATCATCTAAAGAAGCTGATGCTTTAAAGTTATCTGGAGATAATATTGTAAGGGTAGAATTTAAAGATGGAACATATCATAATTTTGAAAAAAGTGAGAAAATTACTGATGGTGTATATTTCATTTCAGCTTCTGGACACACTACTGGAACTAGTATAGTGATTGTAGAAAAGGATGGTATATTTTATATGATACATGGTGATATAACTTATACTGATGCTGCGCTTATAGAAAATAAATTATCAATTGTATTTGAAGATAAGCAAGCCGCTAAAGCAACGCTTGAAAGTGTAAGAGATTTTATAAAAATTAATCCAACTGTATATGTTTCAACACATACACCAGAGGGGATTTTTAATTTAGATGGAAAAAAGATTATGAAATTATAATAATTGCATTAATATGTGGCGTTAGTTAAAAAGATTGGTTAAAAAAGATTATATAAAAATTTTGACTAAATAATGCAATATGATTTATAAAATTTCATAATTCGACAAAAAGTTTTATAAAAATATAAATTTTGTGTTGACAGTACAAATAAAACAGTGTATATTTAGCTTAAATTAATTATTAATGAAAAATAACAATTAAAAAAATAAGTTCTAATTGAATATATGATTTCTTATCAAGAGTGACAGAGGGACTGGCCCTATGATGTCCGGCAACCACATTTTTCATTTGAATGTATGGTGCTAATTCCAGCAGGTATACCTGATAGATAAGAGAAATGTGTAGTACGAATTCCTACAGTTTCTCTGTAGGAATTTTTTTTAACATAAAACATATTAAATAAGTATATTTTCTAGGGAATCATAAAAACTAATATAAATGAATAAAACCAATATTATAGAATTAGGATTTAAGTGTAATCATATCAGTATTTTTTTTACTTTCCACATTTTAGTACTATTTATCATACTTTGCTATAAAACGAGAAAATTATAATAAAATTGCAATGAAATTTGCTATTTTATATAAAAAACTCAATAAAACTAAATATTTTTTGCGAAAATGTTAAAAATGTGTTGCCCGTTACAATTTTCTGTGATATGATTACATCAATAAAAATCAAGGCTAAGAAAAAGCTAAAAAACAAAGAGAAAAGGAGATAATTAATATGATTGATAACAAAATTACAATTAAAGGTGATACAGTAGTAGACATTCAAAGAGGTGCAATTGGACATCGTGCAACTTGGACTGGTTTAACATATACAAAAGCTAGAGAACTAGGAAAAGAAGTTGAAACTGAAAAGATTATACGTGAAGCTATTGTAGAAACTGGTAGAATCCAAGGAAATGAAGTAAAGAATCAATGTTCTGACCCAGAAAATCTTTTATGCTTTGCAGATACATTTTTCACTCCAAATGCAATAAAAACTTTTGAAGCTGATATAAAAACTAAAACTGAAGATACCTTAGATATAGAATTTCATCACTGTCCTCTTTTAAAAGCATGGCAGGATTTAGGCTTTGATGATGAAACTTGCGAAAAGTTATGTGATATGGCTATGGACGGTGACAGAAATATAGCTAAAGCTATGGGATATGATTTTAATTTAAGAGATACAATTGCTCATGGATGCAGTACATGTCAAATAACTTTCTCTAAAAAATCAAAATAAATAAAGTAATTAAAAGGTATCTAAAAAGATATTTTCTAAAAATTTTATACTAACATAAACTCAAAGGGAAGTGATAAAAATGATTGAAATTAAAGGCATCCATAAGTCTTTTGGTAAAAATGAAGTACTAAAAGGAGCTAGCATAAAAGTAGAAAAAGGCGAGGTCGTTGCAATTTTAGGACCAAGTGGATCAGGAAAAACTACATTGCTTAGATGCATTAACTTTTTAGAAAGAGCAGATGATGGAGAATTAACGTTAGAAGACATAAAGTTGAATTTAAAAAATGCTAATAAAAGTGAAATATTAAAAGTAAGAAAAAAAACAGCCATGGTCTTTCAATCTTATAACCTTTTTCAGAATAAAACTGCAATTCAGAATGTAATGGAAGGACTAATTATTGCAAGAAAAGTTCCTAAAAGTGAAGCAGAAGAAATCAGTAAAAAACTTTTAGATAAAGTTGGACTTAAAGGTAAACATGATTTTTATCCAGTTCAACTTTCAGGTGGACAACAACAGCGTGTTGGCATTGCAAGAGCACTGGCACTTAACCCTGAAGTTATATTATTTGATGAACCAACTTCTGCACTAGATCCAGAACTTGTTGGTGAAGTACTTTCAGTTATGAAACAGGTTGCACAAGAAGGAATAACTATGATAGTTGTTACACATGAAATGTCTTTTGCACATGACATAGCAAATAAAGTAATTTTTATGGAAGGTGGAGTTGTAGTTGAAGAGGGAACTCCAAAAGAGATATTTACTAATCCAAAAGAAGAAAGAACAAAGCAGTTTTTAAAAAGAATAGTACATTAAGGAGGAAAAGGTATGAATAATAATAAAATATTTGATCCTACATATATAGTTCATTCAATTCCTCTTATTTTAAACACGTTGCCATTAACACTTTATATTATGATATTATCGCTGATTTTTGGATTTATACTTGGATTAATAGTTACGGTTATGAAATTAAGTAAAAATAGAATAATTAATGTTATAGCTAATGCTTACGTTGCATTTATTAGAGGGACACCTCCACTGCTTCAGCTTTACTTAGTTTTTTATGGTATTCCGCCAGTATTAGCTGCAGTAGGTATAGATGTAAGCGGAATAGATAAGACGACTTTTGCTATAATAACATTCACATTAAATTGCGGCGCATTTATGTCAGAAATTATGAGATCTGCTTATTTAGCTGTAGATAGAGGACAATATGAAGCAGCATTAAGTGTAGGAATGACAAATGTTCAAATGATCAGAAGAATTATTTTTCCACAGGCTTTTGCAATCGCAGTGCCAAGTTTTGGAAATATTACTATAAGTCTTTTAAAAGAAACTTCTTATGTATTTGCAATAGGAGTTATTGATATTCTTGGTAAAGCAAAACTAATAGGCTCAGATGGGTATGGAGTAAGACAATTAGAAGCATTTATCGCAGTTGCATTAATATATTGGGCAATAAGTATTTTAATTGAAAAAGGTATTACTCTATATGAATATATGCACAATAGTAAATTCAACAAAAAAGTTGTAGAAAGTAAATCCTAGAGAGGGAAGGGTGAATAAGTATGTTTGATTTTAAATTTGCAATAGACTCATTTCCTAAGATTTTAACAGGAGTTCCTATGACTTTATTTATCACAATATTCTCAATATTAATTGGTTTAGTTGTAGGACTCATAATATCAATAATAAAAATAAAAAAAGTTCCAGTTTTAAGTCAAATAGCAGCGGTGTATGTATCTTTTATAAGAGGTACACCAATACTTGTACAATTATATGTTGTTTTTTATGGACTTCCAGAATTGCTTACGTACTTAAATCAGAGTGGTATGCATGTATCACCAAAGGGAATTCCTAATGTAGCAATTGCATTAATAGCATTTACGTTTAATGCCTCAGCATATTTATCAGAAAATATAAGATCAGCATTAATGTCTGTAAACAAAGGTCAGTATGAAGCTGGATATTCAGTGGGAATGACAGAATTACAATGTTTAAGAAGAATTATTATACCACAAGCTTTGGTAGTAGCTGTACCTAACTTTAGTAATATATTTCTAGAAATTACTAAAGATACATCCTTGGCGTTTACGGTTATGATAACAGAAATAATGGCACAAGCATCAATACAAGCGTCTAATGGATACAAATATTTAGAAGCTTATGTAGACGCAGCAATAATCTATTTTATTGTTTGCTTCATATTTGGAAAATTGTTTGATGCCGTTGAAAATAAACTAAAAAGATATAAGACAGTTACTTCTTAGTTAAAAGTTAGTTAATTTAAACTATATATATTATTATTTAGGAGGGAATCTTTATGAAAAAGAAATTTTTAGCGTTAGTTTTAGTATCAGGCCTATTGTTAGGGACAGTAGGTTGCTCAAGTACAAGCAGTACATCATCAACTAGTAAAGCGAAAGTAATTAAAATAGCAGGTGTAAATGATGCAAAACCATTTACATATGTAGATGAAAGTGGAAATCTTTCTGGATATGATGGTGAGGTTCTTCAAGCAATAAACAAGAAGCTTCCACAATACAAGTTTGAATATAGTGGCATGGATCAAGGTGCAATGTTACTAGGAGTACAAACAGGAAAGTATGATTTAGGAACATGTCATTTATATAAAAATGCAGACCGTGCACAAAAATTCTTTTTCCCAGATCAGCCATTTGGCTTAAGCGATTTAAGATTAGTTGTTAAAAAGGGAAGCAATATTAAGACATTGGCAGATATGGTAGGAAAGAAATTAGTTCCAATTCCAGCAAATGATGCAAGATATACTATAATGCAAGATTACAATAAGGCACATCCAGACAAGCAAGTTAAACTTGAAACTATTGATTCTTTAAATGCTGCTGATACATTTAAAATGGTAGCATCAGGACAATATGATGCAGCAATATATCCAGCTCCAGCTTATGAGCCAGTTGAAAAACAATTAAATTTAGATATTAAATTAGCAGGAACAGTTACTAAAGTACCAACATATTTTGTTTTAAATAAAAAAGATACAAAACTTGGAAAAGATATAGATAAGGCTCTTAAAGAATTAAAAGCTGACGGAACTTTATCAAAATTATCAGTAAAATGGTATGGAGAAGATGTTTATAAAAATTAGAGTTATAAATTGATATATTTTATAAACCTTAAATTGGTAATGGGAGGATTAAGTAATGGGATTTGAGAATAATAAGCCTTCAATTGTAAATCCAGCAGTTGACGGAATGCGAGACATTAGTGCGAGAAGAGCAGCTACTATAAGCAATATGATAGATGAGGGTAAAAAGCGTGGACTTGATGATACATTTGCACGTGAAGCAATTGCAAAGTATGGTGCGGATAATGGAAAAGAATTATATGACAGTATGAAGAATCCATCAGATTTTAAGGAATTTGCATCAATTTTTGGAACAGATCACAATAAGGATATATATGAAATGGAAGTATTAGAAAAAACTGATGAAAAGTTGTCTATCGATTTTCATTATTGTCCTTATGTAACAGAATGGGTAAGGCAAGGAAAAACGCCTGAAGAAATTGCAAACTTGTGTGAGATTACTATGGAAGGTGATCATGAATTTGCTAAACAATTTGATAATTTGAAATTTAAATTAGATGGAACTATTGCAGATGGATTACCAGTATGTAGATTAAGATTTAAAAAGAAATAATTTATAATAATGGCTGTTGCACTAGAAAATTAGTGCGGCAGTTTTTTATCAAAAGTAAAAGAGAGTTAGTTCTCTAGTTTGTAATGCAAAAATGATTTTATGTAAGATTGACTTCGATTTTTTTTCGATGTATGATTAATTGATGATAATACATGTGATGCGAGGAAATAAGCAGATGGATAAAAAAAATTTAAATACATTAAAGAATCAGGTTTATGATGACTTATTCTCTGATATTATCAATGGAGCATATCCTACTAACACCATTTTAACTGAAAAGTTATTGATGGAAAAATATAATGTCAGTCGAGCACCAATTCGTGAAGCTCTTACTCAACTTATAGGAAACCACATCTTGACCAGTATACCTAGAAAAGGGTATAAAATTCTTGAGCCAACTGATAGTCAATTATTAGAAATTGTTAAGTTCCGTTCAGCTATAGAATGTTATTTTTTACAAAACTATCATATATATATAAATAAATCAAAGATTGATGAGCTTAGATCAACTTGTATAGACTACAACAGCTATTCAGAAGATAATTTTATTGAACATTGGAAAAATAATTCTCAATTCCATTTAAAGTTATTCTCAATTTATGGTAATAAATATACATATAAGCTATTAGAAGATGCTGTGAATTTTCAAACTATATATTTTGTGCAGAAAAAACATTATGCTACTATGGATTTACATTTAGCTTTACTTGATTATTTAGAAAAAGGTGATATTGGAACAGCTGTAACACTTTTAAAGGCAGATATTCAGAATCTTATGGGGTTATCTATTGCTCCTTTGAAGAATGATTAAGGTAATAGAATGAAATAAGGAAGTTTATTCTTCTTTATTTTTTTGTGAAATTTTAAATTAAAGCATCCAATATGCAATATATTGCATATTGGATGCTTTAACTGTATACTTATTTATAGTTAGACAAAATATTGACCACTAGTGTCGATATTTGTGTAATAAATATTATTTAAGGAAAGGTAGTGAGAAAAAGATGCCAATACCTAAAAATTATAAAGCACCTTCAAGTAGTACTGCTAAAGAAAGGGCATTTAAGCAGCTGCAAGAATGGATTATTGATGGTACTTTTGCTCCAGGAGAAAAAATAAATGATATTGAACTCTCAAAAGTTTTGCAAGTTAGCCGTACACCTGTTAGAGAAGCTCTACAGATATTAAACGTTCAAGGATTTGTTGAGATGAAGCCTGGAAAAGAAACTGTTGTAACGCAAATTAATAAAGAAGATCTTAAGCTTATAATACCACCTTGTTCTGCTTTGCATGTTTTGGCTGCAGAATTCGCAGTGGATAACATCGATGATAGTTTTATTGATGAGCTAAAGAATATTAATGAGAATGTTAAGCAGTGTATTGTCAATAAAGATTTTTTTTCAGTAATAAAATATGATGAAGCTTTTCATCTTAAAATTGTTAAAGCTTCTAAAAATAAATATATTGAAAATATGGTTAACATGATGCAGGGGCATGTAAGAAGATTTCTTTTTTATGAACATATAGCTTTTTCAAAAAGGTCTGTTGAAGAACATAATAAAATTATAGAAGCTTTTGAAAATAGGGACAAAGAGTTAGCAAAAAAATGTGTAAAAACAAATTGGTATAGGTCTATTGATGAATTTTATAAAAATGATTAGCCAAGGGAGGTTATTATACATTATAAAATTGGCTAATTAGGAGGCAAACAATTGAATATCAACGTTATAAATCAAGTAATCATGCTAACACTTATGATGCTAGTTGGAGCTATGTTAAGAAAGGCAAAAATAATTTCAGATGAAGTAAATAAAGGACTTACAGGAATATTAATGAATGCAGCAATGCCAGCTACAATATTGTATTCCTTCAATGCTAAATTTTCAGCAGGTGTTCTTAAAAATGCAATTATGATATTTTTTTATTCTATTATAATACATATTTTTTTGATAATTTTAAGTAAAGTAGCATATTTTAAAATGGAGGATTCTAAGAAAAAAGTATTTAAATTTGCCACAATATTTTCAAATTGTGGGTTCGTGGGATACCCAGTTATACAAGGTATATATGGAAGCATAGGGGTTTTCTATACATCAATTTTTACAATTCCTTTTAATATATTAATGTTTTCTTATGGAGTTTTAATATTTACAGAAAAAAGTGATTTTAAGAGTATAATAAAAAAACTTATAAATATTCCTACTATAAGTATTTTTGTGGGGGTTTTTATTTTTATTTTTTCAATAAAATTTCCATATCCAATAGTAAGTACTTTAGAGGGAGTTGGAAATATGACGACTCCTATTTCTATGCTTATAGTAGGGGCTATGCTCTCAGATGTTAAGTTAAAGGAAGTGTTTAAAGGCTTTAATGTGTACTATTTTAATTTTATAAAGCTTATAGCTGCACCAATTTTAGTTTGTATTGTGCTTATGCTTTTCAATGCTAACAAAATTGTTCTCAATATATGTGTTATCTTAGTTGCAATGCCAACTGCAAGTTTACTTGGAGTTTTTGCAGAAAAATATGACGGAGACAAAGTAACTGCTTCAAAAAGTGTTTTTTTAACTACTGTTTTGTCCATGTTTACAATACCAGCTGTCATATCTATGATTGGTTTTATAAGATTACCATAAACTATAGGATTTTATCTATTATCCCATAATCTAGGGCTTCATCAGCAGACATAAAGTAATCCCTTTCAGTATCCTTCTCTATTTTTTCAAGGGACTGGCCTGTTTTTTCACTATATATCTTATTTAACTTACTTTTGGTTCTAAGAAGCCATTCTGTATGAATCTTTATATCTGTTGCTTGACCTTTAAAACCTCCATATACAGATGGCTGATGTATCAAAATTTCACTATTTGGAAGGGCACATCTTTTTCCAATAGTACCTGCTGTTAGTAAAAATGAACCCATGCTAGCTGCAAGACCAACGCATATAGTAGATATATCTGGTTTAATAAAATTCATTGTATCATATATTGCCATTCCAGCTGTGATAGAGCCGCCGGGACTATTTATATAAAAGTTAATATCATCGTCAGGGGAGACTGATTCAAGGAAAAGCATTTGTGCTACTATACTGCTTGACACCTCATCATTTACTTCACCATTTAACATAATTATCCTATCCCTTAGTAATCTTGAATAGATATCATAGGAGTGTTCTCCTGAATTTGTATGTTCTATAACTACTGGTACATAACTTATTAAATCCACCTCTTAAAAATATTTTATATAAAAATTAAGCTGCTATAGAAAGCTGACTTGTAGTTTTATTTATTGAACTTATTACACTTACCTTGTTATTATTTTTTCTAAATACACTTGGGGACATTCCATAAAGTTTTTTAAAAGCTTTTGCAAAAACTTCTGGAGAATTAAATTGATATTTTATTGCTATATCCACAATTTTATCATCTGTATTTAGGAGTTCATTTGCTGATGCCATAAGTCTTCTTTTTCTTATATATTCAGCAACAGGTTCACCAACAACAGTATGAAATATCCTATGAAAATGGTATTTTGATAAAAAAGCCATATCAGCAAGATCTTTAAGTTCTATTTTATTAGTTAAATTAAGATTTATATATTTAATAGATTTTTTAATAGAAGCATTATAATTCATATTATCATACCCACCTTATTTAATCTTTTCCTACATTATATATTAATTATTTATATAAGTCCTGTCATTTCTTGCTAAGTAAATTAAGATAATAATATATGAGCTATTGACATGCTTTTTACTTTTCAGTAAACTAAGAGTGTAATTAGTATAATTATAATAACCTGTAATAAACTAGGGGTGTTAATAATCATGGGAATAGCAGAGAGAAAAGAAAAGGAAAAGCTTATTAGAAAAAATGACATTATAAATGCATCGGAGAAAGTATTCGCTGAGAAAGGTTTTGAACATGCAACTATGGAGGATATAGCTAAAGAAGCTGAATTTACAAAAAAAACTCTTTATTCTTATTTCAAAAGTAAGGATGAATTGTATTATGAAATAATGCTAAAGGGATATAAGCTTATAAATTTTATGTGCTATGAAAAGCTAAAAAGAATTACTGATAAGAGTGAGGGCGAAAAGCTTAAGGCTATAGGCATGTGCTTTATAGAATTTAAATATAAGTACCCTGGATATTTTAAAGCTGTAATGGAATATCAAAATAAAGAATATGACTTTCATGAAGATAACAAAGATACAATAATTGGGCAATGTTATAATGAGGGAGAAAAATTTTTAGACATTATAAAATCATGTGTAATTAAGGGAATTGAAATTGGTGAGTTTTCAAATAAGATTGATCCTGAAATAATAGTATTTACACTGTGGTCATATATAATGGGGCTAATAAGTTTAATTGATAAAAAGGAAAAGTATATTAATACTTACTACAATAAAACAATAGAGGAAATTGTAAAGGAAAGTTTTGAAGTTATTAACAATTCAATAAAAAACATTTAAGTACAAGAAAATAATTTTATGATGAAATTAAGGAATATAGGAGGTCTAACATGAGCAATTTAAAGAAGATTATTGTCGCTGCAGTGGTTTTAGCAATATTAGGTGGAGGAGCATATGGAATTAAGTATATGCTAGAACTTAGGGATTACAGGGAAACTATCAAGAATATTTCTATAAATAAGGTTGATTTATCTAAAGTTAAGGATGGAGATTATAATGGTAGTTTTGATGCAATTTTTGTTGCAGCAGAGGTTAATGTTAAAGTTAAGAATCATAAAATAATGGATATTAAATTGATTAAGCATAAAACTGAAAGAGGAAAGAAAGCAGAAGTTATTCCACAAAAAGTAGTGAAGGCACAGTCGCTTCAGGTAGATACAATTTCTGGTGCTACTAACAGTAGTAAGGTTATTTTAAAAGCTATTGAAAATGCGTTAGAGAGTGGTGAGAATAAGGCATGATGGATTCTGCTTACTTAGAAATCTATTGTATGGGAACTAATGTTATTCAAAGGGTGTATGGTAAGAACAAAGAACTAGCGGTACAGCTTGTTTCAGAAGAACTAAAAAGATTGGAAGATATACTAAGTTTTTATAAACCTTTAAGTGAAGTCAGTCTAATAAATGAAAATGCAGGACATGATTATGTTAATGTAAAATATGAAACTCTTAACATTATAAAAAAAGCTAAAAAATATTCAAGACTTAGTAGTGGAGTTTTTGATATAACATCAGCACCATTAATATCATTGTGGGGAATATTCACTAAAAAACAAAGGGTTCCTATTAAAGAAGAGATTGACAAAGTTAAGGCTTTAATTGACTATGAAAATATTATAATTGATGAAGACTCTTCATCAATTAAGTTACTTAAAGAAGGTCAGAAAATAGATTTAGGTGGAATAGCTAAAGGGTTTGCAGCAGATAGGGCTGTAGAAATATATAAAAATAACGGCATTGAATCTGCTTTTATCAATTTAGGTGGAAATGTGTTGGCGCTTGGAAATAAGCCTGATGGGTCTAAATGGAATATTGGAATACAGAATCCTCTAGAACCGAGGGGACAGTGTATAGGAGCAGTGGTTGTAAATGACAAAACAGTAGTTACTTCAGGTGACTATGTAAGATATTTCATGAAAGATAACAAAAGGTATCATCATATTCTTGATCCTAAGACAGGCTACCCATCAGATTCTGGTGTTATGAGTGTAACGGTAATTGCTGAAAGTTCCATTGATGCAGATGCGTTGTCTACAGCAGCCTTTATACTTGGACTTGAGGCGGGAATGAAGTTTATAAAAAGTATAGATTGTGTAGAGGGCATATTTATTACGAAGGATAAAAAAGTTTATTCCACTGAAGGTATAAAGGACAGTTTTGTATTCGTTGGTAAAGAATTTGGATACAGCTATGTTGATTAATATGTTAATTAATATATTGAATATTTTATATTCTATATTTATTAGTTTAATAAGAAATGTAATAACCCATTTGATTTTCAAACAGGTTATTACGTGTCTTGTATTCATAATTAATTATAAAAATTATTTTATTTAGCTTCCTCTGCTATTTGACTAGTTTCTGCCTCTTTATTGGTATCTTTTTTTATTACTTCTTTGAAGATAACAAAACCTGCAAATACTATTGCTGAATATCCAGCTATGGGGTATAGAATATTTACTAATTTGTCAAAAGGAATTATGCCTCCAAAGAGCATACCTATAGCTGTTAGTATTGTTGCTATTATATTGAATTTTTTTGTTCTGTCCACAGCAAATTTTCTAACAGTTATTAAAAGGAAGGATGCTACTGCAGAATAAATACTTACTACTATTAATATTGAAAAAATAAATCCTAATACAGGGGATACGTGTTTTGCAATTGCTAATGTTGGTACTTGCTGACCTACAATTAATTTATAATAAACAAGTTCACTTATTACAAGTAAAACAATTGCAAGAGTGAAGGCTATAGTTGCTATTATAGATGCAATTTTTGCTTCTTTAAGACTTTTAGCAGATGTACCGCATTGAACTTGAAAAGTTATACTAACCATAAGTGCAAGAAAAGCATATAGAGCTCCTGACCAAGCCCAGTTTGAAGATGCGGCTTTGAAGCCTAATGTTGGCATAAGTCTAGCAGCATCAGACAATAAAGTTGGTTTACCTACAAGTGTGGATATGCCAGCAACGCCTATTACTGCTACAAATAGTATCTTAATAGGACCTATAACACCTATAATATCTATAAGTTTTTCAACTCCTAATAATGTTGTACCTAATGCAAGAACAGCTATTGTCCATGTGCCTATATAAGTTGAAATTCCATAATATTGGTGTATTGTAGCACCGCCACCTGCAAGCATAACTACGAATATAGCATAAATTAATATGACACTATACCATGTATAAATTTCACCTATGACTTTACCGCAATAATATTGAAAAACATCATATGGATTCTTAAATTTCTTTTTTTGTCCTATTGAAAATAGAGTATATGTTAAGTAGAGTGTTATAACTAGAAAAACTAATGCTGCTGCAATTCCTTTTGAGCCGCTAGCTGCGAAAAATTGTAAAACTTCCTGCCCTGTTGAAAAGCCAGACCCAATCCAATATGCACAGAGAGCTCCGGCAAGAAGTATGACTCTTTTAATGTTAATTGATTCTTTTTCCATATTTACCACCTTCAGTTTTTAGTACAATGTTTCTTATACATTTATTTTCCTAGCATAATATTTAGAATTTCCACATCAGTGGATTTCATACCTTCTCGACCCATACGGCCTATATTTTGAATTGTTTTTTCATAATCTTTTTCTATTAGTCCTTCTCCAAAAGGAAATACTAAATCACGTTTTGCCATTTCATAACCCATAATGCCAGCATCAACTGCACTTGAAATTTTTGATGCACAGGAGGCTTTAGCACCATCACATACGATTCCGCCAACAGTACTTATAGAATTTATTATAGTTTTGCCAATTACAGCATAATTAGCACCATTTAGATATGCAATTCAACAAGCTGCAGCTGTTCCAGCAGATACAGCACCGCAGTAAGCTGATAAATTCCCAATATAATATTTTTGATGAAGAGAAAGGAGATTAGTTAAAACAAGAGCTCTATAAAGAATTTCTTCATTGGAGTGCATGTCTTCAGCGTAAACTAATACAGGCATGGTACAAGTTATTCCTTGATTTCCACTTCCTGAATTAATGACTACAGGGAGGGCACAGCCGTTCATCCTTGCATCAGAACCTGCTGCAGCTGCGGCTCTTGCCTTTATGCGAACATCATTACCACCTAATTTTAAAAGCGTTTTACCAACTTGGCTTCCCCAATTGTTAGTTAATCCTTCTTTTGATATTGCAGAATTATATTCAATTTGCGTTCTTATAATTTCTCTAATATCATCTAAGTTCACTTCATTGGCAAATTCAATTATATCCTTTATATTAAGCTTTGATTTATCACCTGATTCTTGAACTAAAATATCAGGTTGTTCGAATAGTATTTTGCCATTTTTTTCAATTTTTGAAATGTGATTATGTTTTGTTTTAACTTCAACAGCTGCTATATTTTCTCCTGAAATTAATTCTACACGTATAAATAGATTGTCTTCGCCTTCTTCTAAATCACAGCTACATATTCCTCTATTGTATAGTTCCTTTGTTTTATCAATATCATCTTGTGTAACCTTGCTTATTACTTGAAGTTCAAGATCTGATTTTCCTGCAACAATACCTAGTATAGCTGCCACCTCAACGCCTTTTTGACCGCCAGAATTAGGTACAATAACACCTTTAACGTTTTTTATAATATTACCACTACATCGTACAAATACCTGCTGTGGCATCTCACCAAGTACTTCTCTTGCCTTGGCAGCTGTAAAAGAAATGGCAATAGGTTCAGTACATCCCATAGCAGAAATAAGTTCACCTTTTAATATTTTAATATAGTTATCATATTGAATTTTATCCATATAAACATTCATTCCTTTCAATGTATTATAATATTATCTATTACTTTGATTTTTTAGAGAAGGTTATTTGACATGTGCTACATCCATGAGCAATTGTACCTCTTAAATTAAAATCATATCCCATAGCTTTAGCTATGTTTCTGTCACCGTCCATAGCAATATCACATAATTTTTCACATGTTTCATCATCAAAACCTAAATCTTGCCATGCTTTTAAAAGAGGGCAGTGGTGAAATTCTATATCTAATGTATCTTCAGTTTTAGTTTTTATATCAGCTTCAAAAGTTTTTACAACATTTGGAGTGAAAAATGTATCTGCAAAACATGCAAGATTTTCTGGATCAGAACATTGATTCTTTACTTCATTTCCTTGGATTCTACCAGTTTCTACAATAGCTTCACGTATAATCTTTTCAGTTTCAACTTCTTTTCCTAGTTCTCTAGCTTTTGTATATGTTAAACCAGTCCAAGTTGCACGATGTCCAATTGCACCTCTTTGAATGTCTACTACTGTATCACCTTTAATTGTAATTTTGTTATCAATCATATTAATTATCTCCTTTTTATATTTTTTCTTTGGTATGTAATTATAATTATTGACACTGAAATTGTTTTACTGTGATATGATTACCAAAGTGAACAATAATTAAAAAATATAACCATTTAAGCGTTGAACTAAGCCACTTATTTCTTACTAAAGAATTATACATAGATAAAATTCATATTCGAATATGTTGATGTAATCATATCACAGAAAATTATAACAGACAATAGTTTTTTGATATTTTCGCAAAAAATATTTAATTCTATTAGACTATTTACATAAAACAACATGATATATTGAGAAACTATTATTTTACGTTTACTTCTGTTACAATATATGACAAATAAATCTTAAACAAGAAAAGCCACTGATATGATTACAGATAAATGCTGATTACCTAATATTAAAATTGTCTCAGGCAAGATTGACTTGGAATTTTTGCGATGTATGATTAATTGGTTATATTATCCATGTGTATTCACGAAATTATGTTAAGTTATAAAGATAGAATAAAAAATATATTATTGATATAATAAAGAATAAATCTATGAGCTATAATTATAGTTGAGGTGATGTTGGTGAAGGTAAATGATTATTTTAGTTTGGTACTTTTAGTATCAGCATTTGTGCTATTTTACTTAGGGTATTATTCATTGAAAAAAGACAAGATATATATGGCTCTATCCATACTTCCTGTATCAATTTATGAAATTGGATATGCATTTGAAATATTGCATGGAAGCCTTGAATGGGTAAAATTTTGGATTAAGGTAGAATACATAGGAATAGCATTTTTACCTGTGGCTTGGTTAATGTTTGCACTTAATTTTGCTGGATATAAGGACAAGCTTAAAAAGAGAACTTTAATGTTATTATATATAGTACCTGTTATTGTATTAATAATAAATTATACAAATGATTTTCATCATTTGTTTTATATAAAGTTATATATGAAAAGTAATGGCATTTTCCAAATTGTAGATATGATAAAAGGACCATGGTATTGGGTAAATGTTATTTATGCATATACTTTAATGTTTATAGGTTTAATAATTCTTATACTAGATTATTTTAAATCAGTATCAATTGTGAAAAAGCAGATATTATTTTTAATAATAGCTTGGATAATTCCATGGGTTGCAGATATTATTTATATGTTTAGATTAGTACCTTTTGGTTTGGATTTGTGTCCACTGGCATTTTCTTTTTCTGGAATAATTTCAAGTATAGCTATATTAAATTTCAAACTTATAAAACTTACACCTATAGCACTGGAAAAAGTTTTTTATAATATGTTAGATGGAGTTATAATATTGGATTCAGAGGATAATGCAGTTAATTTTAATAACTCAGCAAAAAATATTATCCCAGAATTAAAGAATACAAAGCTTGGTGACAAAAAAGTTGATGATGTATTAAAGAGATATAAGGAAATATTAAAAAATGTAGATAGGGATTCTTTTAATGAAAATTTAGTAACTATAAAGAATAATAATCAATTAAGATATTATAAAGTGAATATTAATAATATACATGAGAAAAATGGTAGATTTATTGGTAAAGTAATAATTTTAAATGATGTTACTGAAATTCAGCTTCATCAAAAAAGAGTATCTGATAATTTGAAATTTCTTCAAACACTTATGGATGCCATTCCTAATCCTATATATTCTAAGGATGATAATGGAGCATATAACCATTGTAATAGTGCTTTTACGGAATATTTAGGCATGAAAAGAGAAAAAATTATAGGAAAAACTGTTAATGAAGTATTTGAAAAGGATTTAGCAGAAATTTATAATAAATCAGATAAGTATTTAAAGGAGAAAAAGGGAACCCAAGTTTATGAATCAAAGCTTATATATAAAGATAGTACATATCATGATGTTATTTTTAATAAGTCAATTGTTGAAAATGAACAGGGGGATAATAAAGGATTAGTTGGTGTCATAATAGATATTACAGAACAAAAAAAGAATGAAGAAAAAATAAATAAGTTATTAAAGTTAAAAGAATCAATGATAAAAATAGGATATTCTATTAATGAGAAATCAAATATTGAAGATTTACTTCAATTAATACTTGATGAAGTCATCAGTTGTATTGATGATAAAAGCTGTGGCTCTATATTGCTTTTAGATAAAGACAAAAATTTGAAAATAATTGCATCTAAAGGATATAAGGAAGATCAGATAAAAACATTCTCAGTTAACTTGAAAGAACACTTTGAATGGTTTAACAGCGGAAAAAAGATAAGGGAAACAGTTATTCTCAATAGTATTGATAAATACAATGACATAAATATGCTAGATACAAAAGATGGAATAAAAATAAAATCTTCTATTAGTTCTCCGATTATTGTAAGTGGTGAATTGTATGGATTCCTTAATATTGACAGTATTTATGACAACATATTTAACGAGAGGGATTTAGAACTTATGGAATACATGAGAAATCAAACTTCTCTTGCTATTACAAAGCATAAACTTTATGAAGAGACACTATATTTATCTAGATATGATAAATTAACGAATGTATATAATAGAAGTTATTTTGAACAATTAATACGGGACGATATTTATAAAAATGTAGAAGAAAAGAAATTTATTGTAGCAATTTTTGATTTAAATGGACTTAAGTTTGTTAATGATAATTATGGTCACTTAATTGGTGATGAATTGATAAAAACATTTTCAAAAGGGCTAATGAGTTTAGCTGTAACTTCTGATACTATAGGAAGATTTGGTGGAGATGAATTTGTAGGAATTTTCTTTAATGTAGAGCCTGAAATTTTAATTAATAGATTTGAAGAGCTAATTAAACATTTTAAAAATAATCCAACCATATTTGAAAAAACTAAAATTGTCTGCAGTTTTAGTTATGGTATTGCTAACTTTCCAGAAGAGGGAATGCAATTTAATGAGATGATAAAAATTGCTGATAAACGTATGTATGAATATAAGCGTAGGGTAAAAAGCAAAAATAAGAATAACTAAATGTCTAAGTTTTGGACTTTTTAATCTATATTAACCTGCAAATAAAATATTTACTCAATTGGTATTTAATTTTTGCAGGTTATATAATTATAGTAATAAGCAGAAATAGTTATATATAATAATTAATATTTCTAAAAACTATTGACAAATTATAAGAATATGAATAATATTAATGTATAAAACAATTTAACTCAATTAAATTTTGTTAAACAATGCGAGGAATGTTATGGATAAATACGATAAAATTAAGTTGGAAAATCAGTTATGTTTTCCACTGTATGCATTATCAAGAGAAATAATAAAATTATATAAACCACTTCTTGATAAGTTTAATCTTACATACACACAATATATTACTATGCTTGTTATGTGGGAAGAGGAAAAAATAACATTTAAAAAATTAGGGATAAGACTCTATTTAGATTCAGGAACGCTTACTCCTGTTTTGAAAAAGTTAGAATCTATGAATTTAATAGTAAAATATAGAACAAAAGAAGACGATAGGGTTGTCCTTGTTGAATTAACTGAAAAAGGAAGATTATTAAAAGATGATATCCTTGAAGTGCCAGAAAAGATGTTTTGTAAATCACAATTGACTAAAGAGGAAGCAATAGATTTAAAAGTTAAATTAGATGCTATGCTAAAAAGATTTGAGTAGAAAATGCTTAAATTTTTACAAATATTAATTGAGCAAAATTAAATTTATATAAATTAAAAAGGAGTGTATATTATGAAATTTTATGATTTTAGTGCAGTGAAGATGAATGGAAAAGAAGGAAAAATGGATGAGTACAAGGGAAAGGTTATTTTAGTTGTAAATACAGCAAGTAAATGTGGATTTACACCACAGTTGAAGGGATTAGAAGATTTGTATAAAGAGTATAAAGATAAAGGACTTGAAATACTTGGATTTCCATGCAATCAATTTGCAAGTCAAGATCCAGGCACAAACGAAGAAATTAGTAAGTTTTGCCTAGTAAATTATGGAGTAACTTTTACAATGTTTGAGAAAATAGATGTTAATGGGAATAATGTACATCCATTGTATAAATTTTTGAAGGAAGAGGCAAAAGGCTCATTAGGAAGTGCAATCAAATGGAACTTTACTAAATTTCTTGTAGATAGAGAGGGTAACGTTATAAAAAGATATGCACCTGTAACAACACCAGAAAAGTTAAAAAGTGATATAGAAAAATTACTATAATATGCTGGAGACAAAGTTACAGATTAAAAATTATAATTTTAATCTGTATAACATTGTAATATATTAATGTTTATTTCAGTCATAATAACAGCCATGGCTTTAGGAGATGATTTTAAATCATCTTTTAGCCACTGCTGTATTACACCAATAACGCCTGATATAATAAATGGTCTTAAAAGATGAACTTTTACTTCTGGAATTGATTCAGCAAAAGAAGCTTTTGTAGCCATAATAGCCTCTTTAAATTTTAGTGTAAATGAATAATAACCCTCATTACCAAGTAGTACTTTACATATTTCAGCATTGCTTTTTACATATTCAAATATATACGTATAAAATGAAAGTAGATTATCATCTCTGTTAATTTTTTTATTAAGATTATTGAAAGCTTCAATGAAATTATCAAACATTTCTGTTTCTATTTTATCTACCATATCAAATATATCTTTATAGTAAAGATAGAAGGTGGACCTATTCACATCAGCTAGATCAGTAAGTTCTTTTACTGTAATATCATTTATTTTTTTTTCAGTCATGAGTTTTGTTAAACAATGCAGCAGAGCACTTTTAGTTTTACGAACACGTCTATCAACTTTTGTTTTAACCATAGTAAATCCCCCTCAATAATAAATGTTTATTAATTAATCGACACTATACGACAATATGTACATTAAACAACGTTTTTTTATAAATTAATGATTGAATATATACAACATACATCTTATAATACACACATGTCGATAAAAATGCAAGTGTCTAACTATTGCATTGTAAATAAATTTATAAAAAAGGGGGCAAAAATATGCAATTAAAAAATGCAAAAGATAACCCAAAATTAATTAAGACAATTATATCTATATTAATTGTAGCTGTAATGTTTGTACCAACACTGTATTCATTAATTTATCTTGGCAGCATTTGGGATGTTTATGGTGAAACTGATAATGTTCCAATAGCATTTGTAAATTTAGATAAACCTATCACAAAGAATGGTAAAAATTATAATCTTGGAAAAGATATAGCTAAAAATTTAAAGGACAATAATAAAGTTGATTGGAAATTTGTAAGCTATAAAGAAGCTATGGATGGGGTAAAAGGTACTAAGTATTATGCTGTTATAGAAATCCCTGAAAACTTTTCTCAAAATATTGCCAATGCTCAGGATGGAAAATTTAAAAGACCTGAAATAATATATAAAAGTAATCAAGGAAAGAATTTTGTTTTTTCTCAAATTTCTTCAAAAGTGGCTAACAGCGTTATGGAAAATGTAAGTGAAAGTATACAAAAAGAAGTTTCAAAAACGTTAGTAAATAACTTGTACGATGTTAAAAATTCTATTAAAAGTGCAGAGGATGGAAGCAGCCAACTTCAAGCTGGAACCCAGAAGCTTTTAGATGGAAGTAACAAGCTTTCATCAGGTTCTTTAAGTGCTGCAAATGGATCAGCACAGCTTAAAAGTGGTTTAGATAAAGCTGTTTCTTCTACAGCACAACTTCAATCAGGAACGCAAGAACTCCTTAATGGAAGCAATAAATTAGCTGCTGGAATAGGTTCAGCTGCCTCAGGTTCAAAAGAATTATATACAGGTATTAATGTTATGGTTAATGGACAAGAACAAATTGTAAATGGTTCTTCAACATTAGTTAATGGATTACAAACTTTAAAAAGCAATTTAACTGAACCTAATACACAAATTCCACTATTAGTAAATGGAGCCTCTGATCTTAATAATAAAACTGAATTAATTGCAAAAGGTGCAGGGACTTTAGATACATCGGTATCACAAGTAGCAGGCGTTATAGGAAATTCAGATTCGGTGCTTCATGGTGAACTTTCAGCAATTAATAATTCTAATTTAAGCGCAGAAGATAAATATAAACTTATGGCTGCAATTTCAGGATTAGATCAAGTGGGCAGCAGCGATAGTCAATCACCAATTAATAAAATTGCATCATCTACTCATCAGCTTTCAGGTAATTTAAATAATTTAAAAGGAGGTACTCAGCAGATATCCAGTGGAGTAAGCTCACTAGCAGCAGGTATAAGTAGTAGTCAAAATAAAGCATCAATAGGATTAGATAATCTTATTTCAGGAGCAGAGGGAATTCAAAACGGAAGTACTAAAATTCTTAATGGATTAAATACTGCTAGCGGCAGCACTGGACTTTTAGCAAATGGATTAGATCAATTAAATGGTGGCTCAGTAGCTTTGAATAGTGGACTTAATACTGTTAATAATGGCAATATAAGTCTTCAAAGTGGTTTGAATAATGCCGCTTTAAAAACAGGAGATTTAACAAATGGATTAAACACTTTAAGTGATGGACTAAACACTTTAACTAGTGGAGTGCAAGATTCAAATACTGGAGCAAATAAACTTAAAGATGGTCTAAATGATGGATATAATAAAATGAATAATAAACTTAACTTTACGTCTGATAATATGTCCAATTTCATTTCAAATCCAGTGACTTTAAAAGATGATTCTATAAATAAAGTAAGTTACTATGGAGAAGGATTAGCACCATATATGATATCATTATCCTTATGGATAGGCGCAATGTTTATAAGCGTGATTTTAACAGTTACCAAAACTTTAAATGTCTTTAAAAGCAAGATAATGAATAGTTTTTTTGGAAAATATATAGTAGGAGTAATTCTTGTGGCTACACAAGCACTAATTGTAAGTTTTGCACTTATAACTCAATTAAAGCTTTCACCAGTAAATGTACCTGAATTCTATATAATAAATGCATTCATTTCAGTAATATTTTTCAGTGTAATGTATGGATTATCAAATGTTATGGGTGTTCTAGGTGGAGCATTTATGTTTATAGTATTAATACTTCAGCTTGGGGCTTCTGGAGGAACTTTCCCTATAGAGACAGCTCCTGCTATTTATAAAATTGTAAATAAAGTTGTCCCTATGACGTATTCAGTAAGTTCTCTTAGAATGACTATATCTGGTATAAATCAATCTGTTTTAAATAGCAATATACAAGTGATGGTATTATTTGCGGTGGTGTTTATGCTTGGAGGGGTTGTTATTAAAAAACTGTTCAATAATTTTAAAAAAAGTATAGAAAAGATTGATAAAACTAAGGCTGCATAAATGATATATTAATTTCCTTCCACAATAATTTTAAAATAAGATAAAAATGAAGAATCTATTAAATCATAAAATTAAGGTGAATTATTGTTTGACACTCACATATATCTACTTTATAATCTATTAGGAAATGGCAAAAAGTAAGGAAGGGAATTAATATGATGAATGTCATTAAAACTGCAATTGTAACTATAATAATATCAATTATATCCGGGTTATTGGTAGAACGTTTTAAAAGTTTTGGACCTAGAATATTATGTAATGTAGGAGAGCGTATATCTGTAAAAGTAAATAATAAAATGGTTTATGCATACGTTATTACTGTAAGTAACTTATCCAAAAAAATAATTCATAGGTTAACTTTAAATATACAAAGCCCAAAGTGTAGTTTGAAAATTGCAGATGCTAAAATAACAAAAGGTTTGAAATTTGAATCTTCAGCTAAAGATAATAGTTTAGATATTGATATACCTTTTTTAAGCAGGAGAGATAAATTTTCAGTTACAGTATATGTGGAAAATCAATATGGAGTGTATAACAAGCCTTCTGTTGTAATAAGATCACCTGAGAATTTTAAGAAGATAGATTCCGAAGAGAAAAGTGGAGTCTTAACTTCATTGTTTAATATACGCAAAAATGAAAGCAAGCCAATTTCTAATATGGATAAGCCATGGCAAGCTGAAAAAACAATAAATAGAGAAAGTGCACAAGGACCTCAGGGAAATAACAAACTTAGGAAGAATAAAAAGATAATAATGATTGCTGCATCAGTTCT
>JAQUXS010000106.1 GCA_028692255.1 Clostridium sp.
AGTATTTGAGGGAGTTAGTAATAAATTGGGAGACAAAGCTACATTCTTTAAGGTAGACGTAGATGAAAGTGGAAATATAGCTCAAAAATATAGAATATCTGCAGTTCCAACTATGATTATATTTAAGGATGGAGTTCCAGTAGAGAACTTAGCAGGTTTTATGCCAGAACAAAATATAACAAATAAGGTCAATGCACATTTATAATACTAGTAAATGAATTTATGTATACTGATAGCTGATAGAAAATATGTATTATTTTTAAAAGCAGTTAATTAACAAAAATGAGAGGTAGTTTAGCCTCTCATTTTTATTAATATTAGATTTAATTCGAGATTATTAGCATTTGACAATAATAAAAATTTGTCATAATATAATGTTATAGCTACTAAATTAATCCAGTTTAAGTAAACGATTCAATAAGAAACTATTTCTTAAAATGAAAGGAGGACTATACTATGAAAAAGTATTTATGCACTATTTGTGGGTATATTTACGATGAAGCTATTGGTAATCCAGAGGGAGGAATTTCACAAGGAACAAAGTGGGAAGATGTACTATATTCATGGGTTTGTCCATTATGTGGAGCAAGTAAAGGTGATTTTAAGGAAAATGAAATAAGTAGTCAGCCTTTTGTACAAGATTTAGATACTATAGAAAATGACATGTCTGAAATGAGAGAATTATCTTTTGGAGAAATGAGTGCATTATGCTCAAATCTATCAAAGGGATGTGAAAAACAATATAGGGTTGAAGAAGCAGAGTTATTTAATCAGTTATCAGAATACTATAAAAATAAAAGAGGCCCTGTAGATGAAAAACAATTAAAAGACTTAGCTGAGCTTATTGAGCATGATTTAAATACAGATTTTACAAAAGCAAATAATATTGCAAATAAATTAGGAGATAGAGGAACACTAAGGGCACTTACATGGGGAGAAAAAGTAACAAGAATGATTAATTCACTTTTGAGCAGATATGAAAAGCAACAGGATTCATTATTAGAAAATACTAATGTTTATGTTTGTGAAATTTGTGGATTCATATATATAGGAGATGATGTTTTGGAAATTTGTCCGGTTTGCAAAGTTCCTAAAATGAAAATAACAGAGATTAAAAGGGGGTAAATAGAATGCATGCAGTTAGAAATATCAGATTATGTACGAAAGATTGCCTTTGTTTATATGTTTGTCCTACTGGAGCAACAGATACAGAAACAGGCCAAATTGATGCTTCAAAATGTCTAGATGGATGCCGTGCTTGTGTAGATGCTTGCCCATCCCATGCAATATCACTAGTTCCTGAGGAATTTCCTCCACAACAAGAAAAAAAAGATACAGCTAAGAATGCATTAATTTCCTTATGTGAAAGTAAAACAAAACAGGAGAAGATAGCTTATGATATAATGAAAACTTCTGATAACCAAGTTCTATGTCAGTTTGCTAATGCCTTGAGCAAATCCAATCGAATTATGGCTGAAGATCTTCTTCGTGAAGCTGGATATATGCTTCCACAGAGTCAAAATGTTCAGAACTTTCTTCAGTCACTACTAGATACTTCACAGCCAGAAGATTTTCCTACAGAAGTTGTAGAAAAATTATTAGAAATTCTTAAAAAAGATAATATAAAAATTAAGGGGGACAAAAAAATGTTGAAATATCGTTGCTCAGTTTGTGGGTATATTCATGAGGGAGAATTAAAAGACGACTTTAAATGCCCAATATGTAAACAACCAGCGTCAGTATTTGTAAAAATCGAAGAAAAATCTGAAGATAGCAATCCATATGTTGGAACAAAGACAGAGAAGAATCTTATGGAAGCATTTTCAGGAGAAAGTCAAGCAAGAAATAAGTATACTTATTTTGCAACTATTGCTCAAAGAGAAGGTTATGACCAGTTATCAGAAATCTTTCTAAAAACAGCACGAAATGAACAGGAACATGCTCGAATTTGGTATGAAGAACTTGGTAATTTAGGAAGTACAGCTGAAAATCTTTTACATGCGGCTGAAGGTGAAAATTATGAATGGACTGATATGTATGCAGGATTTGCAAAAGATGCTGATGCAGAAGGCTTTACGGAATTAGCTGAACGTTTCCGCAAAGTTGCAGCAATTGAAAAAGAACATGAAGAACGTTATCGTGCATTATTGAAGAATGTAGAGATGCAACAGGTATTTGAAAAAGGTGAAGAAACAATGTGGGAATGTCGCGTATGTGGACATCTTGTAATGGGTAAAAGAGCTCCAGAAGTATGCCCAGTATGCAAATATTCTCAAAGCTATTTTGAAGTAAGAAAAGAAAACTATTAATTGATTTTATGATTTTTGAAGAAGGGGTAGATATGTACCCCTTCTTCTCCAGTCCTTGATACTATTATTTTAGTATTGTTCTCACTTACAAAGTGTCTTCCATACTTTAATAAATGTATATCTTTTTCTGTAATATTTTCATTTCTATCTAACATTACCTTTAATCTAATAGAATAATTAGGTTCTGTTAATTTACATCCTCCTGCTGGTGATGGATAATCCTTTATACCCTCACTTTTCTGCTAATTCCATTTGAGGTTTTCTATTTCTTCCTGAAATGTCCAATAGTTTTTATCTATCTACTAATCCATAAATTTCCAATTGTGTTTCTTTTAAATTTTTTGCACATAATGGTCTTAAAATTTTATCACTAAATCCACATTGTTTTTTTACTACATCCATTGCTTATCTATTTTGTGACATAGGTCTTTGATTCAAAACTTCGCCTGTAATAATAAAATCCGCATCAAATTTTTCAAGTAATTCACCACAATACCTAATCATCATAGCATGACAATCTATGCAAGGATTCATATTTTTACCCCATCCATGCTTTGGATCTCTCCTTAGAAAAGTCTATTACTTCTAAATGTACTCCTATTTGCATTGTCATTCTCTTTGCATTTTACTCATCAAAAAAATATGATTTAAAACAAATTCCTATTACCTCTATGCCTTGTTCTTTAATTATTTTAGCAGCTAAAAGACTATCTAATCCTCCTGAAATCATAGCTAATGCTCTTGTCATCTTATTCCTCCTCGTATACCTAAAACATTTCTTATACTGTTTTAATGTAAAAATTAATTATAATTAATTTTAATCAGTTTATTAATACAAGTGAATAATTTTAATTGGCATTTGACAATTAAAATTAATAATTAAATGCGACTATATGTGATTTAATCACATATATTTATGAAAAACTAATTTATAATAGCAATATAGGAGATAAAAATGTTTGAATTAATAAAAGAAATGATGGAAAAGGTATTAATTTTATTTCTGTTATTATTGCAAAATGTATAAATTTTAATCCTATAATAAAAAATTGGAGGAATAATAATGATTAATATTTTAAGTTTAGAAATGCAAAAAGGGTTAACAGCTAATGAACTTAATACTTTCCAAGTAGCTATTCATCCGTTACTCACAGCGTTACCAGTTAATTATCCAATAAATGCTGCAGCACTAGATGCTTTAATAAAAATGAAGTAAATATATATCTTAGAAATGTGGAGGATGATTAGATGAAACAATTTTGGGAATTACTAGGTTTGATGCAAAAAAAATTAATAATAACTATACCAATATTTATGATTTTAGGAATAACAGTAGGAAGTATATTTAATGTATCATTTTTAAAACAATGGATAATGCCGCTTACATTTGTGATGGTATACCCCATGATGGTTACTTTAAATATAAAAAGTTTATTTAGACAATCAAACAATAAATTGCAAATAGTAACTCAATTAATTAATTTTATAGTAATGCCACTTGTAGGGTACTCAATAGCAAAACTTTTTTTTGGAGGTAATGTATATCTTATATTAGGATTGCTATTGACTTCATTATTGCCAACTTCTGGCATGACAATTTCATGGACTGGAATGGCTAAAGGTAATGTTCAAGAAGCCATAAAAATGACTGTTATAGGATTATTATTAGGAGCAATTTTAACACCAATTTATTTGAAGCTATTTTTAGGAACTTCAATAGTTATACCATTAGCAGATATATTTAATCAAATTATAATGGTTATTTTGTTACCGATGGTAGCAGGATATATTACTCAACAGTTCCTTATTAAAAAATTTGGTAAAGAGAAGTATGAAAAAGATTATAAATTAAAATTCCCTTTGTTATCTACATTAGGAGTAGTATTAATAGTTTTTATAGCTATGGCATTAAAAGCAGAAGCTTTATTAGAAAATCCAATGCTTATTTTAAAAATTTTATTCCCATTGATACTTTTATATTTATTTAATTTTATTTTTAGTACAATAATTGCAAGAATTATGTTTAACAAAGAAGATGGTATTGCACTTATATATGGAACAGTTATGAGGAATCTTTCAGTTTGTTTAGCAATAGCGATGACTGCATTTAAGGATTCAGGAACAGAAGCTGTAATAATTATATCATTAGCATATGTAATACAAGTACAATCAGCGGCATGGTATGTAAAATTAACTAATAAGTTATTTAAGGCACGACCTAAAAATATAAACTTAAGTAGTGAAAATACAAACTTAAGTAGTGAAAATATACTTTAGGGTTATAAAAAGTAAATTAAGGGAAGTCGAAAATGGCTTCCTTTAAAAACATTATATGAAATGAGTCGACTACAACTATTTAATCACAAAACTTTTTAAAGTTTTAACATCTTTTATTTTAATTGTATCAATATATGTATTTATAATTTTCATACCATCCTTTTGGTAACATGAAATATCGAATTATTTTAAGGATATAATATAATAAGTTCATAGAAAAGTAAAGTAGTACGCCACATAAATTTTATTTAATTAGGAAAACTAATGTAGGAATCACAAAAATACGAGGAGGTTTATTTATGGAAAATTCAATGTTTTGTTATCAGTGTGAGCAAACATTAGGTAGTAAAGGTTGTGTAAAATCAGGTGTATGTGGTAAAAATCCTACAGTTTCTAATTTACAAGATGTACTTATTCATGAATTAAAAGGTATTGGTTTTTACGGTCAAAAAAACTTAGAGAAAGGATTGAAAATTAGAAGTGAAATAAATAAGTTTGTTGTAGATACTATGTTTTCTACCCTTACTAATGTTAACTTTGATCCGACTAGATTTGTAGAGTATATTAAAAAAGCTGAAAAAATAAAAGAAGAACTTAAAAATGCAGTTGGTGAAATTGAAAATGTACCTAAAGCGGCAAATTACAAAGCACCAAACACTATG
>JAQUXS010000041.1 GCA_028692255.1 Clostridium sp.
AACATTGTTAGTACTCCAGTCCATGATTTTAGTTAATTCATCCCAGTAATCTACATCTTCAAATTCAAGGGTTTCTACAGGTGCACCAGTTATTATCATTCCATCAAATTTTTTATTTTTTATTTCATCGAAGGTTTGGTAATACTTAAAAAGGTAGCGCTTAGAAGTATTTTTTGAATCATGAGTTTTGGGGTATATTAAGCTTATGTCAATTTGCAGTGGAGAATTGCTAAGAAGTCTCAAAAGCTGCGTTTCAGTTACTGTTTTCATTGGCATAAGATTAAGGATCACAATGCTAAGAGGTCTTATATCCTGTTTTAACGCACGATCTTCATTCATTGTAAAAATGTTCTCAGATTTCAGTATTTCAGAAGCTGGTAAATTGTCAGGTATATTTATTGGCATAAAAAACCTCCTTACTTTAATAAAATGGATCAAATAAAAATCTTATTATACATATATAAATAATAGGAAATAATAAAAAGAAATTTTAAACATTACATATTGTAGAGTAAAAAAATAAGCTCCCTTATAAGGAAAGCTTTTACGTTTGTAATAAATTCCCTTATCTTTCAGAATAATCTGCTGGAATTAACACCATGCATTCTAATGAAAAATGCTGGTTGTCGGGTTTCATTGGGCCAGTCCCTCCGCCTCTCTTGATAAGACTTTATTTAATTTATTTAATGATATAATAAATTCAGAACATTGTCAATAGTTTATAAAATATTTATTTAAACAGCAATTGATATTATTGGTATAAAATAAAAAAATGATCAATGAGTTGCTCATTGATCATTTTTTATTTATTTAAGGTTTAAAACAATTGCCTTAGGTCTACTCATTGCCTCAATACTGTATCTTATACCTTGAGTGCCCATGCCTGAAGATTTAACTCCAAGGAATGGGAAATGGTCAGGACCTCTTTCAGTTTTATTATTAACTTGAACAGCTCCAACTTCAAGCTTTTTAGCCACATAAAATGCATGATCTATATTACTTGTGAAAACTGAAGATTGAAGACCATATTCGGATTCATTTGCAATTTTAATTGCTTCATCCATGTCTTTTACACGAATTATTGGTAGAACTGGTCCGAAAGGTTCTTCCCATGCAAGTCTCATATCAGTAGTTACATTGTCAAAAATAGTTGGATATACAAGATTTCCTTCTCTCTTATTTCCAAGAACTAATTTTGCACCTTTTTTAGCAGCATCGTCAATTAATTCTTGAACGAAATCTGCAGACTTGTCATTTATAAGAGGAGTTATAGTTACATTATCCTCTGGATTTCCAACTTTTAATTCTTTAGTTTTTTTAGCGACTAAATCAGTTAGCTTATCAGCAATACTGTCGATTACAAGTACTCTTTTTACTGCAGTACATCTTTGACCTGAATATCCAAAAGCACCAGCAACTATATTTTTAGCTGCATTTTCAAGATCTGCATCTTCTAGAACTATTGCAGCATCTTTTCCACCAAGTTCAAGTAAAAGTGGAACCATATTAGCTTCTTTTGCTATGTGGTGTCCTGTATTTGAACTACCTGTAAAATTAATAAAATCTATATCTTTATGAGTTACTACATAATCACCTATTTCAGAGCCTCTTCCTGTTATAACATTTAGAACTCCAGCAGGAACTCCAGCTTTATTGAATATTTCTGCAAGGTGAAGTGTACTTATAGCTCCTTGAGTAGGTGGCTTTAGTATTACACTATTTCCTGCAATAAGAGCAGGCGCTATTTTTGATGCAGAAAGGTTAACTGGGTAGTTGAATGGTGATATTGCAAGCACTACTCCAAGTGGTTCTCTCTGAACAATTGATATTTTATTTTTGCTAGAACCAGGGAAACTATCACCACTTAGTGCTTCACCTTGAATGTTCTTTCCTTCGTTTGCTGTAAATCTTACAAAGTCAGCTGTTCTCTTAACTTCAGAAGTAGAAGATTTTGCATCCTTTGCAATTTCTTTTTGCATAACTTTTGATATTTCATCAGCGTACTCATCAAAAAGATCAGCAGCTTTATAAAGTATTTGAGCTCTTTCATCGACAGTTTTGTCTGCCCAAGCGGCTTGAGCTGATTTTGAATTTTCTATTATTTTGTCTACTTCATCTCTTGAAAAAGCTTGAACTCTTCCAACAAGACTTTTGTCTACAGGAGACTTTATTTCTATTGTATTTTTTGTTTTAGTTTCAACCCATTTTCCGTTAACAAGACTTTTAAAATTTTGACCGTTTGATATTTCTTCAAACATTAAATTCACCTCTCATATAGTAATGTACAATCTTTAATTTTTTTATAATAATATAATTTCAAAATAATAACAATAGGTATTATTATGTGATAATAGTAATAGTCTATACTTAAGTTAAAAAATAATCAAGGCGCTAAAATGCTTAATTTTTCGAATTATTTGACATTTAAACATTTTCATGTTGACAATGATATAAATATGTTGTATATTTATACTCAAATGATGAAACCTATGAGAAGAAGTAGTAGATATAAGAATTTAGTTAAAGCGAACCTAGAACAGTGAAAGCTAGGTACTGTAGCTTGTATTGAATGGATCTTTGAGGTGCGATGTGAATCTTTTAGTAGCAGCAGCCGGAAGTCCCCCGTTATTAGGACAGGATATCGAGCAAAATCTGTATCTGGTAGAGATTGTTAACTTAGGTGGCATAACGAATATAACACTTCGTCCTTTAAAAGGGTGAAGTGTTTTTTTATATGGTTATTTATGCAGCATAAGTATTAACTTAATTTGGGTGGCACCACGGTCACTTCGTCCCATTAAAGGGATGAAGTGACCTTTTTTTATACAAAAAATTAACAGAGGTGAAGTTATGTTTAATATTGATGAAAATGAGTTCTTAAATTACAAGAAAAAGAGTAGTACATTTCCTGTGATGTTAAAAATGAATGGTGATGAATTAACTATTGTGTCCATTTATTATAAATTAAAGGGGGAAAATAAGTTTCTGCTTGAAAGTGTATATTCGGAGAATGAAATAGGAAGATATTCTTTTGTAGGTTCAAATCCATACTTGGAGATAAAAAGTTTTAAAGACAAAATATTTATTAAATCTCAAGATGAAACCAAGAATGTAAAAGGCAGAGTGCTTGATTATGTAGAAAAGTATACTGATTTTAATTATGAAAATAATTTGTTTGATGTACCTTTCACAGGAGGGGCAGTTGGATATGTTGGATATGACGTTATAAGGCAGTACGAAAAACTTTTAAATGTAAATGAAGATGATTTGAAAATTCCAGAGGCCTATCTTATGTTCTATAAAGATTTTATATGTTTTGATCATTTCAAAAATGAAATATATATAGTACACAACGTTTTTAAAGACGATAAAGAAGATTTTAAATCAATAAAGGAAAAACTTATTAACTTAAGAGATGAAATAACTGAAGATTTCAAGATACATCCTTTAATGGAGGTGGATAAGAATAAAAAGTTTGAATCAAATATAACTAAACAACAATTTACTAATATCGTTGAAAAGGCAAAACAATTTATTAAGGCAGGAGACATATTTCAAGTTGTTTTATCTCAAAGGCTAAAATTTAAACTAAATTGTGATCCGTTTGATGTCTATAGAAGGCTTAGATCAAAAAATCCATCACCATATCTTTTCTATTTTGATTTTGAAGAAAATTTTAAAGTGGCAGGTTCATCTCCAGAAAGTCTTGTTTCAGTTATAGGTGATACTGTTACAACTAATCCTATTGCAGGGACAAGGCCCAGAGGAAAAAATAAAGAAGATGATGAAAAACTTGAAAATGAACTGATAAAAGATGAAAAAGAGAGAGCAGAACACCTGATGCTTGTAGATCTTGGAAGAAATGATATAGGTAAAATAAGTGAATTTGGCAGTGTTAAAATCGACAAACTAATGGAAATTCAGAAGTATTCACATGTTATGCATATAGCTTCAAAGGTGTCAGGAAAACTAAAAAGTGGATTCTCATCTTTTGATGCACTTAGTTCATGTTTACCTGTTGGGACAGTATCTGGAGCACCAAAGGTTAGGGCAATGGAGATAATAGATGAACTTGAAAATACTAAAAGAGGTATATATGCAGGAGCAGTTGGATATTTTTCTTATAACAAAAATATGGATACATGTATAGCCATAAGAACTATGGTTTTTAAAGATGATTTTTGTTATGTTCAATCAGGAGCAGGCATTGTATATGATTCAAATCCAGAAAATGAGTATATAGAGACATTGAATAAGGCAATGGCAATGAAGGAGGTAATTTAATTGATACTTATAATTGATAATTATGATTCTTTTACTTATAACCTTTATCAATATGCAGGAGAAATTTATGACAATATAGCTGTATTTAGAAATGATGAAATAACAATTGAAGATATTAAAAAGATGAAGCCAGAAGGTATAATAATTTCCCCGGGACCTGGCGTGCCTGAAAATGCTGGAATATCAATAGAAGTTATAAAACAATTTTTTAAGTCTATTCCAATACTAGGTATATGCCTTGGACATCAAGCTATAGCTTCTGCTTTTGGGGGGAAAGTAACAAGAGCAAAAAGGATAATGCATGGAAAAACTTCAATGATAAGTCACAATGATGATTGTATATTTAAAGATGTAAAAAATCCATTTGAAGTAATGAGATATCATTCGCTTATAGTAGAAGAGAAAAGTTGTCCAAAAGAACTTACAATTACAGCAAGAAGCATTGATGACGATATGATTATGGCTTTAAAACATAAAAAATATGATTTATATGGACTTCAATTCCATCCTGAATCAATAAAAACAGTGGATGGGAAAATAATAATCAAAAATTTTCTGGAGGGGATTTGTAATGTTAAAGGACAATATAAAAAAATTGGTTAATGGAGAAGATTTAAGTGAAGAGGAAGCATATTCGGCGATTGATGAAATAATGGGGGGAGAGGCAAAGGAATCACAGGTTGGAGCTTTTTTAATGGCTATGAGGATTAAAGGCGAGACAGTTGATGAAATAACTGGAGCTGCAAAAGCTATGAGGGATAAAGCAACTAGAGTAAAGCTGAATTCAAAATACGTAATTGATACTTGTGGGACAGGAGGAGATGGAGGAAAAACTTTTAATATATCTACGGCAGCTTCAATAATTGCAGCAGCAGCTGGAGCTAAAATTGCAAAACATGGAAACAGAGCAGTATCAAGTAAAAGTGGAAGTGCAGATGTGCTTGAAGAGCTTGGAGTGAACATTAATTTAGATAAAAATAAAGCTGCAAGACTTATTGATGAAAGTGGAATGGCATTTTTGTTTGCACAGAAGTATCATTCAGCTATGAAAAATGTTGGGCCTGTAAGAAAACAGCTTGGGATAAGGACAATGTTCAATGTTTTAGGACCTATAACAAATCCAGCCTTTGTAAATGGTCAGGTATTAGGGGTGTACAGCGAAAAACTTACAAATCCAATTGCAAATGTTCTTTTAAAACTTGGAGAGGAAAGAGCTATGGTTGTGTTTGGATGCGATGGACTTGATGAAATAACTACAACGAATTTAACAAAAGTTAGCGAAGTAAAGGATGGTAAAATAATTGATTATTATATAGATCCTGAAAAATATGGATTTAAAAAAGCATCTCTTACCGATATTAGAGGCAATGGTGCAAAGGAAAATGCTCAAATTATAATTGAAATTTTAAAGGGTTCCAAAGGGTGCAAGAGAGATATAGTTATTTTAAATGCAGCAGCCGTACTTTATGTTGGGAAAATTGCAGAAAATTTAGAGGAGGGAATAAAAATTGCAGAAGAAACTATAGATAATGGATTAGCTTACAGAAAGCTTCAGCAATTTATAGCTATGAGTAAGGAGGAGCAAAAGTGATTTTAGATGATATTGTAGCTAATAAAATAATACAAGTTGAAGAGGAAAAGACTAAGGTGCCCATTGAGTTTTATAGAAATAAAGCATTAAACATGCCAGATACTATGAATTTTAGAAAAAAACTAGGGGATAAAAAGATTGGGATAATTGCAGAGATTAAAAAGGCATCTCCATCTAAAGGAATTATTAAAGAGAATTTCAACGTTAAATCCATTGCAGATGTTTATAAAAAAATTGATATTGATGCAGTTTCAGTTCTTACAGAAAGAAAATTTTTTCTTGGAAAAGATGAATATATTGCTGAAGTTAAAGATATTACTAAAAAACCTATTTTAAGAAAAGATTTTATTGTAGATGAATATCAAATTTTTCAGGCAAGGTGTATAGGGGCAGATGCAGTGCTTTTAATAGTAGCTGTTTTAAAGGATAAATTGAGATGTTTTTATGAGATTTCCAAAAGTATTGGGCTTAGTTCTATTGTAGAAGTGCACGATGAAAGTGAATTGGAAATAGCACTTAAAGCAGGTGTAGATATAATAGGAATTAATAATAGAAATCTTAAAGATTTTTCTGTTAACTTAAAAAATACTGAGAAGTTAATAAAATACATTCCAAGTGGAATTTTAATTGTGTCTGAAAGTGGGATAAAGACTCCAGAAGATGTTAATTATCTGGGATCAATAGGTGTTAATGCAGTTCTTATAGGTGAAACATTTATGAAGAATATAGAGAATATTCATTCAATTAATAATTTTATAAAGAGTTCAGGAAAATTTTAAGGGGATGTAATATGACTAAAATTAAGATTTGTGGGATTAGAAGAATAGAAGATATAGAATATGTAAATAAACTTTTGCCTGATTATATTGGATTTGTTTTCGCGAAGAGTAGGAGACAAATTGAAATAAAAGATGCAAAGGGGCTTTCATTGCTAACGGATAATAGAATTAAAAAAATAGGAGTATTTGTAAATGAAGATATAAAAGTTGTAAAAGAAATTGCAGATACAGTTAAGCTTTATGCACTTCAATTTCATGGAAATGAAGATGAGGAATATGTATCTAATTTTAAAGAGTATAGGGTTTGGAAAAGCATGTCCATTGATGTGGATACAGTTAATATAGAAGATTATGAAAAGCAGATCTCAAAAATAAATGAATCTTTAGTACAGTCAGTTGTATTAGATAGTATTTCCAAAAGTAAATTTGGAGGAAGCGGAGTTTCATTTGATTGGGACATTGTAAAAAAACTATCAATTAAAAAGAAGTTAATACTTGCAGGTGGACTTAATTCTAATAATGTATTAGAAGCTATTAATAAGGCAAAGCCATATGCAGTGGATGTGTCCAGTGGAGTTGAAACGGATGGATTTAAAGATTTTTATAAAATAAAAAAATTTATTGAAAAAGTGAGGAGTACAAAATGAAAGGTAGATTTGGAAAATTTGGAGGACAATATGTACCAGAAACACTTATGAATGCAATTTTAAATCTTGAGACAGAATTCGAAGGGGCAATGAAGGACGAGAAATTCATAGAAGAATATAAATATTATTTAAAATATTACGTGGGTAGGCCATCACCTCTGTATTATGCTGAAAATTTAACCAAGGAACTTGGTGGTGCAAAAATATATTTTAAAAGGGAAGATTTAAATCATACTGGTGCACACAAAATAAATAATGCACTTGGACAAGTGCTTTTAGCCAAGAGAATGGGTAAAAAAAGAGTTATAGCTGAAACAGGAGCAGGACAACATGGAGTAGCTACAGCAACTATTGCAGCAATGTTTGGACTTGAATGTGAAATTTTTATGGGTGAAGAGGATGTACAAAGGCAGTCACTGAATGTTTTTAAAATGAAGGTTTTAGGTGCAAAGGTACACTCAGTTACTACAGGTTCAGGTGTTTTAAAAGATGCAGTTAACGAGGCGATGAGAAATTGGGTTACAAATATTGATGATACATTTTATGTTATTGGTACAGTTATGGGACCGCATCCATATCCAACAATGGTAAGAGAATTTCAAAGAGTTATAGGTGATGAGGCTAAAAAACAAATTTTAAAAGCAGAGGGAAGACTTCCAGATTATATAATTGCTTGTATAGGTGGAGGAAGCAATGCAATGGGTATTTTTTATCCTTTTGTAAATGATAAGGATGTTAATTTAATAGGGGTAGAAGCTGCAGGAAAAGGTGTGGAAACTGAAGAAAATGCTGCGACTATAACAAAGGGTTCTGTTGGTGTAATTCATGGAATGATGACTTATGTGCTTCAAGATGAGGATGGTCAGATCCTACCAGCTTATTCAATTTCAGCAGGACTTGATTATCCAGGAGTTGGACCTGAACATGCATATTTAAATGATATAAAAAGAGCCAAATATGTTTATGCCAATGATAAAGAGGCTGTAAATGCATTTATGATAACTTCAAAGCTTGAAGGAATAATACCTGCCCTTGAAAGTTCTCATGCTCTTGCATATGCCATGAAATTCGCTCCAAATCTTGATAAGGATAAAATAATAATTGTGAATATATCTGGAAGGGGAGACAAGGATATTAATACTATAGCTAAAGTAATGGGGGTAAGTTTAAATGAATAGAATAGAAATGAAATTTAAAGAATTAAAAGAGAAAAATGAAAAGGCAATGATACCTTTTATAACAGCAGGAGATCCTGACTTTAAAACAACGGAGAAGCTTGTTTATGCCATGGAGGAATCAGGAGCTGATATTATAGAACTTGGAATTCCATATTCAGATCCTATAGCAGATGGACCTGTAATTCAAACATCTTCTCTTCGTTCTCTTAAAAATGGTACTAAAATATCAAAAATAATGGATGAAGTAAAAAAAATTAGAAAAAATACTGAAATTCCATTGGTATATCTTGTTTATTATAATTGTATTTTTAAATATGGTATGAAGAAGTTTATAGGAGATTGTAAAACAGCAGGAGTTGATGGAATTATAATACCAGATCTTCCTATTGAAGAGAGAGAAGATATTTTAAAAATTGCAGATAATTATGAAGTGGCACTTATACCGTTAATAGCACCTACATCAAAGGAAAGAATTAAAAAGATAGTTACCCATGCAAGGGGATTTGTATACTGTGTATCAACTACTGGAGTTACAGGTACAAGAAGCAGTATAAATACAAACATGGAAGAATATATGGATACTGTCTCTAAATATTCTAAAATACCTAAAGCAATAGGTTTTGGGATTTCTAATGCAAAAATGGCAGAGGAACTTAAAAAATATTGTGATGGAATTATTATTGGAAGTGCTATAGTAAAAAAGGTTGATAATGAAAAAGATGAGAATAGTATGATAAGTGAAGTTAAAGATTTTGTAAGGGATGTTAAAGATGTACTAAAGTAATGTTAACAAAATGTTCCCTTGAATTCACCTCTAGTAATGTGTTAATGTGATTATATTGATAAAAGTTAAGCGGGGTGTTTAAATGGGCAAATTTAGTAGATTATTTAAAGATTCTTACGGAATTGACAACTTCTCAAGATATTTATTTATTGTTGGTGCGATATTTTTACTGAATAGATGGAGCCTTATTCCAGGAATTTTGTTACTTGTGTATGCAGCCTTTAGAGGAATTTCAAAGAATAAATATAAAAGATACCAAGAACTTCAATGGTTTAATAGAGGTTTAGAAATAATAAGGCAGAAGTTCTACACAATTAAATATAAATTTAGTGAGCGTAAAAAGTATAAAATATTTAAATGTCCCAAATGTTCTCAGAAGATGAGAGTACCAAGAAAAAAGGGACATATAACTATAACTTGTAGAAGCTGTGGAACTGAATTTAAAGGAAAAAGTTAGATTAATGTGTAATCACATTAATCTAACTTTTTATCTGCAATAAATTTATCTATTACTTCAACAAGTTCACCAATTTCAGGTTTGCTAAGCTGAGCATCTGCACCTACTGATTCACCCTTATGTCTTAAATTATCTGTTATAAGGGAAGAGAATATTACTACAGGAAGTTCCCTAAGAATAGGATCTTCTTTTACTTTTCTAGTAAGTGTAAGACCATCCATTTGAGGCATTTCTATATCTGTAATTAAAAGCTGAACTTCTTTTTTGAAATCTTCACTGTGTTTTTCAGCAATGTCTTTTAAGTAGTCTAGAGCTTGCTTTCCATCATCAAAAATATGTAATGATTTAAATCCAGCTTTTGTAAGAGTATCTTTTAAAAGTCTTCTTATAAGAGGTGAATCATCTGCAAGAACTATTTTTATATTGTCTCTTTGTTTATAATTAACATTTACAATTTTATTTTCATTTATTCCTGTGTTTGGATTAATGTCTGTAACTATTTTTTCAAAATCAAGCATAAGTATTATATCTTCACCCATAACTATGTTTCCAACCACTAGTGAATTTACAGATATATCATCTGGTTTTAAAATTTCTTCCCATTTTATACGGTGAACTCCTACTATGTTATCAATACTAAAGGCAACTTTTAATTTATTGAATTCACATACAATGACTTGTGATAGAGTACTTGTTTTACTAGTTTTGTCTAATACGTATTTTAAATCAATTAATGTTAAAATTTCTTTCCTTGAAAGTATAAGTCCAGCAATAGCAGGATTTGATTCTGGGATTTTGGTTATTTTACTTGATTTAACATCAAGAATCTCTTTAACTTTTATAACGTTTATTGCGTAATGTTTATCACCAATTACAAATTCTATTATTTCTAATTCGCCAGTACCAGATTTTAGTAATATTTCATCTTTATTGCTCATAAAGTTCATCCCTTCTAATGTTTATTTTTCCGAAAGCTAGTTTATAATATAAGTTTCGTTTAAACTTTAATTAACTTTATAATGTTAATGATTATTTTAAAAAATTGTTTAAGGATTAATTTATATGATATAATGATAACGATATCAGAATGAATTTTAATTTAACTATAATTGGGGGTAAATATGGGAGAAATAATACAAACACAAAAAAAAATTGCACTTATTGCGCACGATAATAGAAAGACAGCTCTTATAGACTGGACTAATAAGAATAAAGAGATGTTAAGTAAACATTTATTATGTGGGACAGGCACTACTGCGAAACTTGTTTCCGAGAATACAGGACTTACGGTAAAAGCTTTTAAAAGTGGACCGCTTGGTGGAGATGAGCAAGTTGGCGCTGCTATAGTAAACGGAGATATTGATTTTATGATTTTCTTTTGGGATCCACTAACTTCTCAGCCTCATGATCCAGATGTAAAGGCACTTTTAAGAATTTCAGTTTTATATGATATACCTGTTGCAATGAACAATTCAACGGCTGATTTTCTTATGAAATCAGAGCTTATGAATGGAGAATATGAAAGACATGTGCTTGATTATTATGGGAAAATAAGAAAAAATAATTTTGCATAAATTGAAATGAGTTTCTGAATTAATAAGTTAATTTAGAAACTCATTTTGTTAGTTTACACGATTTTTCCATCAATAAATTTTCTATACTCCATAGCTTCTATTATATTACTTGATGATATATTTTCATTTTCAGACATATCTGCAATGGTTCGCGCTACCTTTAGAATTCTAATATAGGCTCGTGTACTTACGTTAAAGTTAGTAAATAAAGTTTCTATAATCTTTTTCCCAGAGTTGTCTAGTTTACAATATTTGTTTATATGTTTTTTTTGCATTTGTGAGTTATAGTTTATATCTTCATTTTTAAATCTTTCTAATTGTATTTTTCTTGTCCTAGTAACTCTTTCCTTAATTGTTTTTGAACTTTCACCTTTTTTATTAGCTTTTATTTGAGAATAATTTAGTGAATTAACTGAACAGAATATATCAATTCTATCTAAAAGTGCTCCTGAAAGTTTTGAAATGTATCTTTTTCTTTGAAAATCAGTACAAGTACATTCTTTTTTAGAACCATAATTCCCACAAGGACATGGATTTAATGCAGCTACAAGCATGAAGTTTGCGGGATAGCATACACTTCCTGAACTTTTAGAAAATCTTATAAATCTATCTTCCAGAGGCTGACGGAGGGCTTCAAGTGCACTTTTTTTAAATTCCAGTATTTCATCTAGAAAGAGTATACCGTTATGTGCAAGGGAAATTTCTCCTGGAATAAGTTTGCTTCCACCACCTACAAGGGCAATTTGTGAGCTTGTGTGATGAGGGCTTCTAAAAGGTCTTTTGAAGATTAAACCTTTATTTTTAAGATTTCCACATACACTATAAATTTGTGTGACTTCAAGAGCTTCTTCGTAGAGAAGTGGGGGGAGTATCCCTGGAATAGTTCTTGCAATCATAGTTTTGCCTGAACCTGGAGCACCATGAAGTAAAATGTTATGATTACCACTTGCTGAAACTTCAACAGCACGTTTTGCACTTTCCTGTCCGGTTATTTCGCTAAAGTCAAAATCTGAATTTTCATATTCTGCACTTTGATTATAAGTAAAGGGCAGGGAATCTTTATATTTTAAGTAATCGGTTACTTGGGATAAAGTATCAAATGCAAAAACTTTAGAATTTTTAACTATAGAGCATTCAGCAGCGTTATCTGTTGGTACTATTACTTTGGATATGTTTTTCTTTAGTGCTTCTATTGTAATTGGAAGAGCACCTTTTATTGTCTTTAGTGATCCATCAAGAGACAGCTCGCCTGCAAAAATATATTCATTTATATTCTTACTGTTAATTTGATTTGTTGCAGCTAAAATGCCAATTGCAATGGGAAGATCAAATAGTGACCCTTCTTTTTTTAAATCTGCAGGAGCAAGATTTATCGTTATTCTTTTTATAGGAAAAGTATAGCCTGAATTTATAATTGCAGCCCTAACCCTTTCTTTTGACTCCTTAACTGAAGTATCTGCAAGACCAACTATATTAAAAGTAGGAAGACCTCTTGAAATGTCTACTTCTACATTTACTAGTATTCCATTTATACCTGTGAAAGTGGCGGAATTTATTTTAATTGCCATTGTGAAAATCACCTCTATGTAGGTAATTATTGACAGAAAAATTCTATTTAAAACTTATTTTCTAATAATGAATGCAATTTTTTTTCCTCTTTATCAACTCTAGCAGATAATAAGTTAAATACTTGTGGTGTCTATTAAAAATTTTTAACCCTTTATAACTGTTAAAAGCATCTTGAATTTTTCACGAGCTTCAAGTCCATGAGGAACATTAGATGGCATTATTATTGTTTCACCTGCTTTAACATTAAAGATATCATTACCTATAGTGATTTCAGCTGTACCATCTAATATTTGTACCATAGCATCTCCAGAAGTTACATGTGTACTTATGCCTTCTTCTTTGTCAAGTGAGAATAAAGTGATATTTGCAGAAGGTGTCTGTGAAATAGTTCTACTTACAACTTGACCTTGCTGATATGATATTAATGCCTTTAAATTAACCACTTTTGAAAATTCTATATTTTTAATTAAGTTATTCATATTTTTACCTCCTTGAATTTCTTAATCATAGTATAAGTTTATTGAGGGTAAAAATATGTATCTACTATTGCATATTTAAATTTTCAAGGATAATATATATTTTATAGATTGATCATTCAATGACTTATTTTGGAAATAATAAGGGAGGCTACAAAAATGAAAAAAATAATTTTGGCAGGTGGATGTTTTTGGGGAGTGCAATCTTATTTTAATTCAATTGAAGGAGTAATGGATACAAGAACTGGATATGTAAATGGAAAAGCAGATATGAAAAATCCTACATATGAAGAAGTATGTAAAAATACAACAGGGTATGCAGAAGCTTGCTATATAGAATACAATGAAAAGGTGCTTTCGTGTGAAAAACTCTTAGAAGCTTATTGGAAGGTTGTGGATCCAACTATAATGAATAGGCAGGGAGGAGATAAAAGAACTCAATACCGTACAGGAATATACTATATAGAGCATTCTGACAAAGAAGTTATAGAATCCTCAAAAGAAATGGAACAGAAAAAGTACAAAGCTACCATTGTTACAGAGATTGCACCACTTAAAAATTTCTATGATGCTGAAGAGTATCATCAAAAATATCTTGAAAAGCATCCTGATGGATATTGTCATATTCCAAAAGAACTTTTCAAGAAATAAAATTAAAGTAAATGTAATGCTACAGTAGCTAATAAAATAAAAGCAAGTATTCTGTGGAGCTTTAGCCAGCTTCCACGCTTGTTTTTTGAAATTGAATTTCCGTAAATACCTAACAGTACTACTAAAATCATTATAAAACCAGCAATTATACCTGAAAATTTTATTTTATTAGAAAAATATGCAACATAAAAATGAATAGCTAGAAAAAGCAATGCGAGAACACCAAAAATTTTATGATATTTAACAACTATTTTTAAAATTTTTCTATAGACCACTTTAAAACTTTTATAACTATTATCTAATTTGTTGACAAAAGTTTTGTTTATAAATTTCACAAAAAAGTTAAGTATAGAAATTGTAAATGCTAAACCAACTAAAAATCCAGAAGGTCCAATCAAACGATGCAAGTTCATACTAAAAATCCCCCGTTTTCATGTCTATTTTAATGCAGTTTCAAAAACAGATTGTATAATTTCTTTTGATGGAACACCTTCGAGAAGCTTTTTATCATCCACAAAGTAGGTTGGAACATAGTAGTAATCATATTCCTTAGCAATGTCAGGCTCTCTTTCTTCATCTATTATTTCTATATCAATATTTTTATATGTAGGATTACTCTCTTTTAGCTCATCCATAATGGAAAGAGCCATTTTACAATAAGGACACCAACTAGTTACAAACATTTTTACTGATTTCACACAAATCACCACCAAGTATAGAATTTATTATAAAATAATAATTATTAATTATATAATATAACGGATAGAACGTAAAATCAATAAAATTATCGAAATATTAAATATTATCTGTGAATATATCTTTTTTAAGATTTTCGTTAAATATTTTATTTTTAAGCATTTGTATTTCAAATTTATAAGGAGGTTTTTTAACTCCATCGGAATCAGCAATAAAAGGTGTTTCAAGTATTTTTGGAACATTTTCTAAAGCTTTATGATTTGCAACATAACAAAGAGCGTCGAAGCCTGTTGTACCAAGACCAATTAATTCATGCCTATCTTTTTGGCTGCCTCTTGGATTTTTACTGTCATTTAAATGGATGACCTTTAATCTATCGAGACCTATAATTTTGTCGAATTCCTCTAAAATTCCATCAAAATTATTTATAACGTCATACCCAGCATCATTAATATGACAGGTGTCCATGCATATCGTAATTTTTTCATTATAATTTACACCATCTATTATTTTTGCAAGTTCGTCAAAACTTCTTCCACATTCAGAGCCTTTTCCTGCCATGGTTTCAAGGGCAACATTAACCCTCTGATCTTTGGTTATTACTTCATTTAAACCTTTTATTATCTGCTTTATTCCAGCATCAGCTCCAGCACCAACGTGAGCACCAGGATGGAGCACAATTTGATTTGCAAGTTTTAATGCATCAGTTCTTTTTATTTCTTCTCTTAAAAAACTAACCGCAAGATTAAAAGTTTCAGGTTTTATAGTATTTGCAAGATTTATAATATATGGAGCATGAACTACAAATTCGTCTATACTGTTATCTTTCATAAGCTTTATTGCTTCATCAACTCTTAGATCTGAAATAGGTCTTCTAGATGTATTTTGCGGTGCACCAGTGTATATCATAAAAGTGTTTTCTCCATAGGAAAGTGCATCTTCTACGGAACCTAATAACATTTTTTTACCTTTCATTGAAACGTGTGAACCTATTTTTAACATAAAATCACCTCGTAAAATTAATTAATAATATTGTAACATAGGTTAAAAAATATTGTATTTAAAAAATAAAACAATGGCAATAATTAAGATGAAAGATTGCATGTATTCAATACAATGAGTTATGTGTTAAAATATTATATAAAAATAAATTGTGAAAAGGGATAAAATATGAATGATATAAATTTTAAAGATTTTGGACTCAGTGAGGAAATACTTAAGACAATAGATAAGCTAGGATATAGTAAGCCATCAATTGTACAGCAAAAAGTTATTCCACTTATACTTGAAAATAAGGATGTTATGGTAAAGTCACAGACAGGAAGTGGAAAAACTGCTTCCTTTGCAATACCAATATGTGAAAAAATAGAGCTTTTAGAGAAAAAACCTCAAGCATTAGTACTTTCTCCAACAAGAGAACTTGCACTTCAAATAAAAGAAGATTTTAAAAACATAGGAAGGTACAAGAGAATAAGATGTACTGCAGTTTTTGGAAAAGAAAGTTCAAGCATTCAAAAAAGTCAGCTTAGGCAGAGAGTCCATGTAGTTGTTGGAACGCCAGGAAGAACCATTGACCATATAGAAAGTGGTAATTTGGATGTTACAAAAATAAAATATATTGTAATAGATGAAGCAGATGAAATGCTTAGTATGGGATTTATTGACCAGATTCAGAGTATATTAAAAAGATTACCTAAAAAGAGAATTATGCTCTTATTTTCAGCTACTATGCCTGAAAAAATAATCGAAGTTGGTAATAAATATATGAAAGATCCTGTAGAGGTTGAGATTGAAGATAAAAATTCTAATAACGATAGGATAGAACAGTTTTACTATGAAGTAGATGAAAGTGATAAATTTGAACTTTTAGAGGATATATTTTATGTAAAAAGACCAGATAGTGCTATGATATTTTGTTCCACTAGAAATACTGTTGAGGAAGTATTTAACAAGATGAAGGATATAAAACTTCCTGTAAAATGTTTTCACGGCGGTATGCTTCAAGAGGATCGAATCGATGTAATGAACAGATTTAAAAAAGGTGAATTCCCATTCTTAATATGTACAGATATTGCAGCTAGGGGAATCGATGTGGACAATATAGATTATGTTATAAACTATGACATACCAGTAGAAACAGAAAACTACATACATAGAATAGGTAGAACTGGACGATTTGGAAAGACCGGAACCGCAGTAAGTTTCATAACTGAATACCAACATAGCTTTCTTCAAAGTATTGAAGATAAATTTAATTTCAATATTAAAAAGGGTGAAATTATTGATAAGGAGGAAGCTCAAAAAGGCAGAAAAATATTAGCAGAAAAATTAAAAGTTAGTCCTAAATTAAAAGAGTTAAGCAGCAGCAAATTAAATAGCGATATAACTAAATTATATATAAATGCTGGAAAAAAAAAGAAAATAAGACCGGGAGATATTGCCGGGGCAATTTCAAGTATTGAAGGGGTAAATGGAGAAGATGTAGGGATAATAGATATACAAGATAGCTTCTCTTATGTAGAGATACTTTCTGGAAAAGGTGACATGGTGTTAAGAGGACTTAAAGACAAAACTATAAAGGGAAAGAATGTGAGAATTCAAAAGGCAAAAAAATAAAATAAAGTTAATATGGGGGCATCTTTTTATGCAAAAACTTATCTACAATTATAGGGGATTGCCAAGAGGTATGTATGTTTTATTTTGGGCTCAGGTTATAAATAGATTTGGTGATTTTGTAATGCCTTTTTTGGCTCTTTATCTTACTGAAAAAATGGGCGTTACAGAGTCAGTTGCAGGTATTATAGTTATGATGTCATCAATTATAACTATACCAGCATCAATGATAGGTGGAAAAATAGCAGATAAAGTTGGGAGAAAAAAATCATTTATATATTCTCAATCTATTGCAGCTGCAGCTCTTTTACCTTGTGCTTTTACTAAAAATGTTTATATAAGTATAATTTGTCTTTTTATAAGCACTTTCTTTAATGGATTCATAAGGCCAGCATTTAGTTCCATGGTAGCAGATATTGTTCCTAAAAGGCAAAGACAAGCTGGATTTGCCTTGCAGTATCTCGGCATAAATATAGGAGTGTCAATAGGACCTATTATAGCAGGTATATTGTTTAATAATTTTTTACCAATGCTTTTTATAGGGGATGCTTTTACTTCATTTATGGCTGTGATTTTAGTATGGAAAAATATTAGTGAAACTAATCCAGTTATGAATCAAGATATTAGCGGAAGAGATGAAAATTCAAAAGAAAAATTTGAACAGGGAAATGTATTTCAAATGCTTAGAAAAAGGCCATATATCTGCTTCTTTCTAGTAATAAGTGGAATTTATAGCTTTGTATATTCTCAGCATACTTTTGCACTGCCAATAACATTAAAGGGCATGTATGGCAACAGTGGAGCACATTTATTTGGCTATTTAATGAGTATAAATGCTATAACTGTACTATTGTTAACTTCAATTGTAACAGCAGTTACAAAGAAAAATCATTCAATTACAAATATGGTTTTTGCTGGAGTTATGTATGCTGTAGGGTTTGGAATGATAGCTTTTATAAATAAAAATATGATTTTTCTCATGTTATCTACAGTTATATGGACAATAGGAGAAATACTTAGCACAATAAATTCAGGGGTATACGTTGCTAATAACAGCCCTAGTAACTATAGAGCAAGATTAAGTGCTATGAGTTCAGTTGGCTGGGGAATTGGCTCAGCATTAAGTACAAGCTTTTCAGGAGCATATATGCAAAGACATGGATACAAATCCATATGGACAGTTACCTTAGCAGTAGCACTAATTGCATCAGCTCTAATGTATATTGTAAAGATATTGACTACAAAATTTGAAAAAAGAGCTAAAATGGAAGTAGATGAAAATTTATTATGAAAGTTGATATAGCAAATGAAATGCTATTTAAAAATGTGTTGTTAAATATTGACATAATTGAAAGCATTAGAAGAGGAAAGTGCAATATAATATTTGCTTCAGCTAGAGGCGTCCTTATTTATGATACAAAATCAGGTATATATATGATGTCTGCATTGGATATACAAACTGCAGAAGAGATTATTTTAAAAATTCCTAAAGATATTGATATTATTGTAACTCATCAAAATAATTACTGTGATCTATTAATGAAAAAATTTGGATTAGAAGAAGAAGTGTCATGTTATAATGTCCTTTATAAAAGTAAAGAAAAAATAAATGTTTATAATGATGATATAGATATTAGGAGAATTACAGATAAATATAAGGAATATGTCAAAAGCAATTATTCAAGTTTGGATAAAATGGAAAAAGGTTATATTGAAAAGAGAATAAATGAAGGTGAAATGTATGGAGCTTTTATGGACAGTACACTTTGTGGATTCGTTGGTAGTCATGAGGAAGGTTCTATAGGTATTCTTGAGGTTTTACCACGATTTAGAAAAAGAGGTATAGCTTTAAAACTTGAAGCTTTTGCCATAAATCTTGCAATAGAACAGGGTAGATACCCCTATGGTCAAGTATTTCAAGGAAATGAACCTTCATTAAATCTTCAAAATAAACTTGGATTTGAAAAGGCAAAAGAAAAAACTCACTGGTTAGTGCGTAAAGAATAAGATTATTTATAAAACCAATTATTTATATGTAAATGCTTATGTTAAGGAGGTTTAAAATGGATAAATACGATTTACTTCAGCTATTTAATGAACAGACTAGTGGTAAAAATGAAGCAAAAGGTCTTAGAGTTTTTAATAATGACCTTGTTTCTTCAATAAAAGTTGAAAATAAAGATGATATTATTGATGTAAATGGCAATGTTATTTCAGAAAGCCTCTTTAATGAGTATTTGACAAAAATAAAAATTGATGCAGTTAATAAAACTATAATTTCAACCTACTGCAGCTGTAAAGATTACGAGAATCATGAAAATAAAAAGAATTACTGCTGCAAACACCTTATAGCAAGTTTTTATAAAGCAGAAGATGAAATTTTAAAAGATCCCGCTTTTAAGAGTGATAAAGTTTTAGAAGCTCCAAAGGTACTTAAAGTAAGGGATACGCTAGGAACTCTTTTAGATAATGAAACAGAAAAAGAAAAAATAAAATTAGAAGTTTATGTTAATAGAAATGTATGGACTCATAAAATTTCTGCACAGTTTAAAATAGGAGACTCATCTATGAGTTCATCAAGCCTTTATGTTTTAAGGGATATGAATGAATTTATTGCATCATTTTATAACAAGAGAAAGATTGATTTTGGAAAGAGATTTGTTTTTGATACAGAGAAATATTCAATGGCAAGTAAAGATAAAAAACTGTTCCGATTTTTAAAAACGCTGCAAAATATTGATTTGGAAACAAATTTTAAAAGAAACAAAAATTCTGTTATTGAAGGTAAATATATAAATATACCTGATTATTTTGTAAGAGAGTTTTTCAGTATAATAAAGAATCACAGAGTTTATTTAAATGAAGGCTTTTTATCAAGGCCCTATGAAACTGAAATAATATTTGATAGAATTCCACTTGAATTTGATCTGAAAAATGTGAAAGAAAAATACATATTAAAAATAAAAGAAGGCATGCCTAAAATTTTAACCGAAGATGAAGATGCTTTTGAGTATGCAGCTAATATCTACATTCCTGACTTAGAGTACTGTGACAGGTTAAAGCCATATCTTGAAGTTTTTAATAAAAATAAAGTTGTAACTTTTCCAAAGTCAAAAGAAGAGGTAATACTTAAAAAGCTCATACCTAATCTTGAAAAAGTTTCTATGGAAACTTATCTTTCAGATAATATAAAAAATAAAATTGTAAGGGCAAAATGTAATTTTAAATTTTATTTTGATAAAAAAGATGAAGAAGTAATTCTCTATTTGAAAGTAGAATATGCTGGATTTGAATTTAATATATTTGAAGATTGCAGTGAAAAGGTAATATATAGAAACACAAAAAGAGAAAATCAAGTTATAGGAATAGTAAGGTCTCTTGGATTTGAAAAGACGAAAAATAAATTTTGCATAATGCTATCTTCTGACGATTATATTTTTAGGTTTTTTAAGGTAGAAGTTAAAAGACTTGAAGAAATAGGCGAGGTTTTTTATTCTGAAAATTTTAAGGGAATTAAAAACATAGGAAGTAGCAGTATAAAAGCAGATATAAAAACTGGAAAGTACAGCTACTTTGAAATGAATTTTAACATAGCAGATATTCCTAAACAAGAAATGACATCAATACTTAGGGCTTTTAGAGATAAACTTAAATATTATAAACTTAAAGACGGACAGTTTATTGATCTTGAAAGTTTACAGATTAAAAACTTTTTGAAACTGCTTGATGTTGTTGCACCTTCTAGTATAGATGAAAACCAAATTATTATACCTAAAAATAAAGCGGTATATGTGGAAGAGTATATTGAAAAAAATGATTTAAGGTATATAAAAGGTGAAGGTAAACTTAAAAGTATAAGCGAAAAATTAAAGAAAATAAGTAATACTGAGTTTAAGCTTCCAGAAAAATTAAAGGCAAAACTTAGAGGATATCAAGAAACAGGGTACAATTGGTTTAGGACTCTCGATTATCTTGGCTTTGGGGGAATATTAGCAGACGAAATGGGACTTGGAAAAACTCTTCAAACCATTGCTTTTCTGCTATCAAGGGATAAAAGTAAATCATTAATTGTAGTTCCAACATCACTTATCTATAATTGGAAGAATGAATTTAAAAAGTTTGCACCTAGTCTTAATGTTGCAGCATCTGTTGGAAATAAAAAAGAAAGACTAGAAATATTAAGTAATATAAATAAAATGGATGTGGTAGTAACAACATATAATATTTTAAAAAGGGATATTGAAGAGCTTAAAGGTGTTACTTTTGATTATTGTATAATTGATGAGGCACAGAATATTAAAAATGCACATTCTGAAAATGCAAAATGCATTAAAAAAATAGAGGCTAAAAATAGATTTGCACTTTCAGGAACACCTGTTGAAAATTCTGTAATGGAGTTGTGGTCAATTTTTGATTTCGTTATGCCTGGGTATTTATATGACGAGAAGATGTTTAGTGTAAAATATTATAAAAAAATAAAAGAAGAGCCAGAGGTAATTGAAGATCTAAATAGACTTATAAAGCCATTTATTTTAAGAAGAACTAAAAAAGAAGTTATAAAAGAACTTCCAGATAAAATTGAAAATATGGTAATGGTAAGTTTAAGTGATAAAGAGAAAAAAATATATTCTACGTTTGCAAAGTATGCGTTAAAACTTATAAAGAAAAAGGTAGAAGATGATGAATTTAAAAGCAGCAAAATAGAGATACTTGCATACATTACGAAGCTAAGGCAGGTATGTTTAGATCCGTCTATAGTTATGGAGGATTATAGCGGAGTAAAGTCTAAAATAGATAAACTTATTGAAATATTGAAAGAGAATATTGAAGACGGGCATAGAATACTTGTTTTTTCACAATTCACTTCTGTTTTAAAGAATATTGGCGTAAGAATGGCTAAAGAAAAAATAAGTTACAGTTATTTAGATGGTTCGGTTCCTTCAAAAAGTAGAATGAAAATTGTAGAAGAATTTAATAGTGGAAAAAATTGTGCGTTTTTAATAAGCCTTAAGGCTGGTGGAACAGGACTTAATTTAACGTCAGCAGATATTGTAATTCATTTTGATCCATGGTGGAATCCAGCAGTGGAGGAACAAGCTACTGACAGAACTCATAGAATAGGGCAAAAGAAAAAAGTCCATGTTATAAAGCTTATAGCAGAAGGCACTATTGAGGAAAAAATAATAGATCTTCAAGAAAATAAGAAAAAATTAGCCGAAAGTTTATTAACGGATGGAATCTCTAGTTCTAATGGATTAAAAAGTATGTCATATGCCGAATTAGTAAAACTTTTCAAGTGATTTTTAGCAAAAAACTTGATTTGTAAAAAAAAAAGTGGTATAATTTAACCATACTTAAATGAATCGTAAATAATTTATACACAGATATGTTTCAATTAATACTTGTAAAAGTATTGTCATATCGAAATTTTATGGGTGTGTTATTACAAAGAGTTTAAGAAAAATAAAATTTCGGAGGTACGGTTAATGACTGGTACAGTTAAATGGTTTAATGCACAAAAAGGATTTGGATTTATAACAGGAGAAGACGGAAAAGATGTTTTCGCTCATTTCTCACAAATTAATGCAGATGGTTATAAAACATTAGAAGAAGGCCAAAAGGTTTCTTACGATGTAGTTGAAGGACAAAAAGGACCACAGGCAGAAAAAATTACTGTTCTTTAATTCAGTAGACATTTTCACCCTTTAAAGAGGTTACTCTTTAAAGGGTTTTTTAATTTTTTGTAAAAATATATAAAAAAAGCTATTTTGCAATAAACATAATTTATCCTAATATCTGATTTATATAGATTGGTAAAAAAACATATATTTATTTACTAAGATATAGTATTATATAAAAGATAATTATTAAAAAGGAGGAAAAGAATGCAAAATAGTAAAACAAATGAAAAAGCTCACAAGGAATATTCTGCCCTTGAAAAAGTACCTCAAGATGAAAGGTCTATAAGTTTCTTAGACATGACTGCTACATGGATAGGTGCTAATGCCAATAATGGAACGTGGTATGTTGGTGGTGTAGTAGCAGGTGCCGCTTTTGGAGGAGCAATTCTTGTAACTTTAATTTCAAATCCAATTGCATATATAATAATGGCATTAATAGGATTTATAGGTTACAAAGTAGGAACTTCAACAATGGCTCTTACAAGACCATCCTTTGGAGTAAGAGGAAGCTTCCTTCCATCAATACTTAACATAACGCAATTTATAGGATGGACAGCAGTTAATACATTTATAGCGGCAATATCAATAAGTTACATATTAAAAGATACAATAGGACTTCCTGCATATGGTTCAAAAGGAAGCAACAAAACAATGCTTATAGGAATCGCAATTATGAGCGTGCTTCACTTGATTTCAATAGCAACTGGACATAAATCAGTAAAAATGGTTGAAAAAATAGGAGTTGTATTTATTCTCATTTTAGGAATTTGGGAAACAGTAGTAGTTTTAAAACAAGTTCCAATCAGCAGAATAATCAGCTGGAGACCGCCTTCAAATAAAGTTATGAGTATAGGCTCAGCTTTTGATGCAATGGCTGCATTTAGCTTAGGATGGGTTCCTGCAATTGCAGATTTTACAAGATATAGCAAGTCTAAAAAAGCATCTACAATAGCACCTATAATAGGAGCAAATGTAGGATTATTTTGGTTCGCTTTTGTTGGAATAATTGGTGCAATAGGAGCGGCAGTTACTACAGGAGTTTACGATCCAAACAATTCAGATCCAAGTACTATAGTAAGTAAACTTGGGCTAGGAATGCTTGCTCTTTTTGTTATAATACTTACAAGTACAACTGCAAATGCAATAAATCTTATGGGTGCAGGTATATCGCTTACAAACATAAACAAAAAAATCAAATCACAAACAGCACTTTTCACAGTTACAATATTAGCAGCAATTCTTACAATAGTACCAGTATATGCATCAAATTTTTTGGATTCTTTTGAAATGTTCTTAAATTATATAGGAATGGTATTTGGTCCTATTTTTGGAATTATAATAGTAGATTTTTATCTAGTTAAAAAGAAAAAATATGATGCTGAAGATTTTGGCAGCGATAAGGGAAAGTATTGGTTTAAAAATGGTTTTAATCCAGTTGCAATTTTTGTATGGGTTGCTTCAGTTATAATATATTTATTAATTAAAAATTTACCTACTTTTACTCAAAGTATAGGAGCAATTTACCCTATAATTGTTATTTCAGCAGCTTTATATTATATATCTAGTAAGCTATTTAGTACCAATAAATCTATAGATTAAATAAATTGTAAAAGTGAATTGTTTTATAGAAGGGAAGTCTAATATGCTAATTAAGAATGTAAGACTAAGGAATAAAAAGGACAATTATGATATATTAATTGAAGATGGCACAATAAAAGAAATAGCACAAAATATAAAAAAACCAAATGAGGAGATTATAGAAGGTAATGGTAATTTAGTACTTGCACCTTTTATTGAACCTCATGTTCATCTTGATACAGCTCTTACAGCAGGAGAACCAAAGTGGAATATAAGTGGAACTTTGTTTGAGGGGATAGAGACCTGGGCACTTAGAAAAGAGATGCTTACAGAAGAAGATGTTATAAACAGAGCTGTAAAGACATTAAAATGGCAAATTGCAAATGGAATACAGTATGTAAGAACTCACGTAGATGTTACAGATCCAAGTCTAATAGCACTAAAAGCATTAGTAAAAGTTAAAGAAATGATGAAGGATTCTGTGGATATACAAATAGTTGCTTTTCCACAGGAGGGGATTAATTCATTTCCAAATGGGTATAAATTATTAGAAGAAGCAGTAAAACTTGGGGCTGATGCAGTTGGTGCAATTCCTCATTTTGAATTTACAAGAGAATATGGAGTGGATTCTGTAAAAAAAGCCATAGAACTTGCTGTAAAATATGATAAACTAGTGGATGTACATTGTGATGAA
>JAQUXS010000042.1 GCA_028692255.1 Clostridium sp.
GCCAATCAATACAATGGGTGGGCTGACAATAATGCCCGATTGCTTAATTGATGATATTGCTGCCAGCGAAGCAAGCATGTTGCTTTTACCGGGCGCAAATACATGGAACGACCCAAAGCATGGAGCTATCATTGAAAAAGCAAGAGAACTTCTTTCTTTAGGCGCTACGGTGTGTGCAATCTGTGGGGCTACTGCTGCGCTTGCCAACTTTGGGCTATTGGATAAGCGTCCGCATACCAGTAATGGACCGGGATTTCTTGAAATGTTTTCTCCTGGTTATAAAGGACAAAGTTTTTATATCGACAAGCCATCTGTAACGGATAACAACCTTATTACTGCAAGTTCCACCGGAGCTTTGTTATGGGCGAAACAAATTATTGAACATTTAGGCGTTTTTCAATCAAACACGTTGGAATCTTGGTATGAATATTTTAGTACCGGTGATCCTAAACATTTCTTTGCTCTCATGCAAACTTTGCCGTCAAGCTATGAAAACAATCCGCCTTTGTCTTAATTAAGAACGTATGTAGTTTATTGAAGTAATTAATAAAATCTATGTACACAAAAAAGTGTGTATATACAGTCGAATATGTTATTTTTAAAATAAAAGAAAATATAAGCAGGAGGTATTGTTAGTAATGAGAAATCCAGAACAAACAATCGGTAATTTCATTGATAAAAGTAATGTGAACAAACTCAAATGATAAGTTGGGAATGCTACACTAATTTTTAGTATGATACTCCCAACTTATCATATTTTATGCTTCAGTTCTTTTACGATTAGGATTTACAAAAGGACATAATAAAATTGATATTACAAGGAATATAAAGCTTAACTTAAAGGTAGTTGTAAAAGCGTTAGAATAATATTTCATACTTTCTACTTTAGTAGCTTTTATTGTTTTAGTTAGATAATTGTTTATATAGGTTACCTTTTGCAGCATCGTTTTTTTTGTTTTGGTGTCTGAACTATTCTTTATAGTAGTTTGGGCATCTTTTTTTAGGTTTAAGGTAATATTCTTTTGTATTAAGCTAAAATTATTTTCATTTAGGGAAACTACACTAGTTTTAATAATACTTTTTGTTTTTTTATCTAAAACCTGAGAAGAGGATACATTATTAATTAAGTATTTTTTAGTGTTGTTAAACGCGATATTTTCTCTATAGGTTAAGCTGCACGTAATAATAGCAGTTAGTACGAGGAAAAATAATTTTGCTATTATATTAGTTAAACCAGAAGCTAATCCGGATTTTTCATTGGGAACATCAGAAAGTGCAGAAGCCACTAATTGACTATTAGGAGCACCTGAGCCTAAACCAGCGATAAATAATATTATTATAAAATTTGTTTTAGTTGTGTTGGGGGAAATATGTATTAGCAAAAAAATTGAAATTGTGCATATGATAACTGAAAAAAATGTTACAGTGGATATTTTAAATTTTGTAGTTAATTTTCCAGCAATAATTGAGGAAATCATAAGACCTAAAGCATAGAAGAAAATTATATTACCACTTTCTGAAGAGGTATAACTTGATATTCCATTAAAAAAGAAATTAATAAAATTAGAAAAAATCACGCTTATAATCGTTAAAAAACCTATAGTGCAAGATGAAATAAAGAAGCTTCTTATTTTAAACAATGAAAAATTTATTATAGGATTAGAAATCGCTTTTTCTAAAAGTGTAAAGGCAATAAAACATATTGCACTTATTATGAATAAGGTAAGTATTTTTTTAGAGGTGAAACCATAGGTGTTTCCTTCGGTAAGTAAATAGGTAAGCGTTGAGAGAGCAGCAGCTAAAATAATTGTTCCTATAAAATCAATGCTTTTATTGTTATTTTGGTTAAAACTTTCTCCTATAAAACTAAAAATCAATATAAAACTTATAAGGCAAATAGGTATGTTAATAAAGAAAATATATCGCCAACTAGAGAACTGAACAATATATCCTCCCAAAGATGGCCCTATTGCAATTGCCAAGGCACAAATAGCTCCCCATATGCCTGCAATAAAATTCCTTTTTCCTTTTGGAAAAATATCTAAAGCCAGTGGAATAGAAATAGTCATTAAAGCAGAAGCGCCTAAGGCTTGAAGTCCACGGCTCAATATTAAAATATTTAAAGAATGAGAAATAGCACAAAGTACTGAAGCTATTGAAAATATAATTAAGCATATAAGAAGAACTTTTTTCCTTCCAAACATATCTCCCAATTTGCATATTGGAATTAAGGCACTTGTACTTACTAGAGCAAATATTAACGTTAGCCACATTACAGTGTTTAAATCTGAATTAAAGTATTTCTCTATAGATGGCAAAGCAATGTTAACTACTGAAATATCTAGATTTCCTATGAAACCAACTAACAATAATCCAACAAGACCTAAATAATTTTTTATATTGTCCATAATGTCCTCCAATATATAATAAATTGAACCAAAGTTCAGCTTTATTATATATATGCAAGTAATTATTGTCAATACAAAATTGAACTTTGGTTCAAAATTTATTGACCTTAATTTTTTTTAGTTTTATAATTAATTTATTAAATATAAATTTTTATATAAAAGGTGGTTCTATGGAAAAAAATTATGATGAAAAACCTAAACAAAAAAGAGCAGTTGAAACTAGAAAAAAGTTAATTGCAGCGGCAGAAGAGCTTTTCAATAAAAAAGGATTTTATGATACAACTTCTAAGGATATTGCAAAGGAAGCTGGGGTTTCTATTGGAATATTTTATAATTACTTTAAAGATAAAAGCAAAATTTATTATGAATGTTTAAACCTAGGATATGATGATGACAGCAGTAAAATTATAGAATTGTTAAAAAAGTTGTTTGATGAAGAGTATGATTTAAAAGCAAAAATTTATAACTATCTATATGATGGATTATTAAAAATAAGATCAAAAATAAAAATTGTTATGGAGAGAGACAGGATTATGGATGATTATCCTGAAATAAAAAAGTTAATAAAAAGACGTGATGAAGAAATAATTAAAGAAATAGAAAATTATTTTTCAGGTGAAGATTCAGAAGTTATTGCAAAATTGATAGTTGAAACTACCAATAGAAATGCTATAGCTGTTTCCTCTATAGAGGATTCTAAAAAGCAGGAAAAATATATTAAATATCTTGCAGAGATGCTTTCTTGTTTCTTTGACAAATTTAAAAAATAACAACTATGCTGTAATAATTATGTATAGTGGTTTCAAAAGCCTATTTTGGAGAAAGAGCTAACTAAATGGAGGCAAAAATCATAATAAAAAATGAACGATTGGAACTTATTTTACTAACACCTAATCAATTAAAATTATTTATGGCATAGCTTTTTTCTCTTGGTTCGCAGGGAAGATAGAGTTGTGTTGGGGTCTGTAGATTTTAAAAATATTCCTAATGAAAATTGCGAAGTTGATATTGGTTATGGATTAGGTAAAGAATTTGAGCATAATGGATACATGACAGAAGCTGCTAAGGCAATGTGTGATTTGGCATTAAAACAAGAAGGAGTTAGAAACGTTATAGCAGAGACTGATTTAGATAATTTTGCATCTCAAAGAATTCTTGAGAGATGCGGATTTAAAAAATACAAACAAGAAGAAACTATATGGTGGAGATTATAAAATGAAAGTTACTCATATAGTTTTAAAATTTTTTAGGAAATAATTTATCCTTATAATAGGCATCTGCTTGGTAAACTACTGCTAAAGGATTATGGCATAAAACTCTGTCTTTTACTGCAAAAACAGTTACAGGAGCTGTTGAGTATTTTATGAATAAAGAATCATGGCCAACGCATAGACCTAAAACAATATTAAGATCTGTTTGGCTTTCATTTAAAAACATTGCTTGACCAATTGGATTACACATAGCTACTTTTGTATTATTTATGTCAATTAATTCCTTAGAAATATGACCATTTTTACAAATAACAGAACTTACTTCAAAACCATTATAAGAAAGTATTTTACTAACAACTTTACTTTCATTCATTAAGCCGATACAAAAGGCTAGTCCTATTTTTTTATAGTTGCATTTTTTTGCAAAATCTATAGTTTCTTCTAATCTTGTTTTTTTACCATAACTTTCACTTACAACTAGTGCTGAAGCTTGAGCAATTTTGTAGTTTTCGTCATCGGTATATAATGTTTTAATGTCATCCATTTTTTCACTTAAACAAGGGCAATTTTTTGGAGCATTGCTTAGTTTGCCGTTGCTACAAGCATGTATAGAACATAAGGCACAATTATACATAAAAATCCTCTCCTTTTATTATACTTATTATTTTGTTAATAGTTATTGTTATAAACTGTGGTAATATTTATAATATAATTGAAATTTGTCATATATAAAAGGGACAGATTTTTTTAATAAAAGGATACAGAAGGAGATGAGCATTATATTTTCATTTACTCCAATTATAGATAATACGATGAATAGTCCAATTTATTATCAATTATACGAATGTATAAAGAAAGAGATTATTCATGGAAATATTAAGGGTAATGAAAAATTACCATCACTAAGAACGCTATCAAAACACCTTCAGTTAAGTAAAAACATTATTGAAGCTGCATATGACCAGCTTTATGCTGAAGGATATATTAAGAGAATTCCTAGAGTTGGTTATTTAGTTGAAGATATTCAATCTGATTTACTAAAAGTACCTGAGGTTTTTAATTCTACAAATTTAACAGATGAAAATCTTGAAAATATAAAAAAATATAAATATGATTTTGCACCACGATATATGGATAAAGATTGTTACAGTATAAAAGAATGGAAAAAAATAATTAATTCAATTATAAATAAGGAGCTTGAAAGACTTTTAAGCTACGGTGACCCACAAGGAGAATATGAACTACGCTGTGAGCTTGCAAAATATGTATATGAAAACAGGGGTGTACTTTGCCATCCGAATCAAATTATTGTAGGTGCAGGTACTCAGTATTGTTTAAACTTGGTTTGCCAAATGCTTAGAGAAAATTATAATAGCATTGGAATGGAGGAACCAGGAAGCAACTATATACGATATATTTTTCAAAGAAATAAATTTAGTATAAAACCTATTGAGGTGAATGAAGATGGATTAAATGTAAAACAACTTGAAAATATTAAATCTAAGGTTATGTTTGTTACTCCTTCTCATCAATTTCCTAAAGGAGTAATTATGTCTGTAAAGAATAGATTGAAGCTTTTAAATTGGGCACAAAATAATAATGGAATTATTATCGAAGATGATTATGATAGTGAAATGAGGTTTGTTGGTAAACCTATTCCATCATTAAAAAGTTTAGATAACTATGATAAAGTAATATATTTATGTACATTTTCTAAAATTTTTATTCCAAGTCTACGTATAAGTTTTATGGTACTGCCTAATTGGTTATTAAAAATGTTTTTAGATAAATATAAAATGAACGAACAGACAACTTCTAAATTGAACCAAATTGCTTTAGCGCGTTTTATGAATAAAGGTTATTTGCAAAGTCATATTAGAAAAATGAGGAGACATTATGAAAATAAATATAGTATTATTACAAAAGCAATTCATACTTATATGAAAAATGATGTAAATTTAATAAGCAGTAGTTCTGGCATGAGGTGTATTTTAGAGATTAAGACGATGTTGACTGAAGAACAAATTGTTAGGTTTGCTAAAGATGTTGATATAAAAATTACACCTATTTCAAAATATTATATAGATAAAAACAATTATGAGCAAAATGGAAAGATTAAAGTATTAATTTCTTATAAGGGAATCCCCACAGAGGATATAGAACCTGCCATTAAATTATTAAGTGATGCCTGGTTTGGTTGTAATTAAAAAAATGGTAAATAGTTTCAGTATGATAAAAAAACTACATTGACAATAGTTCGGCTATGAACTAATATAATATTATAATCTATACATAAAATTGGAGAATTACTTATGATGAATAGGTATTTAGTTATATCAAAAATCACAGAAATAAGAAGTGAAATTTTTAAATATATTGAAGAGGAGCTTAAAGAACGTGGTATAGATGGACTAGTAGTATCACATGGGAACATATTAGATATACTTTACGATAACAATGGAAAATTAACTATGAAAGAAATAAGTGAGGGAATTAATCGTTCTAAATCTACAGTCACTCAGTTGGTGGATAAACTATTATTGTATGGATATGTTACTAAGGAAACAAATTTAGAAGATAAAAGATATTCTTTTATAGTATTAACTGAAAAAGGATTAAAAATAAAAAATGACTTTAAAGAGATTTCAGATAATGTAGTAAATAGATTTTTTAAAGGTTTTACAGAAGATGAAACGGAAGAGTTTATCATCTTATTAAATCGGGTAATAGATAATTTTACCTGATAATTTTTTTAAAATATAGTTCGGTACCGAATTATATTTTTAGATTATGATATAAATTTATTAAAAATATAAATAACATTTTGGAGGTATTGATAATGAATGAAACTATAAAAATAATAGAAAGTCTTAAAACGGTTAGGCGGTTTTCAGATGAAGAAATATCTGAAGAAAATTTAAAAATCATATTAAAAGCATGTGTAAATGCTGCTAGTGCCTCGTGTCGTCAAACATATTCAATTATAGTTGTAAATAATAAAGAAGTAATGAAAAAGATAGGATATGTTGGGAGTGTAATGTTGGTATTTTGTGTGGATTATAACAGAGTAATAGATACGGCACATTTTTTAGAATATGATTATGAGTCCAAAGTACCTATTGTGGATTTTATAACTGGAAGTACGGATACAATTCTTGCGGCTCAGACTGCAGCAATAGCGGCAAAGTCTCTAGGAATAGATTCATTCTTTACTAATTGTGTGCATAGAGGAGATATAGAAAGGATATATAATTTATTAAAGTTACCTAAAAAACATTGTTTCCCATCGATTGCATTGATACTAGGGTATTCCGGTAAGCAAAATTGTAAATCCTCTAATAAAGGTAGGTTAAGCGGAAATGGAATAGTACATTATAATGAGTATAAAAAATTAAATAATGAAGATTTTCAAAATATAGTTAATGAGTATGATAGTAAAGATAAACATTATCTATCACTAATTAACCATTGGAGAGAAAAAGGATACAAGCATTATTTAGATTATTTTTATGCTGAGTGGTGTAAATGTAGTAAAACAGGTGATAAAAATGAAAAAATAACGAACAATCAATATCCACATGTACAAGAGATGATGATTAAAACTGGTTTTTTAGATATAGATAAATAAAAATTTAAATAGAATTTATTTAAAACAATATCATACAAGAAGTACTCTAATTTATATGATATTGTTAAAAATAGATGAAAGGAAAGGGGAAGAGTAAATGTTAAATGAAACCAGAACTGTATGTTTTGATTCAGAACTGAATGTTGAGACTTATAATTTCAAGGGTATTATGCAAAAGTTTCCGAACCACTTTCATGACTATTACGTTATTGGTTTTATTGAAAAAGGGAAAAGGCAGTTATCCTGCAAAAATAAACAATATATTATAGAAACAGAAGATTTGATGTTGTTTAACCCCGGAGATAATCATACATGTGAACAAATTGATGGGGGAACACTTGATTATCGATGTATTAATATTAAAGAAGATGTAATGAAAAAAGTTGTATTTGAAATAACGGGAAAGAAATACCTGCCAAACTTTTCAGAGGTTGTTTTGTTTCATAATGAACTTGTATCTTCTTTGCGTGAGCTGCATCTTATGATAATGCAAGATGAAAAGAATTTAAAAAAAGAAGAATTGTTTCTGTTTATAATTGAACAACTAATAAGTGAATATTCAGATTTAGTTTTTAAAAAAGCTGTACAGGAAGTTAATAGAGAAATCAAGACAGTATGTGATTATTTAGAAAACAACTATATGGAAAATATTACTTTAAATCAATTAAGTAGTATAACTGGATTAAGTAAGTATTACCTAGTGCATTCTTTTACTAAACAAAAAGGAATATCACCTCATAATTATCTTCAAACAATTCGTATTGGTAAGGCAAAGAAGTTATTAGAAAATGGAGTTATGCCCATAGATGTAGCAATTAAAACTGGATTTACAGACCAAAGCCATTTTTCTAATTTTTTTAAGAAACTAATTGGATTAACTCCAAAACAATATATGAATATTTTTACTAATAAATGTAGGAATAAAGAAAGTCATTAGTAAAAATAAGTATATATAAATATCAGTGATTTTTTTTGATGGAAAATAAATTATAAAAATAAGGAGAAAAATAAATAATGAAAGAACAAAATACAAAATGCGTTGTAGTTATAAATGAAGATCTTCCTTTAGGAGTTATTGCAAATACCTCTACAATACTAGGAATTACATTAGGAAAGCATATTCCTGAAGTTGTGGGAGAAGATGTGGTTGATTTTTCTGGGAAAAGTCATTTGGGAATAATTACAATACCAGTTCCAATCCTTAAAGGAACACAAGAGGTTTTAAAAAAGCTAAGAGAGGAATTGTATATTGATTATTATGATGATTTGATTGTAGTTGATTTTTCTGATGTTGCACAAAGTTGTAATGTATATAGTGAATATATTAAAAAAGTAACAATTACAGCAGAGGAAGAACATAATTATTTTGGACTAGCTATCTATGGTAATAAGAAAAAAGTCAATAAATTAACAGGGAGTATGCCTTTGCTAAGATGATTAATATCTAATTAGATTTTTATACAATAATATCTAATATATAGAAATTTTAAAACGATAATAATTATGAATAAGGAAGGAGTGGGTTAAAGTATGATAAATTCAGTTTCGTGCAATAGAAATGCATTTTTAATACACAAAGGGGGCAGCACAGCAAAAATAGATAATAGTCAAAGTAGCAAAAATAGCAATTATGATAGTGAAATAAAATCACTTCAAAGTCAAAAACAAGAATTAGAAAAGCAAATTAAACAGCTTCATTCAAGTAGTTCAAATCCGACAAATATTAGTCAGTCAGTAAAAGAATTACAAAATCAAATTGATAAAATTCAATCTCAAATTCAGCAATTGCAAATTAGTGAAGCAACTGATAAAACTCAACAATCCACTAGTAGCAAAAGTAATTCAAATAATAATGGCCAAAATAGCAGTGATAATGAAGATAATAGTGTTCAAAACATTAATGAATTGGTGAAATATTCTAGTACATATAAACAAATTAAAGTATTAGGCTCAGAGGGAAGTAAATTAAAAGGCCGCTCACAAGAACTTAAATCAGATGCTGATTTTGATGAAAAATTTGGCAGTGAAAAATCAGCTCAAAAAGAAAGAATTCAAGCGTCTAACCTTGATGTACGTGCAGTTTATATAGGAAATAAAATTGGAAAATTAGATGCAGATGTTGATAAGTCAGAAACTAAAAGTAATGTTAAAAATAATAATAAAAAAAATGAAGTTGAAGCTTATAATAAAAATAAAGTTGATAAAAAAGATCATGATAAAAATATAAATGATTTAAAAAAATCAATAAATTTAACAGCATAAATTGATATTTACAAGTTATAATACTTGTAGTATTATATAAAACATATGCTACGAGGGCATATATTTTATATAATAAAAATAAATACATATATTAATTTTGATAAATACCACGAAGGTTGACTATTATATATAGTTATTAACTTTTGTGGTATTATTTTTTGATTTTGAATACTATTGTGTGTTAAATACAGTAAAAGGAAGGATGTTTTTATGAGTAATGGTAATTTAAACTGGAAAGTGGATGCAATAAAGTATGGAGTGTTTGTAATATTTATATTTATTTGTGGATTGATATTTCTTTTAACTGGAGTTTTCAAATTTCCAGCACTTCTTGGAATGGCGGTTGTATCTTTGACTTTTGGACTTGCACATGCATTTGATTGTGATCACATAGCATGTATTGATAATATGACTAGAAAACTTGTTCAACAAGGAGGGAAAACAAGAGGGGCTGGATTTTTCTTTTCATTAGGTCATTCCACAGTAGTTATTATCATGGGAACAGTAACAATTTTTGCAGTTGATTGGGCAAAAAAGGCAATACCCAAGTTTCAAGCTGTGGGAGGAGTTATAGGTACTGTTGTTTCAGCAATATTTCTTCTAATTCTTGCTATTGTTAATTTTATTATGTTAAAAGACATAATAAAAACTTTTAAAAAAATGAGAGACGGTACATACATAGAGGAAAGTGTTGAGAGACCAAATAAAGGTCGCGTAAATCGTGCAATAAATAGGATGCTTGGAATTGCTAATAAAAATTGGCATATTTATATTATAGGTTTCTTATTTGGACTTGGATTTGATACAGCAACACAAATAGCAGTGCTAGCTACATCAGCATCTGCAACAGCTCAAGGCATGCCATGGATGGCAGTTATGTCTTTTCCTATTTTATTTACTTCTGGCATGTGCCTTATGGATACATTGGATGGATTCTTTATGTCTACGGCATATCAATGGGTGCTTACTTCACCATTGAAGAAAGTATATTACAATATAACTATTACTAGTCTTTCAATATTAGCAGCAGGAGTTATAAGCATTATAGAAGTTGGACAGGTATTTGCTCAGGAGGAAGGTTTAAATAGTGGATTCTGGGGATGGCTTCAAAATCTTGATTTTGGCAAGATGGGATATATTCTTGTTGGAATATTTGTATTAGTTTGGATTGTATCTCTAATTGGTTGGAGAGTATTTAATTTAGATAAAAAAGAAGATTCTATGATAGAGGGTTAAAATTAATGAAATGTTAATAGCCAAAAGTATTATAATAAAAAGGTAAAAATGATGAGGACGATATGATATGACTAAATGAGGGGTTGATGTAAATGGGAGGCGTATTAATAAAGGCTTTTAGCTTTGTATTTATTATTATAATTGGCTATGTTTTTAAAAGAATAGGTATATTTGGCAACAAAGATTATAAAATTGTTACTAGAATTGTTATGAATATAACTCTGCCTTGTGCCCTTATTACTGCATTTGCGAATTTTACTATGGATAAATCTATGATTTTTATTGTGTTAATTGGATTTTTAGCTAATATAATCATGTCAGTAATAGGTTACGTTATAGCAAGAAATAAAGATAACAAGGAAAAGGCTTTTAATATTCTTAATCTTGCAGGATATAATATAGGATGTTTTACACTTCCTTATGTACAAAGTTTTTTAGGATCATATGCAGTCGGCATAACAAGCCTTTTTGATACAGGTAATTCAATAATGTGTACAGGCGGTACCTACGCTGTTGCATCAGTGGTTGCATGGGAGGGTGAAAAGCAGAGCATTAAAGGGTTTATTAGAAAGATTTTTTCATCTGTACCTTTTGATACATATCTATTGATGCTTATAGTGGCTATAACAGGAATTAAATTGCCACGAGTAATTTATAATGTTACTTCAAATTTAAGTGCTGGAAATGCTTTTTTATCAATGCTTATGATAGGAATGATATTTGAATGCAATTTCCACAAAGAGCAATTGCTTAAAGTTGCCTCAATGCTAAGTATTCGCTATATATGTGCACTTATTTTTGCCTTGATAATATACTTTTATATACCCTTTTCTTCAGAGATAAAAAAGGTTTTAATTATATTAGTATTTGCACCGGTTTCAGTTCTCTCACCAGTATTTAGTGGATTATGTAAATGTGATGAAGGCCTTGCAGGAGTGGTAAATTCTATGAGCATACCAATAAGCATATGTATTATAACTTTCTTAATTTTCTTTTTAAAATAGCATGAAAAGTATTAGTCCTAATAATTAAGGGGAATCAAGTCCAGGTAATAATGGAGTAGATTCCCCTTATTATTTTGTCCCAATGAGATTTATGACGAAGTCCTGTAGATATAAAATATGTATATAGATTACATTATCACGTTGACAAAGCTAACAAGTGATAGTAATATTCAATATGAAACTATCAAACGTTAGTTAAGAAAAATAAAAGCGAGGTACGAATATGCATAGTAGTGAAACAAAAAAAAGCACAAAACAAGAAATATTTGAGACTTCAGTAAAGCTATTTTCTAAAGAAGGATATAATGGAGTATCCATGAGAGAAATAGCTAAAGAGGTAGGTATAAAGGAGAGTTCCATATATAATCATTATAAAAACAAAGAAGAAATTCTTAGTAGTTTGTTTGACTATTTTGCTGAAAATTTAACAGCATATAGACCTAATGAAGAAGAAATTGAAAAGATGCTTGATTATATGTCTGTTGAAGATGTATTTAAACAGTTGATTATTAGTTTTGGAAAATCATTGAATGGCACGCTTGATGCTATTGCAAGAATAATATATACAGAGCAATTTAGAAATGAAAAGGCAAAAAAATTAATGCTAGAAAATATGATTTTGGAACCATCAAGGTTTATCACAAAAGTTTTAAAAGTTATGTCTAGAAAAAAATTGATAAAAAATATTAATATGGAGCTTATAGCAGATGAATATAATTATGGCCTTTTAGCATTAACGTTTGAGTATGCTCATGCTGTAAATAATGGAGAGGATACAGCTCCAGTTATAAAAAAGATGTTTAAACATGTAAGTTTTATATGTGAATATATAAAGTTAGATTAATTGGAGGTATATATGAAAAAGACTACTTATAGGGTATTCATGTCATTAGGAATGATAGGAGCATTATTTTATATTGCACACACAATACTTGGGCAAGCTTTATGGAAAGCATATAATCCAATTACAACAGATATTAGTTCACTTACAGCTGATGGAGCACCTAATAGGGACATTTTAAGTATATTTTGCAATATATATAGTTTATGTATGATTTTATTTTTAATAGCACTTATTAAAAAAGCTTTTAAAGATTATAATATTATTTGCAAGATTGGATATATAGTATTAATGATAATGCAATTGACTTCAACATTTGGATATAGTTTATTTCCATTGAATGGAGACAAGACAGTGATGAATTTTCAAAATGCCATGCATATTACTGTCACAATTATTGTCGTATTTACTACAATTTTATCATCATTTCTCATTGCATTTGGATACCTAAGGCAGAAAAATACAGAGCACTTAGGTAAAATTTGCTTGATAATGGCGATACTTATAACAATGTTTGGTGCAGCTGTTCCAATTTCTATGAATTTGAAAATGAACATATTAGGATTAACAGAAAGACTAGAAATTTATACTATACAGGTATTTATGATTATTTTATCCGGCTACTATACGTTTATAAAAAAATAAGTATATGAAGATACTTATACCTAAATTATTTTATTTTTTGTACTGATAAGTTTAATTTATAATTACCATATTGTAAAATTTCATTTAATAAATCTACAATTTCAGCTTGAGTGGAAACAGTTACTTTTAGTAAATAACAGCCTTCTCCACTTATCCTATTAGCTTCTACTATATTGCTATTAGATTTTATAAATTTAATTAGCTTATCATGCTTGGTGTTTTTCATGAAAACAGTGATATAGGCTGTAATGCTTTTACCAATTAAAGTGTTATTAGTATTTATAGTGTATTGGGTTATGACACCTGATTTTTCAAGACGTAGGATTCTATTTGAAACTCCCTGTGGGGTTAAATGTATTATTTCACCAATTTCTCTAAGAGGCATTTTACAATTGTTCTTTAGCATAGCTATAATCTTTAAGTCTATTTCATCAATCATAAAGCATAAAATCCTTTCATTTTTAAAGTAAAACAAGGGTATTCTTTTAACAATTCAACCTCTATTTTGTATAAAATAATTATAGCAAATAAATATAAATGGAGGAATAAGAATGAAAAAAGCATTACTTGTAATTGATGTACAAAATCAATATTTTACTGGAAAATTAAAAGTAACTTATCCACATGATAGTTTTAGAAATATACTAAAAGTTATGGATTATGCAAAAGAAAATAGTATATTAACAATAGTAGTTCAGCATACAGCTCTTAATGGAAATACTTTTATTAAGAATTCAGAGGCATGGAATATACACAAAAAGGTACTTGAAGGGAATTATGATTATATCATTGAAAAAACTAAGCCAAGTAGTTTTTATAATACGAATTTAGAAAAAATACTGGAGAAAGAAAAAATAGAAACCGTAGTTATTTGTGGTTATATGACTCAAATGTGTTGTGATACAACTGCAAGAGAAGCTTATCACAGAGGCTATAATGTTGAATTTTTATCAGATGCAACAGGAACAATAGATATAAGTAATGAGGTTGGAACCATAAGTGCTAAACAACTCCATAAAGCTACTTTAATGGCTCAAAGTTTAGGTTTTAGCAATGTGATGAGTAGTAAAAAGTGGATGAGAATATACAATAAAAAATTATAGGTGGGATTTTGTCCACCTATAATTTTCAATATTACTTGCATACTGCTTTAGTAAGTTCCCAGTAAATCAAATTTTGGTCTCGATTAATTTCTTTCATGCCAACTTTTTCTAGTATTCGTTTAGAAGGTTTGTTATCAAGTAGGCACTCTGCTTTAATAACTTTCACGTTCTTTTGAGAAATTACCCAATCCATAATAGCCTTTAATGATTCAAAACCAATACCGTGTCCTCTTTCATTTTCTACTAATCCATAACCAACTTCAACTTCACCTTTTTCGTCAGGTTTTCCGTGAAAACCTATGTCTCCAATCACCTGCATATTGTCTTTTTTTACAATCATCCAAGTCTCAAAACCACTTGGTATTTTATCCTTTTCTAATGATTTACATATAATGGGCAATATGTCCTTAGTATCCGCTGTAGGCCACTTTGAATCTATTTTAATTCCAAGTTTTTCAACTTCTTTACTGCTTCCACTCATTAAAGATTTAGTTATTTCCAATGTTATTGGTATTAATATTAACCTTGTTGTTTGTATGTTTTTTAAAATCATTTTATTTTCCACCTTCCAATATTAAAATAACTTCACATAACTAAAGGTGGAGTAATACCTATAAATTCACTTTAGATAGCAATCCACCTCATAGAATTTGCATTTGTAAAATTTTTCATAATCACATCAACTCCTAACATTATTAATTAATAAAAGGTATAATTTTAAATTAATTGTATCTTTATATGGAGCATACTATAAATCAATAGGAAAATGCAAATATTTTATGTATTGATTTTGCATGATTTATTAACGACAAATGAAAATGTATTGTATAATATATTTAATAAACTTAAATGGGATTTTTTCATTAAAAATTGTTGCAAAAAATTTAACCAAGAAGGGAAAAGCTGAATGATTAATAATTTCTTTTCAATTACTTCTGCACAAGATAATTTAGAAATGTCCCCAGAATATATCAGTAAGGTTAATAATGAAATAAGAGAAATAAATTTTAAACGTTTTCATACATTTAGTATAGTTACCAGTATTATTGAATTAATATTGATTGTTTTCCATGATATCCCATCAATAATTAAAGGTAACAGCAATTTACTTATTTCTATAATGTACCTGATTTTTCACTCTCTCATTCTTTGTACTAGTTTAACTGTATTTTTTATAATAAATAATTACGAAAAAAATGAAAGTAGTAAAGTACCGAACTTGATTACAGAAATTTCTGTACTTCTTTTCATGGTATTTGTAGCTTGCATAAGTGGGATTGATCAAATTGCAATTGGACAGGCAACGTCATATATTGTAGGTTTGGCACTATGTGGAGTTGTGGTTTTAATAAAGCCGCCAAGAAACTTCATAATATATTCAATAGCACATATTATCTTTATTGTTAGGTCTTTCTTATTTCAAAAGAATCAAGGAGTTATTGTTGGTAATATTATTAATGGTACAGTATTTTATCTTAGTGTTTTAGTTCTATCAAAATTAACTTATGAAAATCAAGTTAATATTCTGATAAAAAATATAATTTTGGAAGAAACTAATGAGAAGCTAGAATATCTTTCTAATTACGATGGACTGACTAATTTATTTAACAGAAGGCATTTTGAAGATGTTATAAAAACAAATATTAAAGAAAATAACGCCTATGATGAGAAAAATGCAATTATGGCAATAATGGATATTGATTATTTTAAGTCTATTAATGATAAATATGGACATAAAGCTGGGGACGTGGCATTAAAAAAATTGCAGCAATAATTACTGAAAATATACGAGAAATTGATTTGGCAGCAAGATGGGGTGGGGGAGAATTTATTATGTTGTTTTGCAGTATATCAATAGGAAATGTAGAAGTAATTGTTAACACAATACGAAAAAAAATAGAAGAAAATAAAATGCTATTTGATAATAATTCCATTCAAGTTACAGTGAGTTTTGGGTTAGCTAAACTTATGGGAAACACGGAAGAAGATTTTGAAAAGTGCTTTAAGACTGCTGATGAGGCGTTGTATTTGGCTAAAACAAATGGAAGAAATAGAGTTGAGAAACTAATAGCAAGAAGTACGAATAAAACATTATAGTCTAAATGATGATAAACTCTATATATTTATCTTATCAGATTTTCTACCTATAAGAAAAGGCATATAATTGTTAATAAAATAGCAAATTGGTAAGAAGGCTATAATACAAATTACTGCTAATAACAAACCTATTGGTTCACTATTGGTTAATATATTCATGGGTATTTTAAATGTAAAGAAAATTAATCCTCTTACACAATTAATAAATACTAAGTGTAGTGATAATAGTATTATAGTGTTTCTACCAATAAAATTAATAAATTTAATTTTATAATCTAAAATAAGCATAAAAACAATTGAATAAAAAACTATTCCCGAAAGCGCTGATATATAAAAATATAATATATTGCCATAAATATTATAATTCATTTCTATATGTGTATTAAAAAGATAAACCATGCTAAGTATAAACAGGGGTAATACTTTAATTATACCATTTTTCTTATTAATAAAAATTTCCTGTAACTGTTTAATTTTTAATTTAAATATAAATCCACAACCAAAGAAAACTACTGCAGTTAAAGATACATCAAAACTCCAAGGAAATCTAAACGTCATAAATTTGCTATCTGCTTCTCCAATCAATGCATACATAATCAATACAAACATTAATTTCTTTATGCTATTTGTTGTAAATTTGTCTACAAAATAAAATTGTATCTCTACTAAAAAAAGACAAGTTAAAAACCACAATGGTCCATCATATATCATCCAATTTCCTATAGAATTGGAATAAAACATACCAATTAAAGGCTCAAATGGATTAACACCAATGGAACTTTTTGTTAATTTACTGCTAATTAACAGCCAAAAAATATATGTAAAAATTGAAAAAGAAAAGTATGGTATCAATATAGACATTGCCTTTTTGGAGAAAAAATTTTTGAAATTTTTATATTTACTTGAATTAAACACAAGTCCAGATAAGAAAAAAAATAAAGGCATATGGAAGGAATATATATATTTACTTAATGCGCTTTCAAAAGGTAAAGAGTGCCCGATAATTACAAAAAATATACCTAAAAACTTAATGTTATCAATCCAATTAATTCGAGTTATTCCTGTTGAGCTCATTTAACCTCCATATACTAATCAAAGTTCATTTATTATTTAAATATCATATCATTTTAGTTAGTTTATGTGAATATAAATAATTTATTATTTATTTTACAATTACTTTATAAAAAGTTAAGGCTATTTTAAGGGTTTAAGTATATACTTCAAAGAAGATATAAAAATTTTGATTTAAATGTGGAGGAGTATACTATGCAGCAACCTATATATGACATTAAATGTAAAACATTATCACCAGAACGGGAATTCTATAAGGAAGCTTATGTACTATTAGAGGGAGCAATTATTGAAATAATTTCAAGATTAGATATTATTCGAAAATATAAATTAACTGATAAGGATGAAGATCCTATAGAACATTGCAAGTCTAGAATTAAGTCAGCTAAAAGTATGAGGGAAAAGTTAAAAAGAAAGAATCTTCCGGTTACGGTGGAGAGTGCTTTAGGGGAAGTTCACGATGCAGCAGGAATTCGTGTTATTTGCACATTTTTAGATGATATTTATTGGATTGTAAATATGCTGAAAAATCAGCAGGATTTTAAGGTTATTAAGGAAAAGGATTATATTAAAAATCCTAAACTCAATGGCTATCGTAGTTATCATATGATTTTACAAGTGCCCATACATCTTGAAAATCAAATTAAAATGGTATACTGTGAAATCCAAATACGTACCATTGCAATGGACTGTTGGGCAAGCTTAGAACATCAATTAAAATACAAGAAAAACATTCCTAATGAGAAGATGCTTATTAATGAATTAAAGCGATGTGCAGATGAAATTGCCTCAACAGACTTAAATTTCCAGACTATACACGATATGATAGCGCAAATAGGGAATAGAGAATAAGCAATAAGTAAGAGCTAATAGAGAATAAGTAATAGTAATAGAGGAGAGAAACGAATATGAGAATTTTACTAGCTGAAGATGAAAAAGAATTGTCGAATCCTTTGGTTGTTATTTTAAATCACAATAATTATTCTGTAGATGCTGTGTATGATGGTGAAAAAGCGCTTGATTATGCACTTTCTGAGAATTACGATGCACTTATTTTAGATATTATGATGCCGAAGATGAGCGGACTTGAGGTGTTACAAAAATTAAGAGAAAAAGGTATTTGTGTACCAGTTTTGATGCTTACTGCAAAGACTGAAATTGAAGATAGAATTGTTGGTCTAGATAAGGGGGCAGATGACTATTTAGGTAAACCTTTTGCCATGGGTGAACTTCTTGCAAGGCTTCATGCTATGACGAGACGAAAGTCTGAGTTTACACCAAACTTAATTGAAATGGGGAACATAAAGCTTAATAGAGAAAACTATGAATTATCAAATGTAAAATCATCACTGAGACTTGGAAACAAGGAATTTCAGATGCTTGAGATGTTAATGAACAATTCAGAACGTCTTATTTCTGAAGAACAGTTTATGGAACGAATTTGGGGAGCTGATTCAGAAACTGAAATAAATGTAGTATGGGTGTACATATCTTATTTGCGCAAGAAACTGGAATCTTTAGATTCCGATTTGAAAATTAAAGTAGTAAAAGGTATTGGATATAAATTAGAGATGAACTGATGAATGTGGTATAGGACAAGGAGTGAGAAAATCAAATGATTAAAAAATTACAGAGAAGATTTATAATGATTACAATGGGGTCACTGGCTTTAGTTGTGTTTGCTCTTCTTGCTTCAATTAATGTAGCTAATCTTTATAAAATGGACCGTCAAGTGAATGGTGCAATTAAGATTCTTTCTGACAATGAAGGGGAGTTTCCAAAGTATAGAAATGGAATTGAATTAACTAGTGAGCAAAAATTCGGATTTGAAATTACTCCGGAAACTCAATTTGAAACACGGTATTTTGTAATAAAGGTTGATAAAGATGACAGTGTTATAGATACTGATATAAGACATGTCGCTGCGGTTACTTCAGACAGTGCAGTGTCATATGCAAATGAAGTATTGAATAGCAGCAAAAAAAGTGGATTAGAGGATGTTTATAAATACGCTGTAATAGATGAGCCTTATGGACATATGCTTATATTTATAGATTGCAGAACTCAGCTTCAGCAGGCAACTTCAGTTTTACTTATTTCCTGTAGTGTTGCAGCAGTTACTCTTTTGTTTGTATTTGTTCTTGTTTCTATTTTTTCTAAAAGAGCACTTAATCAAATTATTAAAAGTATGGAAAAGCAAAAACAGTTTATTACTGACGCGGGACATGAGATTAAGACACCTCTTGCAATTATTTCAGCTAATGCAGATGTGCTTGAGATGACTTCTGGTAAAAATGAGTGGATTACAAGTATTAGGAATCAGACACAACGTCTTGATAAGCTTGTAAAAAATCTTTTAACGCTTTCTAAAATGAATGAAGACGATATAAAGTTGCTATTTACTGATTTTAATTTAAGTGATGTAGTTGCTGATATGGTAGAGCCATTTGAAGTCATTGCACAGAAACAAAACAAGAAGATTATAATGGATATTCATCCTAAAGTAAAGTTTCATGGGGATGAAGACAGTATACGTCAGCTTGTTTCTACTCTTGTTGATAATGCCATGAAATATTCTAATGAGAAAGGGACTATTAAAATCTCATTGTATGGTGTAAAAAGAGGAGCAAAAATAGAGGTGTATAATACTACAGATAATATTGATAAGAAAAATTTAAATAAACTATTTGACAGATTCTATCGTGCGGATTCTTCAAGGTCTAGAGAAACAGGGGGATACGGCATTGGACTTTCAATTGCAAAATCAATTGTTGAGACTCATCATGGAAAAATCATGGCAAAAAGTGAAGATGGAAAATCCGTTTGTTTCACTGTTATAATATAAGTTTAATTGATAGATATGAATAAAGGTTTACATCAATGAATATAGGCCTTTATTCATATAGACAATTACACTAAATTTATATCGTGTTGCTTAAGTAAATTCATTATGTTGTTATTTGGCTGTGCCTCTGTAATTATACTAAGGAAATCAGATATATTTGAAAAGTTAAAAATCCCATCCAGATTGAATCTTTTATTTGTTGCTATTAAATATGATTCTTTAGATATATCCATAATAGTTTTTTTAGTACCGGCATCCTCAGAAAGAGATGTACTTACAGTCCCATTGGTAAGGTTTATTCCACTGCATCCAATAAAAGCTTTATTACAGCTATAAAGTTTAATTTGCTCAATGGAATGGAAACCAATATTTCCGCCTATAAAGGAGTTATAATTTCCACCTATAAAAATAACTTTCATTTTTAAATCTAAATGAAGAAGTGATGATATTTCCACCATGTTTGTTATTAGAGTAATATCTTTATTGTTTTGTATAAGTAATTTTGTAAGTAGATAAGATATACTTGAGGCATCCAAAAAAATTGTATCATTATCATTAATTAATTCATATATTTTATTCGCAATTATTTTCTTTAAATCCGTGTCTTTTTCAACTCTTGAGAATAAAGCTTCAGTATTTACTATAGTACGTTTTATTTTGATTGCACCGCCATAGGTACGCTGCAGTAATTTATTTTTCTCTAAAACTTGAAGATCTTTTCGAATCATACTTTCGCTTATACCAAATTTTACACTTAAATCTTTTACTAAAACTTTTCCGTCTTTTTCTAACAAATCTAAGATATGCTTGTGCCTTTCTTCAATAAACATAATTGCCTCCAATTTATTCTCATTTGATTCTATTTTAGCAAGTACATTGAAAAAATGCAATTAAATTAATTGACAATTCATTTAAAATGAAATAAAATAGTAATAAATGATAATAAACAGCATAAAATGATAATGAATATTAATAGGGGGTTAAGAACCATGAGAAAAGCAGTGTTTTTTGATATTGATGGAACTTTATTGGATTGTTTAAATGGAATAAATAATATCACTCCAAGAGTAAAAAAAGCTATACATGAATTACAATCAAAAGGAAATTATGTTTTCATAGCAACAGGTAGACCTTATGCTTTTTTAAATGATAATCTTCGCAACTTTGGATTTGATGGTTTTGTACTTACTAATGGTGCATATGTACAAGTTAGAAAAAAGTGTATATATAAGCAGTTTATTGATAAGGATTATATAAAAGATATAGTATCTAATTTCAAAAAATTTAATATTGAATATATATTACAAGGTGAAACATACTCGTATATAAAAGATGAATATAAAAAGCTTCATTCATTTTATGATGCTCACAGTATATCTAAAAAATATTTTCGAGGTAATTATAATATTGAGGATGTAGATATATATAAAATAGAAATGCTGTGTAATGATAAGAAAGGAATAGATTATTGTCTATCATTGGGAAAAGCAGATTATAATTATATTTATAATATTAAATCAAGTTCCTTTGAATTATATTCAAAAGCAAATAGCAAAGCTACAGCAATACTAAAAGTACTGGATTCTTTAAATATTCCTGTAGAGAATAGTTATGCTTTTGGTGATGGAAAAAATGATATAGAAATGTTATCAACAGTAGGCTGTGGAATAGCTATGGGAAATGCAAAAGACTATGTTAAAAGCTATGCTAAAAAAGTTACTGATACAGTGCAAAATGATGGAGTAGCTTTGGAAATAGAAGAGTTTATTTTATAATAGTTTTATTGTGTATCATTAATATTCTGCACTCTCTCCTATATAGCATTATTAAAATAAGAGTAAAGATTAATCATCAATTATTTAATGGTTAATCTTTACTCTTTCCAGTATTATATATAATAAAATTATTAGTAAATTTGATCAAATAAAAATATGGCAACAATACTTCCAACTATTGGTGCAACCACAGGAATCCAAGCATATGACCATTGAGAATTTCCTTTATTTTTAAGAGGAAACAGTGAATGGACAATTCGAGGACCTAAATCTCTTGCAGGATTTAATCCAGGTCCAGTTGGACCACCTAAAGATGTAACTAAAGTACAGACAAGAAAACCAAGGCCAAGGTAGCCTATTCCAATGGTATGCTTTAAGTCTGTGGAATTAAGCATAAATTCTGCACCAAAAACTAATAAAAATGTACCAAAAAATTCTGTTACAAATCCATTTATATAACTTCCAGAAGCTGATATGGTAGAGCATGTACCAAGAATGCTTTCAGTATTATCTGTTTTTTTATAAAATGGAAGATAAACAAAGTAAAGAATAACTTGGCCAATTATAGCACCAATAAGTTGAGCTGCTACATATGGAAAGACTTGTGACCAAGGGAAAAGCCCATTTATTGCTAAACCTATAGTCATAGCTGGGTTTATATGGCTGCCACTGATTGATCCAAACATTAAAGCTGGAATCATTACACCAATTCCATAACCAACGGCAATAATAAGCCAGCCATTGTGATAGCCTTTTGTTCCTTTTAATTCTACATTAGCAACGGCACCATTACCAAATAATACCAAGATTGCCGTACCAAACATTTCGCAAATTAGTTTTACAATTAAACTATAATGCATTATTTAAGACAACTCCTTTTTACGTTAACAATTTTTATTGAACAATAACAGAAAGTCCATCTGGGATAACTGTTACTTTAGCGTTTTCTCCTTCTATTTCATAAGCACGTTTTAAAGCCTCATCAAATGTTGTAGCAAGTTCCATGTGCATGTTTTTAATAAGCTCTGGATTAACAAGATCAGAAACCATTATTACATGATGTTTTGAAAGAATACGTGCTAGTATTTGAGAACTCCACTGGTCTGGAAGTGTTTTTTGACGTTCTGTATGGATAGCTTTTTCCAAGAATTCATTAGGTGTTTTTGAATTAGCAATATTTTTATAAAATCCTTCACCACCGTGTCCATCTGCACATCCAGCAACCATTATAATGACACCATTTTCTTTATTGACGGCTTCTGCTGCTGTCATACCTTTTACTGCTTGGTAAATATTTTGGTCAAGAGGGTAACCACTATTTGTTGATACAGCAATATCACAAGGTATATTTTTAACTCTTGATAGATCTTTTACAAAATTGCATCCAGTCTCATGAGCTTTTTCAAGGTCTCCAGCAAAGGAGCCAATGATTTGTTTGTTACCGTCAAGGACTACGTTTAATATAAACTTAAGACCAGCTGTTTTAGCTGCATAAAGCATATCTTTATGGATAGGGTTGCATTTTATGTTACCAGTACGTGCCTTATCTGAATTTATGAATTCTCCACAATGGTTTGCCATAATTGTTTTATAAGATGCTACTCCAGGTAAAACAGACTTTCGCCCACCTGAAAAACCAGCAAAGAAATGGGATTCAATAAAGCCTTCAGAAATAAGTAGGTCAGCTTCAGCAGCAACTTTGTTAATGATACATGGACCGCCTGAAGGGAGAGTACCTATTCTTACCATGGAAGAATCATCAGTTGAAACGTGCATTACAATATTTTCGTTTTTTACAATTTCTTCACCATATTTATTTACTAGTTCTTCATGAGTAGAAGGACGATGAAATCCTGTAGCAACAAGTATTTTAATATTTGCATCAGGTTCAACACTTCTAATACGACGAAGCAGAATAGGTGTAATGATTTTTGAAGGGACAGGACGCGTATGATCTGAACTGATCAAAACGATATTCTTCTTCCCTTTTACTAATTCTTCTAATTTAGGGGAACTAATAGGATTATCAAGTGATGATTCTACAATATCTTTTTCAGATAATTTATTTTTATAGTTTTCTGCTTTTGAAGTTAAAATACCAGCTAAATTTTTTTTATTTATTTTTGCAATGATTTTCCTTTTATCATAAGGTAAATTTATATTAACATACTCCATAATTGAAAATCTCCTTTTAAATTTTTTGTATTACATGAAGAGCATGCTTCTTCGACCGTACGTCGAAGCTTATTATAATTCAACAGATAATGCTTGTATAACAAAATAAAAAGATAGCTGTCATAAGAAAAATCTATAACAAAAGTTTATTCATATAAGCTATAATATATTTAACATGTTAAAAAGATTTAATTTGGAGGTGTTTTAAATAAAAGATTTACCTAGCATTCAAGAATTACAAAATTTTATGATTTATGGTAAGGTGAACAATTTTACACTTGCTGCTAATCAAGCCAATATAACTCAATCTGCTTTTAGCTCTCAAATGAAAAAGCTTGAAGAAACTTTGGGAATGGAACTTATTTCACGTTCTAATCGTGGTAGTCATTTAACACATGAAGGAGAACTTTTTTACAAAAAAATAAATGAAGTATTGCCAGAATTAGTTGGTATAATATACGGATTTCAGCAAAAAAGTGGTAAAAAAGCAATAGAATTAAAAATAGGAGTGCTTACATCTCTAGGAGATATATTGATGAATCAACATGTTAATTATTTCCAAAAAAATAAGAATATACTCATAACTGTTTATAGTATGGAAAAAGATGAACTTATACGTTCTTTAAATAATGGTAAAATTGATATTGCATCTACATTTCTTTTTAAGGATGAAACTACTTTGGAGAGTTTTGAAAAGTCACCATTTCGAATGGACAAATTTGTGTATTATGCACCAAATATTAAAAAGAAAACGGGTACAATTAGTATAAAAAATATGTTAAAAATTCCTTTGATTAAATACCCACCAGAACATTTTGCCAATAAAATTATTAGTCAGTAGATC
>JAQUXS010000043.1:0-6663 GCA_028692255.1 Clostridium sp.
ATCAGAATTTGGCGATAAACTTGGTCTTGCTTTTCAAATAAGAGATGACATACTTGATGTAGTTGGTGATGAGAAGCTATTAGGCAAACCTGTTAACAGTGATATAGATAATGAGAAGACAACTTTTGTATCTACATACGGTATTGAAAAGTGTAAAGAAAAGTGCAATACACTTACCGAACAGTGCATAGATATACTTTCAAGTATTTGCAAAGATACCAATAATTTAAAATGTATAACAAAAAAATTACTTAGCAGGAAATATTAATATTTTGAATATTTAATATAGCTGTGATATAATTGCACTTGTTAAGTTATGAAAAGTGGTGCAGTATTCTAGTCAGGCAAACTTTTTTTGAGGGCGGGGCTAAAAATCCGTTAAAGGGCATATCGATGAAGTTCCTGGTGCTTGCTTATAACGCCCAGTTATGGGCTTGTGCTGGGAGTAAGAAGGCTGGGGCAACCGCAATGGCATGCGGATCTGACCCTACCTTCGTGGAGGCCACCATTTGTGATTTGGATTAGATACCCATTTTACGACGGTGAGTTAAACCTGTAATGTGGTTACAAGAGCTATGTGCAGAGTAGCCTGCCTTGAGTGAAAATGGGAGAGGACAGGAAAAATAAAATGTTTTGGCCAAAATGTTTTATTCCGTTGCCTTCTGAAACCATTTTTGCAAAAGAGGATAGGGGAAAGTCTAACTGTTAAGGAAAACTTCTAGACTGTTCGAAAGAGGTATATTTAGGATTGCAGTGCGGACTTAGTGGTAATCTAGTACTAATATAGGCGACTTTATTAGATAAATCATTAAATGGAAATGGCCATTATGGTGACATTTTGGTTGATTTATAGGAAATCAGACTGGACCTATGCCGCAAGATTTACTAAATATACTGCCACTTTTTAATAATGGAGGAATAATTTTGTCAAAAAAAAATAATAATAAAAAAAACCGAGCAAAGGACAATAAAAAATGGGTTTTAAAAATCACATTTTTATCATTGTTTATAAGTGGCGGGTTTTCTTTATTTTCTAATATGCTGCTAAATGAGGTAAATATGTTAGTAGCTTTTATTTTATTAGCAATAATTATAATAATAGGTATTGTTTTTGATGTAATTGGAATTGCAGTTACAGCTGCAGATGAAATACCTTTTCATGCAATGGCATCAAAAAAAATAAAAGGTGCTAAAACGGCTATAAACTTAATAAGAAATGCTGACAGAGTATCAAGTTTCTGCAATGATGTAATAGGTGACATATGTGGAATAGTTAGTGGTTCCGCTGGAATTATAATTGCAGAAAAAATTTTAGAAGCATTTAAAAGTACAAACTCTTTAATATCTGTTGGAATTGGAGCTATAGTTGCTGCGTTAACAATAGGTGGCAAATCTACTGGTAAAACTTTTGCAATGAATAACAGCAATGAAATTGTAAAAAAGGTTTCAAGAGTTATGTACTTATTTGTAAAGGATAGATGAAAATGGAAAATAATATACTAGATAGGTATAATGGTATTAATGATATAAATAATATGAGTGTTTTAGAGCTCAATAAATTTTCAAAAGAAATACGAAATTTTTTAATAGATAGTGTTTCACAAACAGGAGGTCATCTTGCTTCGAATCTTGGAGTTGTTGAACTAACTCTAAGTTTGCTTAAAGTATTTAATTTTGATAATGATAAAATTGTATGGGACGTAGGCCATCAATCTTATGTATATAAAATATTAACTGGAAGAAAAGATAAATTTAAAACTTTGAGACAATACAATGGCTTAAGTGGATTTCCAAAGACAAATGAAAGTAAATATGATTTCTTTAACACAGGACACAGCAGTACATCAATTTCTGCAGGGCTTGGAATCGCAAGAGCAAGGGATTTAAAGGAAGAAAATTATAATGTGATTTCAGTAATAGGTGATGGCGCACTTACAGGTGGAATGGCCTATGAAGCCTTAAATGATCTTGGATACAGTAAAACAAAAATGATTATAATTTTAAATGATAATCAAATGTCAATATCTAAAAATGTTGGTGGAATGTCTAGGTATTTAAATAAATTAAGAATAGATCCTAACTATAATAAATTCAAGGAAGATTTAAAAAACAAATTAAATAAAACTAATTTGGGTGCAGGTGTTGCTTCTTCACTTCAAAGATTTAAAGATGGTGTAAAGCAAATGCTTGTACCGGGAATGCTTTTTGAAGATATGGGAATAAAGTACCTTGGGCCTATAGATGGTCATAATATAAAAGAAATGGTTCAGATTCTTTCTATGGCACAAAAAATAAATGGACCAGTCTTAATTCATGCAATCACAGTAAAAGGTAAAGGGTATAATTTTGCAGAAGAAAATCCTAATAAATTTCACGCAACAGGTCCCTTCGATTTAGATAGTGGTGAATTAGCAAAAACTAAGTGTACTACCTATTCAAAAATATTTGGTAATGAAATGATTGAAATTGCAAAGGAAAATAGTAATGTTGTTGCAATTACTGCGGCAATGCCAGATGGTACAGGACTTTGTGAGTTTTCGAAAAAATTTCCAAAAAGATTTTTCGATGTTGGAATAGCAGAAGAGCATGCAGTAACACTTGCAGCTGGAATGGCAACTCAAGGAATAAGACCTGTGTTTGCTGTATATTCTACATTTTTACAAAGAGCTTATGATCAAATTATACACGACGTATGTATACAAAACCTTCCAGTAGTTTTTGCAATTGATAGAGCGGGAATAGTTGGAGCAGATGGAGAAACACATCAAGGAATATTTGATATTTCCTATTTAACGACTATACCAAACATTATAGTTATGAGTCCTAAGTGTATGAATGAACTTAAATACATGTTAAGATGGGCACTTAAACAAGATGGCCCTGTAGCTATAAGGTATCCTAAAGGTGCTGATAACAAAAATGTACAGATGAGTGAAGTAAGAGATTTTAAAATTGGGAAATGGGAATATATTTGTGGTAAAGGTAATATTGCAATAATAGCTACTGGAAAAATGGTTCAAAATGCAATGCTTGTTCGCGAAAAATTGTTGAAAGCAGGAATTAATTCAATAGTTATAAATGGTGATTTTATAAAACCTATAGATAAAGAACTTGTCTCAAAACTTGTGAAAAAAGATTATAAAATTATAACTGTTGAAGATAATATTTTACATGGTGGTTTTGGATCAGAGGTAACTAAATATGCAAATAGTTTAAATTATAGTAAAAAGATTTTAAATCTTGGGTACGACGATGAATTTATACCACATGCTTCCCTTGATATTCTCTATAAAATTTATGGACTAGATGTTGACGGTATATACTATAGTATACTAAAATTTATTTAGATTGGAGCTTAATATGTCTGAGGCTAAGGATAGATTAGATATTTTATTAGTAAATAAAGGATTATTTGAATCTAGAGAAAGAGCAAAAGCAAGTATCATGGCAGGAGAGATATTTATTGATAATATAAGACATGATAAATGCGGTGAAAAGGTTAGTGTAAATTCAAATATAGAATTTAAAGGTGAAAAAATGCCCTATGTAAGTAGAGGTGGATTTAAGCTTGAAAAATCCATAAAAACATTTAATATAGAATTAAGTGATAAAATTTGTTTTGATATAGGAGAATCAACAGGTGGATTTACAGACTGTATGCTTCAGAATGGTGCATCAGAGGTATTTGCAGTAGATGTAGGCTATGGTCAGTTCGCTTGGAAACTTAGAACTAATCCCAAAGTACATTGTTTGGAAAGAACAAATGTTAGATATTTAAAATCTAGTGACATTGAAGGAGCTAAGGGGAATTTTGCAAGCATAGATGTTTCTTTTATATCACTAAAAAAAGTACTTCCAGCTGTAGTTAATTTACTATGTGAAGATGGGGAAATTGCAGCACTTATAAAACCTCAATTTGAAGCAGGAAGAGAAAAAGTTGGTAAAAAAGGTGTAATAAAAGATCCAAGGGTTCATATAGAAGTTATTGAATCTGTAGTGGATTTTTTAATTGAAAAAAACTTAAAAATAAAAGGACTTACATATTCACCTATAAAAGGACCAGAAGGTAATATTGAATATCTTATTTATTTTACTAAAGATAAAAATTTTGACAGTAAATTTTTAAAAGATGAGATTTACGAAGTGGTGGAAATTGCACATAAGCATTTAGATTAAGGGAGTATGTTTTATGAATATTATAGGGATAAATGTTAACAGCAGTAAAAATAAAAATGTAACTGAAAAAGTTATTAATTTTATAAAAAAAAGTATTTTAGGCACACAGATAAAAGTATATAATAATCTTGAGAATTTTACTGCTGAAGATTCAAAACACATGAAAATAATGATTTCCTTAGGTGGAGATGGAACCATACTTAATACGGCAACGCATGTATCAAAGTATGATATTCCCATACTCGGCATAAATCTTGGGCATCTTGGTTTCTTAACAAGTATGGAAACTTGTGAACTTGAGAATTCAATAGCTAAAATTTTAAATGAAGAATATTATATAGAGCAGCATTACATGTTAAAATGTAAAGTGAAAAATAACCACAACATAGAAAATTATTATGCACTTAATGAAATAGTATTTTCAAAATGTGCACTGTCAAAAGTTGTGGAATATAGCATATATATTGATGATAAATTTTATTCTAATATTTCCTCAGATGGTATGATTGTATCAACACCAACAGGTTCTACAGCTTATTCACTATCTGCTGGAGGGCCAATTGTTTTTCCTACTATGGATTTAATGTCAATAATTCCTATTTGTCCTCTGTCTATAGGAATAAGATCTATGATTTTACCTGGACAAAGTAGTATACATATAAAATTAAAAACTAATAGCGACCAAAAAGTTTATTTGACATTTGATGGTCAAAAATCTTTTGAAATTGATGATTTGTATGAAATATGTATTGAAAAGGCACCATTTAAATGTAAACTTATAAGAATAAATGGTTATGACTACTACAAGGTTTTAAGAAAAAAAATTATATCCAGGACAAAAAATTGCGAAGGTGATGAATAATGAAGATATCGAGACATGCAAAAATATTAGAAATTATAAATTCAAGGGACATTGAAACACAAGAAGAATTAGCATATGAATTAAGGAAACAAAGTTTTGAAGTAACTCAAGCAACTGTTTCAAGGGACATTAAAGAATTAAAACTTATAAAAGTGCTTTCAGATAGTGGAAAATATAAGTATGCTTCTATTTCTCCAACTGAAAATTTTTTGTCAAATAAACTTGTTACTGTATATACTCAGACTGTTTTAAGTGTTGAAAATATAAATAATGTTGTTATAGTAAAAACCATTTCTGGTTCAGGACCTGCTGCTGGTGAAGCTATAGATTCATTTAAATTTGATGGAGTTGCAGGTACTATATCAGGGGACAATACTATTTTTATGATTATTAGAACTGAGGAAAAAGCTTATGAAATAGTACAAAAATTAAAAAAAATGTTAAATAGTTAGGGTGATTAATTATGCTCCTTCAGCTTAATATAAGTAATTTCGCTTTAATTGAGAAATTAAGTGTTTCGTTTGAAAAGGGATTCAATGTACTTTCAGGTGAAACTGGTGCTGGAAAATCTATTTTAATTGATGCTATAAATTATGTGCTTGGTATTAAATTTACAAAAAATTCTATAAGAACTGGTGAGAAGAAAACATTTGTAGAAGCTGTTTTTACAATAGAAAATAAAAAGACTTCCCAAACTTTAAATAAATTTTCAATAGATTTTGATGATATGCTTATAATAAGTAGGGAATCTTTTAAGTCAGGCAAGAGCATAGCAAAAGTAAATGGGAAAACCATAATATTAAGCCAGCTTAGAGAAATAAGCAGTACTATTATTGATATACACGGTCAGCATGAAAATCAAAATCTTATGAGCGCAGAAAAGCATATTCTATATTTAGATAATTTCGGTATAGGTAATTTGACAGAAGCAAAAAAAAATTATACTAAAAAGTATTTTGATTTAAAAGAAATACAGTCTAAAATAGACAGCCTAATTAATAAAACAGGTGAAAAAGATAAAATGGCTGATTTTTTAAAATACCAGATCGATGAAATAGATGCTGCAAATTTAAAAATTGGTGAGGATTCTAAACTTCAAGAAAAATATTCCATAATTTCAAGAGGAGAAAAAATAAATGAAGTACTTTCAACTTCTTATGAACAATTATACAACGGAAGTGAAAACTATCCATCTATATTTGATGGAATTGGGAGTATTGTAAAAGAAATAAGAGGTATACAGGAAAACTCTAAAGAGATAAAAGATATTGCAGATTCCCTTGAAAGTATATATTATAATATAGAACAAAATGTGTCCGAAATAAGAGATATTAAAGACAATATAGATTACAATCCTGAAGAATTAGAATATTTAAATAGCAGACTATATACTATAGATAATTTCAAGAAAAAATATGGTGACACAATTGAAAAAATTATGGAATATAGAAATAAAATTTCTGGGAACTATGATGAACTTGTTCATTATTCTGAAATACTAGATGACTTAAAAAAACAAAGGCAAACTTTGAAAGACACTGCAGTAGAAAGTGCAAAAAAAGTGCACCAGATAAGAGAAAAAATAGCTTTAAATTTAGAAGAAAAAGTAGTGGATGAGTTTAAAA
>JAQUXS010000043.1:6673-24902 GCA_028692255.1 Clostridium sp.
AAGTAAGTTTAAAGTTCAAATACTTTTTAATAAAGATAATCTAACAGGAAATGGTGCTGATAAAGTACAATTTTTGATAACTACAAATCCAGGTGAGCCATTAATGCCTCTTGAAAAGGTAGTTTCTGGTGGAGAACTGTCAAGAATAATGCTAGCATTAAAAACAGTTTTTGTAAATAAAGATAATATACCGTCTGTTATATTTGATGAAATAGATACGGGAATTAGCGGAAGAATTGCGCAACGTGTTGCTGAAAAAATATATAGTATATCAACATTCCATCAAGTGTTTTGTGTAACTCACTTGCCTCAAATTGCATGCATGTCTGATATACATTATTTAGTTGAAAAAAATGTTGTAAATAACAAAACTTATACAACTGTAAAAAGACTTTCTAAGAAGGAAAAGGAAGAATCCATTGCTAGAATGATTGGTGGAAGTGTAGTTACAAATCTTACTATAGAGAATGCCACAGAAATGATAAAACTTGCAGATGAAAAGAAAGATAGTATAAAAAATTCTTAAAAAATCCATAATAAATTATGGGCTTTTTTTGTATATGCATTGAAATCAAAGTATTTACTTAAAATACATATATATAATAGCATAATAAAAATTCATAAGGGAAACTTAAAAACATAATATTAAGCAAATAGGAGGTAAAAAACATGAAAAATAAAAGATTTAAAATAATATATGTTTTTGCCTTTTTTATTGTCATTATGTCTTTAGCTTCATTTATAGATTTAAGAGACATACCGACTACAGTTTATATAAAACAGGGTGAAAATGTAAACATAAATTCAATTCTTAAGTTAAAAGCTGTAGATAATAGTATAAAAGAAAAAGTACGCCTTTTTGGTGTGATACCTGTTAAAACTGTTAACTTGGAAGTGGTTCCAAAAATAAAATTGTATCCTGGAGGTCAACCTGTAGGAATTAAGATAAATACAAAAGGAGTTCTTGTTGTTGGACTTACTGATATCACTGGTAAGGATGGTAAAACTGAAAGCCCTGCTTCAAAAGCTGGTATTGAAATTGGAGATAGCATTACAAATATAAATGGAAAACCTATTAAAAATTCAGAAAACCTTATTGAAATTGTAAACGAAAATAAAGATATTAATGTTACTATTTCACGAGATGGCAAAAATATTATAAAAAAAGTAAAACCGATTAAAAGTGCTGCTGATGGAAGTTATAAGCTTGGAATTTGGGTGAGAGATTCTACTGCAGGTGTTGGTACTCTCACTTTTTATGACGGAAAAACAGGCAGGTTTGCAGCACTAGGTCATCCAATTACGGATGTTGATACAGGTTCTATATTAAAAGTTGACAATGGAGATATTCTAAATGCAACTATAATGTCTATTAAAAAAGGACAAAAAGGAGATCCAGGTGAACTAAGAGGAATTTTTTTAAATGAAGAAAATTCAATAGGAAGTATAGAGAAAAATACAATGTGTGGTATATATGGCAGCGGATTTAAAAAAAACAATAATATTGCAGCTAAACCTATGGAAATCGCATTAAGAAACGAGATTAAAACAGGTGATGCCAAAATTTTAACTACTATAAATGGTGAAAAACCTAAGTACTATAATATAAAAATTGATAAATTACTTCAACAAGATTCACCAGGACCAAAGAGTATGGTTATAAAAGTTACGGATCCTGAACTTTTAAATAAAACAGGAGGAATTGTTCAAGGTATGAGTGGAAGTCCTATAATACAAAATGATAAAATTGTTGGGGCAGTAACACATGTTTTAATTAACAATCCAGATACAGGGTATGGAATATATGTGGAATGGATGTTAAAAGATGCAGGTTTTGTAAAATAGTTTATAATAAAGGCTTGCCAAAAGGCGAGTCTTATTCTATGATATAATTATGTTATGGAATTTTATGGATAAATATTGAAAATATTATTTTTATAGCAAAAAAAATCAATTAAATTCTAATAAATTAAATTATATAGAAGGATTTATTAACCATTTGTCGAATATAATATATGTAAAGTTATGGTAATTAAGGAAGGGGTTTAGAAATGGATTGTTCAAAAATTAATGTTCTAATTGCAGATGATAATAAAGAATTTTGCAATATTTTAAATGAATATTTACTAAATCAAAGTGATATTGTAGTGGTTGGAATAGCTAAAGATGGAATAGAAGCAATAAAACTTATAGAGGAAAAGAAACCGGATTTGGTTATTCTTGATATAATTATGCCTCATCTTGATGGTCTTGGTGTTCTTGAAAAATTAAATAGCATGGAACTTGAAAAAATGCCAAGCGTAATTGTCTTATCAGCAGTTGGACAGGACAAAATAACTCAAAGAGCTATAAATCTTGGAGCTGACTACTATGTTGTGAAACCTTTTGATATGGATATTTTCACAAAAAGAATAAGGCAGATGTTTAATAATACATTATCAAATACTACTATAAAAACAAGATATACTGATTCTACTTTAAGAAATTCTTATGTAAGAGACACTGAAGAAATCCATCATGAAGTTAAAAGACCTATTGATCTTGAAACTGAGATTACAAGTATAATTCATGAAATAGGCGTGCCAGCACATATAAAAGGCTATATGTATTTAAGAGAAGCCATAACTATGGTTGTTAATAATATTGAGCTCCTATCGGCTGTTACAAAGGAATTATATCCATCCATAGCTAAGAAGTACAATACTACAGCTAGTCGCGTTGAAAGAGCTATAAGACATGCTATTGAAGTGGCATGTTCAAGAGGACAAGTTGATACTATAAATAAATTATTTGGATATACAATCCATAATAGTAAAGGCAAGCCAACAAATAGCGAGTTTATAGCAATGATTGCTGATAAATTAAGACTGGAAAACAAGGTATCTTAAGCTAGGTAAAGTCAATACAAACAAGAACCTATGGACACTGGAATATTCTCGTAATCATACGAGTAAACCAACCTATATGTTTTTAAACCAATAAATATATTTAAATAAAAAAGGCACTTTTATATCTGAAAATTGAACCGACCCCCAAATGTTAGACCTAAAATCTAACGATTGGAGGTTGGTTTTTTTATTGGCAAAATATAGTTTTGAATTTAAAAAGAAAATAATTGAAGCTTATCAGCGTGGTGAAGGTGGTTATTCTTATCTTGCAGAAAAGTATGGTGTTAAGAATAGACGACAGGTTTTAAATTGGGTTCACTATTATGAAAAATTTGGTGATAAGGGGTTAATGCGTTCAAGAAAAAATGATAGCTATACTTTTGAATACAAGCTTCATGTGGTAGAGTTATATATATCAAGTGAAGTCTCATATCAGGAGTTAGCACTTTCTGAAGGCATTAACAATAATGCTCTGATTGCAAAGTGGGTAAATGATTTCCGTATAGCAGGTCTTGATGCATTGAGACCAAAGAAGAAGGGACGAAAGAAATCAGTGGACTTATCTAATAAAAAGAAAGATATAACATTAAGTGAGGCAGCTCCAGTTGATACCAGTGCAGGGCGTGTTAAACAACTTGAAGATGAGCTGCTCAAACTTAGAATAGAAAATGCCTATTTAAAAGAACTGAGGAGACTGCGTTTAGAGGAGGAAGCTCTTCTGAAAAAACAGCGAGAATTGTCCACAGCCTCCGAGGAGAGTTCAAATTAAAAGACATTCTCGCAGTTGTTAGCTTTCCTAAGTCCACATATATGTATTGGCAGAAAAGATTTGATAGAGAAAATCCGGACAAAGAACTTGAGAGTAAGATTCTCGAAATCCGTTCTGCTAACAAAGATTGGGGATATAGACGAGTTTATGGTGAATTAAGAAAGCAGAAATATCTTGTGAATAAAAAGAAGGTCCAGCGAATTATTCACAAGTATAACCTGCAGGTGACATCATTCACAAGAAAGAGCCGCAAATACAGTTCCTATAAGGGTAAGGTTGGAAAGGTTGCACCTAATAGAATTCACAGGCGTTTTGACACAAAAATACCTCATCAAAAAATCACAACGGATACAACAGAATTCAAGTATTATGAAGTAGATGCAAAAGGACGTATGATTATCAAGAAACTTTACCTGGATCCATTTATGGATATGTGCAATAGAGAAATACTAAGTTATGGTATATCTCAGCATCCCTCAGCTGCAAATATCATGGGTGCATTAAACCAGACCATTGAAATAACCTCTGATTGTCCATACAGAAGAACTTTTCACTCAGATCAAGGCTGGGCAGTTTATACACACGCTCTCAAGGAGAATCGAATCTTTCAAAGCATGTCTAGAAAAGGAAACTGTTATGATAATTCGGTTATGGAAAATTTCTTTGGAATCATGAAGCAGGAAATGTATTATGGAGTAGTATATTACAGCTATGATGAACTAAAAGAGGCAATAGAGAAATATATAAAGTACTATAATGAATATAGAATCAAAGAGAAACTAGGATGGATGAGTCCTGTTGAATACAGACTCAACCTCTTGGCTGCATAAAATTAACGAGGCAGCCGAAACTGTCTCGCTAATAAAGTCTAACTTTTAGGGGTCACCTCAAATGATATGGAAGTGTTTTTATTTAGCATGAAACTGTGAAACTATTATTTAAAATAGGATAATAGGTATGTATGTAGCAGTAGCTAATATGTGTATAGAATTTTATGTATTTATTTTGATTAAAAATTTTTAACAAATTAAAAGTAAATTGCATATGTTAGATGTGTTATATATTTTGCTTAATTGATAAGTATCCAAATTTAGCAAGTTCTTTTATAACTTAAAATATAAACAGGGGTAAAATGGGATGTTTAAAGTTATAGACATATATTCAGAAGATAATGTTATAAGTTGGAGCGAAGTTAAGGCAAGTGGAGTTCAATGGGTATATATAGAAGCTACTGATGGAATTTCTTATGTAAATCCTAAAATGGATTCACAATATCACGGAGCTAAATCTGCTAGTTCATTGGTCATTTTTTATCATTTTGCACAGAGGAATCCAGTACAAATTGAATACAATCATTTTATGACTACTATTTCCAAATTGTTAATAATTTATTAAAACTTTCAATAAAACCTGAATAAACGTTTTAAATTTTTTTCAATTGATGTTATAATGGAAATTGTAATTTAAATGTGGTGGAAAAAAATTCACATTTAAAAATAAAAAAAACAGGGGGAGTACAGGTTGACTAAAAAAATATTATCCTGTGCATTAGCACTTGGAATCATATTTTCAGTGAGCTCACAAGTTTTGGCCGATCCATTACAGGATCAATTAAATTCTGCAAAAGACCAGTACAACCAAAGTCAGAGTAATCTGAGTGATGCACAAAAGAAGGCAGATCAGTTAGAGTCAAGTATTGAAGGTTTGGATAATCAAATTGGAAAAAATATGACTCAAATAGGTGATTTGAATGGTAAAGTTAAAGACTCTCAAGCAAATATTGCTTTATCAGAGAAATCTATTCAAAAAACAAAAGCTGATATGCAAACTGAAAAAAATCTTTATGATCAGCGTATAAAAGCAGTATATGTAAATGGAGTTCAAGGATACATAAGTGTGCTTTTTGATTCAAAAAATTTAGGCGATTTTTTATCTAAAATGAGCATAATAGAAAATGTTACAAAAGCTGATATTAAGACTATGGATAACTTTGCAGATAAACAGCAAGAACTACAAGATCAAAAAAATCAATTAGCAAGTAATAGAGAGGCACTTGTTGCAACTCAAAAAGAAATACAGCAAAAACAAGATTCTTTAAATGCACAGAAAGCTCAAGAAGCACCATTAGTTGCACAGGCAAATAATCAAGTAGCATTATATGCCAATGCTACTGCAAGCCAAAAGACACAAATTGATGCAATAACTAAACAGGCTAGTGATGCACAGGCAGCAGCACAAAAAGCTGTTCAAGCACAGGCACAGCAAACAGCAACTACTGCGGTATCAGTCTCTAACACAAATTCACAAAGTAGACAATCAGTACATTCTGTAACACCATCACCATCACCATCACCATCACCAGTACCAACACCAGCAGTTTCACATCATTCAGGATCAGCAGTATCTGTTGCTGAAAGTTTTGTAGGTGTTCCATATGTTTATGGTGGAGAAAGTACATCTGGATTTGACTGTTCCGGTTTAGTTCAATATTCATTTGCTCAGGTTGGCATTAGTCTTCCAAGAACTAGTGAAGCACAAATGTCATGTGGACAGGCTGTAAGTGGAAGCTTACAAAGCGGAGATTTACTTTTCTTTGAAGGCGGCGGTCATGTAGCAATCTATGTAGGAAATGGATTAATGGTTGAAGCACCTCATACAGGAGCTAATGTTCCTGTTGTACCAGTAAGATCTTATTGTGCAGCAAGAAGATTGTAATATTAAAACTTTCATGTATAACAAAAATTATTAATCAAGTTCTGCTATTTTTATAGCAGAGCTTTTTTTGCATATTAACTAAAATAGCATATTGTAATAAAACTCTCTTATTAATCATAAATATAAAATAAAAGCTGATTAACGAGGGAGGAATAGTAAATGAAAATAGAATCTATAAAAGAAGAATGTATAAGGCATTTTCAAGGAAATCTATGGCTTTATTTATTTAGTTCAATATGTCTTTGTACAGGCATTGTACTTGGTGTTTATACAGTAAAATATATGAGCTCTTTTGACAAAAGTGATCTTATAAGTTATATGACATCCTTTACTTCATCAGGTAATTTTAAAAATATAAATTATGAGGTTGTTTTTTTAGAGGTTTTAAAAACTAATATACCTCAACTTATTATAATATGGTTCTTGGGACTTACTATGATTGGAATACCTATAATATTAGTAATGGATATAATAAAAGGTTTTACATTAGGATTTACCGTCACTTTTTTTATAAATGGAATGGGAATGAAAGGAATATGGCTTTCTCTTTTTTCTGTTATACCTCAAAATATTATTTATATTCCATGTGTTATAATTTCTTCTGTTATAGCTATGGAATTTTCATTTATGCTCATAAAGGATAATTCTAATAAAAATTGGACTAAAAATATTTCTTCAAAAATACTTTCATATTCATTGATATTTATTGGAATTACTGCAGTTATGTTTATAGGGTTTGTTTTTGAAACTTATGTAACACCATTTATTATAAGAGCAATTGCATAAGGAAAGGAAAGTGAATGTTTTTGCTTGAGAGCACTGATGTTTTAGAAATAGCAATACTTTTTTTGAAATGTTTTTTAGTACTACTGTTTTTTGGTATTATTCTTCCTGAAATACTTGATTGTTTAATGAATTATTTTATATGCAAAACAAAACTTCATAGTAATAGCATTTTAGTATATAATGTAACTAGTGGAAAGCGAATTTTGTACAATTTTATATATCTATTTAAACTTACAGTAAGATAATTTAATCTCGGGAGAAAATTTATTATGAATAATTTACTTACAAAATATACAGATGAAATGTACAGAAAAAACTTAAGTAAAAATACTATAGAAGCTTATAAAAGTGATATTGAAAATTTTGAAAGCTTTATTGTAAATAGGAATAAGAAATTTAAAGATGTGGATAAACTTGAAATAATGGCTTATGTTCAGTATTTAAGCAAGCTTGGCAAAGCTGATGCATCTGTTGAGAGAAATATAGTTTCTATAAGAAGATTTTATAAATATATGGTGAAAAGTGGATTTATATATGAAAATCCCGCAGAAAATTATAAGATGCACGTTATTAAGAGAAAACTTCCAGAAATTCTAACAATTGATGAAGTGGACAGGCTTTTAAATGCGCCTAATATAAAAAGTAACAAGGGTATAAGAGATAAATCTATGCTGGAAATGATGTATGCAACTGGTATGAAAGTATCAGAACTTTTAAGTGTAAAAATATCTGATGTAAATTCAGAACTTTCTTTTATTAAATGTATAGGTGTAAAGGGTAAGGAAAGAATAATACCAATAGGTTCTTGTGCATTAGAATGGTTTGAGAACTATATGAAAATAAGAGATAGCATTAATACTAAAAATATTGAAAATTTATATATAAACATGCATGGTGATATTATGACAAGACAGGGGTTCTTTAAAATTATAAAGCAGTATGCCTCAAATGTAGAGATAAAGAAACATATTGATTCATATACTCTACGACATTGCTTTGCTGTGCATTTTCTTCAAAATGGAGCAGATATAAAAACTGTTCAAGAACTACTTGGACATAGTAATCTTACTACTACTCAAATATATTCAGGAGTAACAAGGAAAAGTAGAACAGCAGAAATATATAAAAAGTTTCATCCAAGAGCATAAGTAATAAATTTAGGAGGACATACATATGAAATTAGATAAAATAAAAGAAGCTGCACAATTTGTAAAAGAAAAAATATCAATTGAACCACACATAGGAGTTATACTTGGATCTGGATTAGGTGACTTAGCAGATATGGTTGAGAATCCAGTTATTATAGATTATAAAGATGTGCCTTATCTTCCAGCTTCAACTGTTAAAGGTCATAAGGGAAGATTTGTAATAGGAAAATTAAGTGGGAAGAATATAATAATAATGCAGGGAAGGCTTCATTACTATGAAGGTAATTCTATGGAAAGTATAGCTCTTCCTATTTATATAATGAAACATCTTAATGTTAAGTCACTTATTGTTACAAATGCTGCTGGTGGAATAAATAAGGATTTCCTTCCGGGAGATCTTATGATTATAAAGGATCATATAAATTTTGCATTTAATAATCCTCTTATAGGGCCAAATGATGAAAATATAGGACCTAGATTCCCTGATATGTCACGTGCTTATAACAGAGATTTAATTAATATTGCATATGAAGTTGGGAAAGATACAAAAATAAAATTGCAAAGTGGAACATATATTATGATGACAGGACCGAACTATGAAACTCCAGCTGAAATAAAAATGGCAAGGATACTTGGGGCTGATGCTGTTGGAATGTCTACAGTTCCAGAGGTCATAGCAGCAAATCACTGTAAAATAAATGTTCTTGGGATATCATGCATAACTAATATGGCTGCAGGAATTTTAGATAAACCATTAAGTCATTCTGAGGTTGTTGAGACTTCAAATATGGTTAAAGATAATTTTCAAAAATTACTTTTAAACATTATAGAAAGAATGTAAAACAATAGTATTAAAAGAATATTTTAAAAAAAGTGCTGTGTAATAGCACTTTTTTATTTTATATTAAATTATGTTAAATATTAATAATATTTTTTTATCTATTTAAGTGATAATCTTTTAAAGCTTGGTAAAAATAACATTATAAAAGACTTTAAGAAAAGGGTGAAACTTAAATGATTAAAAAAAGTAAAATATTAGCTGGTATTCTATGTATGATTGTATTATTTAATATATGTATTACTTCTTCTGTAAAGGCAGTAATATTAGACGAAGTAAATGAATCTAAAAGTGGAATTAACGTAGACGCAAGATCAGCACTTCTTGTAGAACCGATTAGTGGTAATATTATGTATGAAAAGAATTCTCATGAAAAATTTGCACCTGCTTCAGTTACAAAAATAATGACAATGCTAATTGCCATGGAAAAAATAGATAGTGGTAAAATTAAATTAACTGATAAAGTTACAGTAAGTGAAAATGCAAAAAAAATGGGTGGAAGTTCTATGATACTTGAAACTGGAGAAATTAGAACTGTGGAAGATTTACTAAAGGGAATAGCAATAGCTTCCGGAAATGATGCTGCAGTTGCAATGGCTGAATATTTAGGTGGTAGTGAAGATAATTTTGTAACCATGATGAATAAAAAAGCTAGTGAACTTGGCATGAAAGACACACATTTTATGAATTGCACAGGACTCAGTGCTAAGGATCATTATACTACAGCATATGATATTGCAGTTATGTCAAAGGAACTTTTAAAGCACTCCAAAATACTTAAATATTCAGGAACTTATATGGAAACTATAAGTGAAGGGAGAAAGACACCAATAGGTCTTGTTAACCACAATAAACTTGTAAGATTTTATAAGGGTTGTGATGGACTTAAAACTGGATTTACAAATGAAGCTAAATACTGTATATCAGCTACTGCTAAAAAAGATGGAGTAAGAGTTCTTGCAGTAATTATGGGTGCACCAACATATAAAGTAAGAAATAGAGATGCATCTATGCTTATGACTTATGGATTTTCAAAATATGAAAATAAAAAAATAGTTACAAAAGACAGCGTAGTTGAAAAAGTAAATTTAAATAAAAAAGGTGATAAATTCTTCTTGGCTAAAGCAAAAGATAACTTAGAATTAGTTATACCTAAAGGTAATAACGTAAAAATAGATAGAAAATGTGTTTATGATAAAACTAAAAAAATGTTTAAAAAAGGTGAAGAAATAGGATATTGTGAATTTTACTCTGATGGAAAGACAATTGGAAAAGTTAAGTTATATTGTGATAGGGATGTTAAAAGGGAAGGCATACTTGAATATTTTAAGCTTAATATAGGGAAAGTATTTGATAATGGAATTTAGTCTATTAAATTAGGCTGAATGTGGTAAAATATATATTATGCACATTTAGAATACAGGAGAGATTTTATGCCATTAAATATAGTATTGGATAATTTTGAAGGCCCATTTGATTTATTACTTCATCTTATAAAGAAAAATCAAATGGACATATATAATATTAAAATACATGATATTACCTCACAATATTTAGAAAATATAAATGCTATGAAAGAATTAGACCTTGAAGTAGCTTCAGAATTTATTGTAATGGCTGCTATGCTTCTTGAAATAAAGTCAAAGATGCTTCTTCCAAAGGAAAAAAAGAAAGAAGAGGAAGGTGAAGAAGATCCAAGATTAGAGCTTGTTTCAAAACTTCTTGAATACAAGAAGTATAAGTTTATTGCAAGTAAGCTTTCAAAAAGGGAAAATGAGATAGGTATTGTATTCACAAAAAAGCCTGAGATAATTGATGATTTAAAAGAAGAAAATAAGGATGTAAATAGTTTATTAAAGGGAATTACTATGCTTGAACTCTTTAATTTATATGACAAGCTTATTAGTGTATACAATAGCAAAATGAATAATTCAAATGTCATGCAGAAAGAAATACCTATAGACAAGTATAAGATAGAAGACAAGATGGTACAAATATTAGAAGATTTTAAATATAGGGATAGACTATACTTTTCAAAAATTACGAAGAAATGTAAAAGTAAAATGGAGATAGTTGTAAGCTTTCTTGCACTTTTGGAGCTTACTAAACTCAAAGAAGTAAAAGTACTTCAACAGTCAAATTTTAGAGAAATTTTTATTGAAAGGATTTTAGAAAACAGTGGAGAAAGTTAGTATTGAAGATTTTAATCAAAATAGTTCAAGGAGAAAATATTTTTCTATTATAGAGTCACTTCTATATGTAAGTGGAGAGCCTTTAAAATTAAAATCAATTGCATCAATAATAGAATGCGATATTGAATATACCAAGTCAATTTTAAAGGATATGATGGATAGTTATGCTAAAACTGAAAGAGGAATAAAGTTAATAAGTATAAATGATGAATATCAATTAGTTACAAAATCAGAAAATAGTAGTTATGTTCAAAAACTTTTAAAAACAAATTCAAGACAATCACTTTCACAAGCTTCACTTGAAGCTCTAGCAATCATAGCTTATAAACAGCCTGTAACACGAATTGAAATTGATGAAATAAGAGGGGTAAAATCTGATAGGGCAGTTATTGGCCTAAAGGAAAAAAATCTTATAAAGGAAAGCGGAAGGCTTGAAGCACCTGGAAGGCCTATATTGTACAGTACAACAGATGAATTTTTAAGATATTTTGATCTAAATAGCTTAAAGAGCATGCCAGAACTTGATAGCTTTTTTAAAGATGAAGAAATTGAAAAATAATTAAAAGTGATTAAAAAAATGCAAGTAAAATTATTACTTGCATTTTTTTTAATCTACAGATTTATTAATTTCTTCATCTTTAGGCACTTCTTTAACTACGTCATTATGCTTATGTTTTTCAACTGAATCTTTTACAAGTTCAAACATCTGTGGAATAACATCTATAAGTTTATCATAGCTATTTTGTGAATCAACACATGCTACTCTAACACAGTCATTTTTTATTATTAAAAATGCCACAGGTTTTAATGAGACTCCAGCTCCAGATCCGCCGCCAAAAGGAAATTTTAAATTTGACTCCTCATCTTTCATTTTGCCTGAAAATTCACTGCCTCCTGATGCAAAACCAAAAGAAACTTTAGATACAGGCATTATAAGTGTACCATCTTGTGATTCGATAGGTTCACCTATAATAGTGTTTACATCAATCATATCCCTTAAATTTTCCATAGTACTTGTCATTAGACTTTCAATAGGGTGCTTTTCCATGAACATTCCTCCTATAAAATAGTGATTTTTTATGATGATTAGAAATTTTTATATCTTTTATAAACTTAAAAAGGATTAATATAACTATATATATAGTATTTGCTATACTTATTTTAAATATACTTTTAACATAAAAATTAGTATGATAACTTTTATAATGAGGTTTTATGTTAAATTCATATCTATCTATTACAACATAGTTATCTATAATGCTATAAATCCATTCTGGCAAAATATTAAAGAAGCCAAAGCTAATGGCAGTTTCAGAAGCATCTTCTAGACCATATTCTAAATTGCACATTAAATTTAGCTTTGGTTTTAATGGGACTTTTTTGAGCCCTGAAAGAGTGTCTTTAAAAAAATCATGATAGTAAGTTATTTTTCCTATATAATCTTTGTCTTTTATTTCATGTTCAGCTTTTTTTGAAACTCTCTTTTTAAAAGTTATTTCTTTTTTATATAAAAAAATATGAAATGCATTTTTAAAATAATGAAGCTCAAAAAAAATTGGAATTGGGATAAATAGAAACAATGCAATTATAACAATAATAAAAAATATTAACACTAGTTAGCATTCCTCCCATAATCTGTACTACTACATAGTTTAACCAAAAAATTATAATTTAAACTAAAGGATATTATTTGATTATATGAAAATAATAAAAGAAAAAGTAAAAGTGGGGAGTGATATAATGAGAAAAAGGTTTCTTGTAATATTTACTTTAGCAGTTTACATTGCAGTTTCTATAGGAAATTCTGCATATGCCAGCGAAATAAATGTAGATGCAAGATCAGCTATTGCTATGGATAGCGAAACAAGAAGAGTTTTATTTGAAAAAAATGCTAATACAATAATGCCTATGGCAAGTACTACTAAAATAATGACAGCACTTGTTGCTATTAAATATGGTAATCTAGATAAAAAAGTTACTATATCCAAAAAATCAGCATCTATTAGAGGTTCAACGGTAGGCTACAAAGAAGGCGAAAAAATAACAATAAGAGAACTTTTATATGGGCTTCTTTTTAGATCGGGAAACGATGCAGCTATTGCTATTGCAGAAAGTATAGGTAAAGATGTTAAAGGTTTTGCAAAAATAATGAATGAATATGCTTTTGAAATTGGTGCTGAAAATTCTCATTTTGAATCTCCACATGGACTTGATAGTGAAAATCATTATTGTACAGCTTATGATCTTGCACTTATCACGTCTGTGGCAAAAGATAATTCTGTATTCAATGAAATAGTTAGTACTAAAGATGTAGATGGGGCTAAGATGGGATTTACAAGAAGCTACCGTAATATAAATAAAATATTATACAGAATTAAAGGTGCTAATGGAGTTAAGACAGGTTACACTGGCAAAGCTGGAAAATGCCTTGTAAGTTCGGTAAATATTGAAGGTCATGATGTTATTTTTGTTGTTTTAAATTGTACTCCTAGGTGGAAAGAAACTGAAAAATTATATAATTATGTTGTGAAAAATTATTCATATAAAAAAGTCTGTAATAAAAACAATATAGTAAATAAAGTGTATGGTAAAAACAAAGTTGTATTATCATTAAACAAAGACATTGTAATTCCAGTTAAAAATGAAGAAAAGTGCAGCACAAAAATAATTTTACCATCTAAAGTAGATTTTAAGATAAAAAATGGTATGTACATTGGAAAAATGCAATTTTATAGTGGCAGCAAAAGGATATGTTCATATCCTCTAAAAGTAGAAACTCAAAGCAAAGAACAATAAACAAAGTGGGCTGTCACGCTAATTACTTAATGTGACAACCCACTTTACTCTAATCAATTTTCTTTACATGTTTAAATAGTAACAACATACATAGAAGAGCTATATAGAAGTAGAAAAATATTTGTATTATAAAAATATTTAATATTCTTATTCCACCAGCAAAACCAACGACGTATGTTAAAAGCGTTGCACCAAGATTATTGAAAATTACAGTAAGTGATGAAGCAATAGGTACATTATCTTTATCAACATGCTGCACAATAAATCCTTGCATAGCTGGATATATTACAGAAATACTCATTCCTATAAATGAAATTCCCAAAAATGCTTGCCATGTACTGTGGCCAGACAATGTAATTACTATTCCTACAATTGCCATTATAGGCAAAATGGATAAAAGATTAAGCTGACCAAATTTATCAATTAAAATGTCACCTAGAAATCTTCCAACAGTGTACAATGTCCAGAAACCAAGCATAATTTCGGGTACTTGTGTTCTGCTCATTCCATAATATTTTTCAAGAAAAGTTCCAGTCCAGCTTGTTGTTGAAATTTCTGCTCCAACATAAAAGAAAATTGCAAAAGAAAGCATTAAAATAAATGGCTTTTTAAGAAGTCCAAGGGAACTTTGGGAGCTAGAATTTCCTTTTTCTACAGGATCGTATTCAATTCTGTTAAAAATAACTATACATAATATCATTATTAATATATGAAGTATATATGTATAATTAAAAGGTATTTTATTTTTTAATATAAATGCAGCTATAGGTGAAATTATGATTCCGCCAAGTCCAAAGCACCCATTAGCTAAACTAAATTTTTGATACTTTTTAGGTAATAATGAAAGCATAGCACTGAAAAATACCATGTTAGCACCAATGGCTAAGCCTGAAATAAAATATCCAATTATAATAATTACGAATGATTTAGAAAATAAAATTATTAAACTTGCTGCTATTGTCATTATAAAGCCTATGTTAAGACCGTTTCTAATTCCAATAGAATACATAAGTTTTGCACCAACTATGCTCATTATAAAAGATGTAAGATATACAATTGATGGCAAAAAGGCAATAACATCATTTGATACTCCATATGTATTTTTAATTGTTGTTATATACGGCGGTAGAGTATTTGAAAAAAAGGACATAAAAAAGAATCCCATAAAAACATAGATCATATTTCTAAAATTTTTATTCATTTGTTCCTCCTGTTGCAAAATTTTTAGGTAAAAGTTTTATAAAATGGTTCCTAATTATTATAAACTATAGTGATGAAAAGGAAAACATTTATTGACTACTTTTTTAAAAATAATGTAAAATAAATGTTAAAAGGGATTGTCACACTAAAAAAATAGTGCAACAATCCCTTTTAACTTATTATGCTTAAGCGAAAAAAACAGAAAGAATAAGCTGTATAATACACTTAGCAACTTGGTTGGCAGCTAGTGTAAGATTAGGAGACAGAGCAGGAGCATGAGCACAACTACTAATAGGATTACCAGTAATTGAAGATTGTTGTATAGCCTGTGCTGTTTCCCATTGAATCATTTCTTTTTGATTCTGTGTCAATTGTCCATTGTAATTATTACTGCTTGAGTTTAATTGTGCAACTGCATTTTCAATATTACCACCAATTGAAGCTATATTATTAAGATTTAAAGCATTTTGATTTCTTGATATTTCAGATGTTAAAGTTGATTTTATATTCTTTAATATTGTAGCTGATGATGATAGCTCGGAAGATAGAGCTGGAGTAAAGAATATGACAATTTCACCATCATAATTATATTCAATTGCAGAGAAATACTTGGCTATGGCAGTTCCTTGAGTATAAGTTACTGTGTTTGGATTTAACAGTTTACCATTATAATAAACTTTATTTTTGGCTGAAAGAATTAAACTTTTTGTATTAATGGAGAGTAATGAATTTTTTCCTTCAACTGGTGTAACAGATACGTTGGAATTTGTATTATTTACGGTTGCTGTTAATGTTTGAGGACTTGTATTCACCAAATCTATCAGTATGGTAGCCTCTCCATAGCTAAATGTGGCAGTTGTTGGGTATGTAGGAATTTGGTTTCCATTGTTTTGACCGCCGGTAATTGAAATCGGCAACGTGCCGTTAAAATCTTGTAAGTCACCTTTTAAACCTATCGTATAGAAATCTTCTCTACCTGCAGTCACCGTTCCCCATGAATTAAAAGTAATACCTGTATTTAAAGGTGTAACAGCTGCTATATTTCCTGTTATAGATTTGTTAGTTGAATTTTTATAATATACAGTGGCTGAAGACGAACCAACTGGTATAGTAATATACTGTATTTGAGGCCCATTGGAAGATGCATAGAAAGATCCACCATTAGAATCCTGTAATGCAAATGCTACGGATGTTCCATTATTAGCTTCACTAGAAGTTACAGGAATCACATTCCCATTTATGTCTACATTGCTGATAGTTACGGCAGCTGGATTATTTGCAGTGACGACCAAAGGATTATTTGTACCTATGGAAGAGCCATTTGATGATACTTGAGCAAAATTATAAGGTGTGGACTTTTCAATGGTTATTCTAACTGCAGTAATTGGAAGGGATTTATTTATATTGCCTGCTATGGATGCATTTGCGATTGGTGTACCACTCTCGGTTGTTGCAATGTTTGTCCAACCTAAATTTTGTACATAGGTTTGATATGTCACTGCATATCCAGGCATATTGTTTAAAGTAATTTTTATTCCATTAAGTGCAGTGGACTGTCCTACATTACCTGTTATTGAAGCATTTACAATACCAGTTCCAGAACTAGTAGTTTGGGCTTCCTGCCAGCCGTTATTTACTGTAGAAACTTCATAGGTGGTAGATGACGCATTATTTGGTATATTGGACCCTATTATAGACATACGTAACGCTGTGACATTTGGTACTTGTGATGCTGAGCCAGATATTCCTGCACTACTAATATTAGTACCAGCAGTAGTAGTTTGAGCTGCTGTCCATGAATTACTTGGATTAGTTTCATATGTAATGTTATAGCCAACATCTACCTGTGAAGGTGCATTACTAATGTTTTGTGGATACACCGGTGTTAAATTTATTTCACCTGGAAATGAAATAGGAGTATTTGACCATATTGCTAAAACTGGTACTGGTAATGCTAAGAGAATTGCCAATAGGGTAGCTATAATTGTCTCAATAAGTTTTTTTATCATTAGTATACATCTCCTTTAAATGATGTTTTGTTTAAAAAAGATAATTATTGGTAAAATTTTTGATTGTTTTAATTATAACTTAATTAGAATCACCTTTCAATAAAAAATTATGGGATGAAAAGTGGTGCAGTATATGTTTCTCCATATGGAACATTCTCAAACATATGTTAAGAAAATAGCCTTGTAATTTAACAAAGAGTTAATGTTACAAGAGTATAATAAAAGTACTTAATTGAAAGGTGGAAAGTTTATAAATGACTATTATTCAAACTTTAATATTAGCAGTAGTACAGGGAATAACAGAATTATTTCCAATTAGCAGCGCAGGACATTCAGTAATTGCACCTTATGTTTTTAGATGGAATCTAAATCCTGTATTTCTTAAAGAAAAATTTCTTCCATTTGTAGTTACTATGCATTTAGGAACATCTATAGCTCTCTTTATTTTCTTTTGGAAGGATTGGAAGGAGATTATAAAGTCTATATTTAATAGTAAGAATTCTAAGAAATTATTATTTTTAATCATTGTTGGAACCATTCCTGCAGCAATAATAGGTTTTGTCTTTGAAAAGAAATTTACAATATTATTTGGAAGTGCTTTAGCTGCTTCTATATTTTTAATATTAAATGGAATTTTACTGATGGTAGGAGAGAAATCAGCGTCTAGAGGTAGTAAGGATGTTGAGGATTTAAGCTATAAGCAAGCAGCAATAATAGGCTTGTTTCAATCTCTAGCACTTGTACCTGGCTTTTCAAGATCAGGGTCAAGTATGACAGCAGGTTTTTGGATGGGATTAAAACATGAAGAATCTGCTAGGTTCTCAATGCTATTAGCTACTCCAATTATAGCGGGGGCATCAATACTTGAGGTCCCAAAACTATTAAAAG
>JAQUXS010000044.1:0-22057 GCA_028692255.1 Clostridium sp.
AGTTCATTCACATATGGATCACTTAAAAGGTCTTCTACAGCTTGCAAAGAAAAAAGGAGCAGAAAAAGTTTATGTTCATGCTTTCCTTGATGGAAGAGACGTACCACCATCTTCGGCAAAAGAGTTTGTAAAAGAAATTGAAGATTATATGGCTGAAGTTGGAGTAGGTAAAATAGCTTCTGTTTCAGGAAGATATTATGCTATGGATAGAGATAATAGATGGAATAGAGTTGAACTTGCATACAATGCTATAGCTCTTGGAAAAGGTGAAACTGCAGAGAGTGAACAAGCAGCAATTGACCAGTCTTATGCTAATAAAAAGACAGATGAATTTGTACTTCCAACTGATATAGTAAAAGATGGTAAACCACTTACAACAGTTGAAGACAATGATTCAGTAATATTCTTTAACTTTAGGCCTGATAGAGCAAGAGAACTTACAAGAGCATTAAATGAAAGTGATTTTGACGGATTTGCAAGAAAAGCACATAAGCTTTTCTTTGTATCAATGACTGAATATGATGAAACTTTGAAAGATGTTCATGTTGCATTTAAACCTGAAACAATAAAGAATACATTAGGTGAATATGTAAGTAACCTTGGAAAAAGTCAGTTAAGAATTGCTGAAACTGAAAAATATGCTCACGTAACTTTCTTCTTTAATGGTGGAGTTGAAGAACCATATAAGAATGAAGATAGAGCTCTTGTGCCATCACCAAAGGTTGCAACTTATGATCTTCAACCTGAAATGAGTGCTTATGAAGTTACAGATGAATTATTAAAGAGACTTGATTCAGACAAGTATGATATGATAATCCTTAACTTTGCAAACCCAGATATGGTTGGACACACAGGAATATTAGAAGCTGCAGAAAAAGCAATTCAAGCAGTGGATGAATGTGTTGGCAAAATTGTGGATAAGATAATAGAGAAAGATGGAACTGTATTTATAACTGCAGACCATGGAAATGCAGAACAAATGGTAGATTATGAGACAGAAAAACCTATGACTGCACATACAACAAATCCTGTACCTTTTGTATATGTAAGCAATCATTCAAGTGAACTTAGAGAAGGCGGAGTTCTTGCTGATATAGCACCAACAATGCTTCATGAAATGGGCCTTAAAGTTCCTTCAGAAATGACTGGTAAGAGTTTATTAAAATAATATGGTAGTTATAAATTATGATAATTATAATTGGGTTAAATATCTATGCTTAAGTGCATAGTTATTATATAAATTTAAAATGGAGGGAAAATATATGAGATATGAGGTTGAAATTGTAGATGTTCATGCTAGACAAATTTTGGATTCAAGAGCTATGCCAACTGTTGAAGTTGATATAACTCTTGATGATGGAACAGTTGGAAGAGCTTCAGTACCTTCAGGGGCTTCTACAGGTGCTTTTGAGGCAGTAGAACTTAGAGATGATGATAAAAAAGTCTATAACGGTAAGGGTGTTTTAAAAGCAGTTGACAATGTAAATAATATTATTGCTCCTGAAATTATAGGAATGAGTGTATTTGATCAAGTTAAAATTGATAAGACAATGATAAACATTGATGGAACTGAGAATAAGGCAAAACTTGGTGCAAATGCAATGTTAGGTGTTTCACTAGCAGTTGCAAGAGCAGCAGCAGAAAGCTTAGGCGTAAGCTTATATTCTTACTTAGGTGGTGTCAATGCAAAAGTACTTCCTGTTCCTATGATGAACATATTAAATGGTGGGAAGCATGCAGATAACAATGTTGATCTTCAAGAATTCATGGCAATGCCAGTAGGTGCCAAATCTTTTAGTGAAGCACTTAGAATGGGATCAGAAGTTTATCATGCATTAAAAGCAGAACTTAAATCAAAAGGACTTGAAACAGCTGTAGGAGATGAAGGTGGATTTGCACCAAATCTTTCAAGCAATGAAGAAGCAATTCAAGTAATAGTAGAAGCAATTAAAAAAGCAGGCTATGAACCTGGAAAAGATATTTACATCGCTCTTGACCCAGCTTCATCAGAATTCTTTGAAAATGGAAAATACAATCTAAAGAGTGAAGGAAAGGTATTAACTTCAGAGCAGATGGTAGATTACTATGAAACACTTGTTAATAAGTATCCTATAATCTCAATTGAAGATGGTATGGCAGAAGAAGACTGGGATGGATGGAAGATACTTACTGATAGACTTGGCAGCAAGATTCAGCTTGTTGGTGATGATTTATTTGTTACAAATACAAAGAGAGTTAAAAAAGGTTTAACTCTTGGAGTTGCAAACTCAGTTCTTATAAAGCTTAACCAAATAGGAACATTAACTGAAACACTTAACACTATTGAAATGGCACAAAGAGCAGGATACACTGCTGTTGTTTCACATAGATCAGGTGAATCAGAAGATACAACAATTGCAGATCTTGTTGTAGGAGTAAACGCAGGACAGATTAAAACTGGTGCTCCAGCTAGAACTGAAAGAGTTGCAAAATACAATGAGCTTTTAAGAATAGAAGAAGAGCTTTGCGATGTAGCAGAATACAGAGGATTACAAGCATTCTACAATTTGAAGAAATAACCAAGATTAAAAAGGCCGCTGCACTAAAATAGTGCGGCGGTTTATTTTATAGATTTTGTTTCTTCTTATGTGTTTTCAACCTGTTATTTTATGTTAATGTGAGCAGGCACTTTTTATTTATGTTGTAATTAATTAATACATATGCTAAAATGAATATTGATTAAATTGATAATTTAATACTATGATGTTTTTAAATAGTTATAATACTATACATAATATATCTGAATTTATTACCTACGGGAGGGTTATAAAGTGCATAATTTATTAATTATTTTACAAATAATATTTGCTATTGTAATAATAGTTTCAATATTAATGCAGCCTAGTAAAATGGACGGTGTAATCAATTTGTTTTCAGGGGCAACGGATACATTTTATGCTCACAACAAGTCTAAAACACGTGAAGCAAGACTTGCAAAAGTTACTATTGTATTTTCGATACTATTTGCAGCTGTAATCACTATACAAAATTTACCAGCTTTTATACAAAAATAAATGAAAGGGTATAATTCGATTGTATGATGAATTATACTCTTTTATTTTACAAATGAATATTATTCTTAAATAAAGTTAAAATATAATAATATATACAATTGAAGGAGATGATAAAAATGGGATTAAAAGAAAAACTTATATCTTTTATGAGAGAACAAGCATATAAGCCAATGAATATAACTGAACTTGCAAATATATTTAAGGTAAGTAAAGCAGAATTAAAAGAATTTAAAAAGCTTTTAATTGAGATGGAAGAAGAAGGTATAATAGTTAAAAATAGAACAGAACACTATGGTGAGCCTGAAAGAATGGGACTAATTGTAGGAAAGCTTCAAGGTAATGCTAAAGGATTTGGATTTGTTCTGCGTGAAGGTGATATCCCTGATATTTTTATCCCTAGTTCATATATGAATGGAGCTATGAATGGGGACAGCGTAATAGCCAAAATAACCAGAGAAGGTAACAATGGCAAGAAATGCGAAGGAGAAATCATAAGGATATTAAAGAGAGCCAATGATACAATAATAGGAGTTTATGATGACAGCAAAAACTTCGGCTTTGTAGTTCCTGATGATGCAAGAATACATCAAGATGTATTTATCCCAAAGTCCATGAGGGGAAATGCTAAATCAAAAGATGTAGTAGTTGCAAAGATAACTAACTGGCCTAAAAATAGAAGAAATCCAGAAGGAAAGATAATTGAGGTACTTGGAAAGAAAGAGGATAAGGGTGTTGATATACTTACAATTATAAAAAAGCACAAGCTTCCTGAAGAATTTCCAAAAGCAGTTGCTGACTTTTTAGAGAAAATCCCTGATAATGTTCCGGAAAGCAGTTTTAGAGGTAGACGTGATTTAAGAGATATAAAGATGGTTACAATTGATGGTGAAGATGCTAAAGATCTTGATGATGCAGTTTCTGTTGAAAAACTTTCAAATGGCAATTATAAATTGGGAGTTCACATTGCAGATGTTTCAAATTATGTGCAGGAGGGAAATCCTTTAGACAAAGAAGCATTAAAAAGAGCTACTTCTGTTTATTTAATAGATAGAGTAATACCAATGCTGCCTAAAAAACTTTCCAATGGAATATGCAGTCTTAACCCTAAAATTGAAAGACTTGCAATGACTTGCATGATGGAAATAGACAGCGAGGGAAAAGTATTAAATCATGATATATTTGAAAGTGTTATAAAGACAAATGAAAGAATGACTTATACAGATGTAACAAAAATACTTAGAGATCATGATGAAGAGACTATAGAAAGGTACAAAGATCTTCATGAGGATTTCAAGGCAATGGAAGAGCTTGCACAAATCCTAAACAAAAGAAGGATGCAAAGAGGAGCAATAGATTTTGACTTCCAGGAAAGTAACATTATACTTGACGAAAATGGAAAACCAATAGATATAAAGCCTTACGAAAGAGGAATTGCAAATAGAATTATAGAAGAATTTATGCTTGTATGCAACGAAACTGTAGCAGAGCATATGTTTTGGACTAATACACCTTTTGTATACAGAATTCATGAAAATCCAGACAATGAAAAGCTTGAACATTTTAATGAATTTGTACATAACCTCGGTTATATTATAAAATGGGGAAGTGAAGTTCATCCAAAAGAATTGCAGAAGATAATTGAAAAAGTAAAAGGTAAAAAGGAAGAAACTGTTGTAAGCACACTTTTACTTAGATCATTAAAACAGGCAAGGTATTCACCAGAATGTGTAGGACATTTTGGACTTGCAGCAAAATATTACTGCCATTTCACATCACCAATAAGAAGGTATCCTGATTTAATCATACACAGGATAATAAAAGAATTCCTCCATGGTAAAATAGATGCAAAGAGAAGCAAAAAGCTTATAGCTACAGTTGATTATGCATCAGTTCAATCTTCAGAAATGGAAAGAGTTGCTCAGGAAGCTGAAAGAGAAGTTGATGATCTTAAAAAAGCACAATTTATGAGTGACAAAATTGGAGAAGAGTATACAGGTATAATATCATCAGTTACAAACTTTGGTATTTTTATAGAACTTCCTAACACCGTTGAAGGCCTTGTGCATATAAGTGATTTAAATGATGATTACTATATATATGACGAAAGACATTTGAGTTTAATTGGTGAAAGAAGCAAGAAGGTATACAGACTTGGAGACGAAGTTGTTATAAAAGTTTCAAGAGTTGACCTTGAACTTCATCAAGTATATTTCGCAATTCCAAATGTAAATGATGAAGAAAATACTGATACAGAAGTGGAAGATACAGAAGATCAAGCTGAGATAGAAGTAATTCGAAGTGAAGCACAAGCTAAGAATATTGATGGAGCATATAAGCCTGAAATAGACAGAGAAGATTAAATAAATTTTATATAAATACTAAAATCATAAAGCTCCATTCCTTTTGGGGTGGGGCAATTAATAATATTAAGTGAAATTAAGTAGGTGATATTTATGACTAGGAAAGTTAAAACAGATAAACATCTTGCTGAAAACAGAAAAGCTAGGCATGATTATTTTATAGAAGAATCCATTGAGTGTGGTATAGAACTTGTTGGTACAGAAGTTAAATCCATAAGAACGGGCAAAGTAAATTTAAAAGACAGTTATGCTGAAATATTAAATGATGAAGTCTTTATGTGTAATGTTCATATAAGCCCCTATGAGGCAGGAAATGTATTTAACAGAGACCCTCTAAGAAAGAGAAAGCTGCTTCTTCACAAAGCAGAGATAAGAAAGCTTGAAGCTTTTACTGCCCAAAAAGGATATACGCTTATACCTCTTTCTATGTACCTCAAATATGGAAGAGTAAAAGTTCAGCTTAGTGTTGGTAAAGGTAAAAAAGAGTATGATAAGAGAGATGCTATGCTTGAAAAAGCAGCTAAACGTGATATTGATAGGCAGATGAAAGAAAGAACAAAATATTAATAATTGGTTTTTATGTTATAAGATACATTTTATTAATACTTGATAAAAATGTGAATATAGGTTAATATATAAATGTATCTTTTATAAACATTTAGAATTGTTTATAAATGTTTGTTTGCAAAATATGTACCTTGTAGTAATTAAGTAAATATACAAATTGCTTAATAAAAAATATGGGGGCGTACTTTGGTTTCGACGGGGATACGCTGTGTTCAGGAAGCGAGCCGAGGGAACCTGTGGACCCGCGTTAAAAAACGATAGGAAAATTTAAACGCAAACAACGAAGAAAATTTAGCTTTAGCAGCTTAGTCTGCTAGCCGTTCACCCTTTGAGTCCCGCGGCTTAGGGATTGAACGTCGACAGCGGGGAAACGAGTCCAGAAAAGCTTTGATCTGGAAACGGGATTTATGAAGCTACTTAAGTCAAAAGCCTGTCTTTAGGCGTTTGATGGAGGGAATGTAAAAATAGAGACTGCGCTCGGAGATGCCTGTATGCTACTATTTTCGGACAGGGGTTCGATTCAGTAAGGGTCGCCTTACAGAGTGATCTGTAAGTGAAAACTTGGCTTTATCGGTGAAACCGTAACATGTAAGATGACGGCAATACCGAGAGGTATGAGAAGAAATTCGGCAGCCTCGTATCGACTTATAGGCTTCTAAGTTCAAATCTAATTTGAATATGAAGTACTAGGATAGAAGACTTAAACTATAATTTGCTTCTATAATACGCCAGGAGACTTAGAGATAAGTCTGAGATGTAGTCAGTACACATGGAGACATGTGAGTATATGCCCCCTCGCCTCCACCATATAATCACAAAGATTGTGATACAATTGAAAACCACTGATTTCAGTGGCTTTTGTGTTTTTTGATATAAATAAGGTAAAGAAAATGGTATGAAAGCCACAGAAAAAGGAAAAAATTACAAAAACACACACCGTAGGTGCAAATTTTAAGAGAGGTGTGCATTTTTGTATAGTCTGGTTCACTTTTTAGAGTTAACATAAAAACTGTCATTTTCAAGGTCTTTCCTCAACTTATACAATAAACTTGGAAAATTTATGATATAATGTTAAACATATTATTTAACTGATGTCTTTAAGTAATGAGGGAAGAGGTTTTTATATGCGGGATTATAGTGATGAAAAATATGTACTTGATTTGATTTCTGAATTACTAGATGAGGAGTATGAATGGCAAAAGAGATTTGATACTTTGCTTGGGGATGCTGGTAAGAATGGCCGTAAGACTAAATTACCTGTTGATGCCTATTTTTCTCATTCAAATATCATTGTTGAATATAGAGAAAGACAGCATTTTCATGCTGTTAATATTATGGATAGGCGAATGACTGTTAGTGGGGTTACCAGGGGTGAACAGAGAAAAATTTACGATTTACGTAAGGAAAAATGGGCTAAGGATAATAACATAAATTTACTAATAGTTGCTTATACTGATTTGAAGTACAGAAACAATGGGAAATTATTAAGAAGTGTAGATGATGATAAAAATGTTATCAAAACGCTTATACATAATTTAAGAGAGATAGGATAGTTTTAAACTTTAGGTGCATTTTGACAATATAGAAGGATATTTTATGTGTTCTAGCAGACACGCTACGCATCGCCTCCACCATACATATCGACGAATATATAAAAACCGTATTAGAGAAATCTGATACGGTTTTTTATAGTTTATAAATTTATATGGAGTATGAAAGAGGAGCCAACCCGCTAGTAGTGGATTTGAATAAAAACAAAATAGTGTTTAAGAAAGATATGTTGAAAAACAGTTAAAAATTATTTTAAAACTTATTGAAAAGGTTTAACTAAGGCTGTACAATAAAAATATGGTTATAAAAACAAATATTTACAAATTATATTTTATTATTTTATGAGGTTAATTATAGAAAAGATAATAAAGAAAACAAGAGTACAAGGTGTGTTTAGTTATAAGATGACTGTTAAATAAGAGGGAGTGGATATTTTATCATGGCTACAAAAAAGGAATTTGGAGAAGGAATTTTTAATACGATATCTAATTATATTTGGTGGTTTTTGCTTGGAAGTTTTTATTTTGCTCTGACTAACATATTATTTATTTTTGTGTGGTTGATAACAAACACTGAGGGAGCTTCTTCTTTTAATTTGATAACAGTTATATCCTTGATACCAACTGGGCCGGCTTTAGTGGCACTCTTAAGTGCTATGGGCAAGATTGTGAGAGAAAATGATGTTAATATGACTAAGGATTTTTTTAAAGCCTATAGAAAAAATTTTTTGGAAGCTTTATTTTATTGGGTATCATTCCTGGGAATTTTAGTCATAATTTATGCTGATATTATTTACTTAAACGCAAATGTTCAACTTGTATCATATAAATTTATATTAATATCAGTTAAATTTATTTTAATAACTGTAGCTTTTATTTTGATTTCTATAACATTTTATATTTTGCCTATTATATCTAGATTTTATTTCCTAAAAAAAGATGTAATGAAAATTTCTTTTTATTATGCTTTAAAAAAGATTCATATTACAATATTAAACTGGGCTTGCCTGGTTGGATTGTTATATTTATTAATGAAAATTTCCAGTTTAATTGTGCCATTTTTCTTCTCGAGTGTGCTTTGCTATTTAGTTATATTTAATGAAAAATCAATAATAATGGATTTAGAAGATAAATGTGGAAGCTTTGAAGATAGATATGTAAGTATAGATAAAACAGAGAAATGAGGCTGAGATATGAGTATAATAGAAAGGTTTTTTAAAAAAACAAGTAATTATGTATAAGTTTAATAGGTGGTTTAAGAATTTGAAAATATCTACAAAAATTATATTTTATTATTTAGTCATATTTATACTTTCAATATCATTTATCATCTTCTTTTTTATACAAACAGACAAGAAAACTATATCCGATAAAGTAAAGCAAATGTCTGTAGATGCTGTAAAATCAGTAAGTTCAAAGATGGATTATATAATTAATATCACAGATAATCAGTCCATGATGTTAATCTCAAGTCAGACAATCCAAAATATTTTAAGAAACGGCAGCGAGAAGAGCAATTTTACATATCAGCAGGAAATAGACAATTATATGGCAGATTTTATGAATTTTAATGACAATATCTCTTCAATCTACCTTTTCGATAATTATGGAAATAAATATTTTATTGATAATACAGCTCAAACAAAAAATATAAATCTGCAGGCTATAAAAACTTCTAGCTGGTATAACAATTTGCTTGAATCGCGTGGAAGATATTTACTGAAATCAAACGGTGGAGGTACATTTCAAAGTGGTTCTCAAAATTATGTTTCCATGATAAGGTTGATAAATGACTTAAATACACAAAAAATCATTGGAGTAATGGTAATTAATATTCCAGAGCAATACATTAAAGATAGATTGTATGATGGGAATGCATCCGCACGAAACATTATTTTGTTGGATGAAAAAAATCATAATATTATGAATGCAGATTTGTCTGCCAATAAAAAGTTATTGCAGAGTTTTAATTATAACAGTAAAAATTACTCAGCAATACAAAATATCAATTCAAAACAATATATAATAGCAGAAGTGGGAAACCAATATGGCTGGAAAATTATAAGTATTAATTTATTTAACGAATTATCCACGGTGAACCAAAGCTATAATGTCGTCTTATTAATTGGAATAATAGTGAATGGTGTTTTACTTATTGTAGGACTTTTATTTTCTTCACTTATTATAACCAAGCCTATACAAACACTTATTCAAGCAATGAAGGAAGTGAAATTTGGCAAGTTCAAAGAAGTAAATATAAAAACGGGTAATGATGAAATAGGTGAGTTGAAGAATATTTATAACATAATGATTCGTCAAATTAAAAAACTTTTTATAGATATTATTGAAGAAAATAGGACAAAGAGGAAAGCCGAACTTGAGGTGCTTCAAGAGCAGATTAAACCTCATTTTCTTTATAACTCCCTTGATGCCATAAGTTCACTGATTTTATCCAAAGAAAATGACCAAGCCTTTGAATTTGTTAAGGCATTAGGCCAGTTCTATAGATTATTTTTAAGCAATGGGAATGAGGAGATTACTATTAAAGAAGAAATAACTATGGTAAGAAATTATCTTACAGTTCAAAAAATAAGATTATGTGGCAGGTTTACAACAGATATTAACATTGACCACAGAGTGCTTAATATTAAAATCCCACGCCTTATTTTGCAGCCTCTTGTTGAAAATGCAATAAATCATGGTATAAGGGGAAAATTGGAATCTGGTAAAATTACAATTTATGCTATGTATTATGAAGACCACATTATATTGTCTGTGGAGGATGATGGTATAGGTATTGATGAAAAAATAATTAAAAATATTAAAAAAGGTATATTTACTGGTGTTGGTCTTAGAGCAACAATAGAGAGGTTGAATATCTATTATAATTCAGAAAATATAATAGATATTCAAAGTGAAAAAGGTAATGGCACAAAAGTAACAATAAGTATTCCACAAGTAAAGGAGTCTTAATAATGTCAGAAACATCAAAAAAAATTAGAGTGGTTGTAGTTGATGATGAACCCCTTGAAATAAATTTAATCAAAAACTGTATTGACTGGAAACTTCTTGATATGGAAATAGTCGGTGAAGCACAAAATGCTATTTCAGGAATGGATCTTGTTGAAGAATTGTCTCCAGATATTCTATTCACGGATATAAATATGCCCATAATTGATGGTATTAAATTTAGTGAGATGGTAATTCAAAGGCGTCCTAAAACTAAAATCGTAATACTATCAGGATATGATGATTTTGACTATGCACAAAAAAGCATAAAAATTGGAGTTCTAGATTTTCTGCTAAAACCAATAAATAATGATGAGGTTTTTAAGTCCGCATCAAAACTTAAAAATATTATTGATTATGAAAGGGAAAGTTACAATGAATATAATTCGCTAAAAAAACAATTAAGCGACAACCTTCCTTACATTAAAGAAAAGTTCCTCATTGAACTTCTTAGTAGAAATTTTGAGACCGAAAAAATCATAAACAAGGCTTCATTTTTAGGATTGCGTTTTAAATATCAAAGCGCTCAGGTTGCTGCAATAGAAATTAGCAGTTCAAGTATCGATGATGATAATGTAAATAATTGGACATATTTTATACGGAATATAAAAACAATGAATATGATAAAGGATTTTTTCAGAGAGATGAATTTATCTATATTTTTTATGATACGCTAAACAGAATTATTATTTTGAACAATAATGAAAATATAGATCTTTTTGAGAAATGTGAAACCCTAAAAACAAAAATTATTGATAATACACAATACTCTGTGAGTATTGGACTTGGTGGAATTAAAAAACATATTTGGGAAATACACACTTCATACAAAGAATCCTTGGATGCTTTAAAATACAGGGTTACTGTGGGAAATAATATAGTTATTCTTTATGATCATATTAATATTGGTAATAATAATAATAATATCTATAATATAAATGAATTAAATGAAAAAATGAGTTTTTATTTAAAGTCAGGATTATACGATAAAGCTGCTTTTCTAGTCAATCAATATTTTGAAAATATTAATTTAAATAGTAAAAATACTTTAAAGAATATACGAGTAATTGCAATGAATATTATAGCTATTAATTTTAAAACATTAATAGGTATGGGTATAGATAATACTGATGAAATATATAACTCACAGATTGCGTTATTTAATGAACTTCTTTTACTCGATACGCTTCCGGATACAATAAAATTTTTACATAAAATTATATTTGAATCCATTAAAACAATCAATGCCCAGCAAACAAGGCAAATTGACGATATAATAATAAAAGCTAAGAAATATATTGATGATAATCTTAGTGACAATGAACTGTCGCTTTCTTTGATTGCAAAACACTTGTATTTAAATCCAAGCTATTTAAGCCGCATGTTTAAAAAAGAGATAGGCATAAGTTTTGTAGAATATCTTACAAAAATACGTATGGAAAAGGCAATTGAACTTTTGAAAGAAGGATATATGAAAGCTTTCGAAATTGCTGATCGCATTGGTATTTCAGATCCCAATTATTTTTCTACCTGCTTTAAAAAATATACAAGTTTATCCATAAGCCAATATAAAAAAATTATTAATAATAGCAAACTCAAAGATAATGGATACGTAAAAATGAAATCTTCAAATTAGAACCTTTGAATCTTATTTTTAAAAGGAGTTTAAAGAAAACTATCGAACTTATAAATTAGTCCGGTAGTTTTTTATCAATGTGTAGTGAATTTTATATTTGTTTTAAAGAAGCATTATTTATACTTCAGTATTATTTGTTTGCACCAACCTGAAGTTGCATTTGTTTAGCAAAATCTGCAGGTGTAATCTGGCCAGCAAAGATTTTAGCTACAAGATCCTGATGATTCTGTGCATCGGCACCTTCAAGATAAAGGTCCCAAGCTGGAACACTTGCTTTTGATCCAGAAACTATATCTGACATGATCTGCTTTGAAAGCGGATCAATTTTTGATTGATCAACATCATTATATTTCCATTCAGGTAGACCTGCACCTGTTAAGTAGAACTGGGAAGAAAGATTCTGAGCAAGGAATTTAGCAGCTTTTACAGCATCGGTTTTATCTTTTGTATTAGCGTTTACAAGAAGGCAATCTGCACCACCACCAAGATAATCATTAGATTCATTGCTTCCACCGCTGATTGATGGGAATTTTACAGCAATTATTTTGCCTTTCATTGGTGAAGAATCAATAGTTCCAGCATCAAAGTTTCCTCCAAAATACATTGGAATTTTTCCTTGAGTTAGTTGTACAGTTGAATCATCTCTTGTAATACTTAATGCACCTGGGTCAAAAGCACGGGCCTTAACAAGTTCCTGTAGTTTCTCTGCAGCATTTATAAATGCAGGGTTATCAAAAGATGTCTTTTTATTCAGAGCATCCAGGCTAAGCTTTGAACCTGCCATACGAAGAGCTATCATATCATAGTACCACATACCTGGCCATTCATCCTTTTCACCAACAGCCATCGGTGTAATACCTTTTGCTCTAAAGGATTTAACTGCAGTCAGCAATTCATCAAATGTAGTTGGTATCTTTATACCATTGCTATCAAACATGTCTTTGTTGACATATAATGCCCCAGCTTGCTGATTATATGTCAATCCATAAACCTTGCTATTAAAAGTTACATTTGTTAATGCACCAGGAAGCATCTTATCCTTTGTTCCGTCATTGAGATAACTATCCAAAGGAAGTATTTTACCTGCGTCTACAAAAGGTTTTGTAAAACCGCCTGCCCATGAATACATTATGTCAGGAGCATCCCCTCCAGCAATAGCTGCTTTGATTTTTGTCTTATATGCATTGTTTTCTGTTACATTTGATACAATCTGGACATTTGGATTTTTTGAATTCCATTCCTTTACAACATTGTTTACTACTGTCTTTCCAGGGTCAGTAGTTGCAATGTTCCAGAAAGTCAAAGTTACTTTTTTTGAAGTGTTACTTGAGCTTGTGCTGGATGATTGGCATCCTGCAAGACTGAACAGCATGGAACCAATCAGAAAAGGAATTGCTAAGTTTTTTGTTAATCTTCTCATTATTACCTCGCCTCTTAAATAATTTAATTTTGTAAATGTTTACATATATATAATAACTCACAGAATGTTAAATAAACATTAACTTTTTGTACATACTTCTTTAATTTTTTTACTACATTTTCTATTAAAGCAATAGCAGCATTTCTCTGATATAATGCAATATGTTTTCCCAGTTCCAAAGTATCAGCTTAAGTCTTAGTAAAGTATACCTATATTATAATGAATGTTAAATATAATTTTCATATATTGGCAAAAATTCTAAGATTTTAGTAATAAAATTATATTAAAAATTTTAAGTAAAAAGATTATTATTAATAATAAAGAAATTAATTTACTATAAGGGGTTGATATGTGTATGGAGAATATGTTGAAGAACAAAAAGGCAATATTCTTGTTTGTTTTCCCAGCGTTTCTTATTTTCTTTGTAATCGTTTTACTTCCAATTTTCTTTTCTTTTCAGTACAGTTTGCTTAAGTGGAATGGTATAAGCAAAGGTGTTTATATAGGGTTGCAGAACTATAAAAACTTGTTTATTAGTAATAGTGATGGGTTTTTAAAGTCAGTAGGGAATTCGTTATTACTGGCTGTATTGTCTGTTTGCATTCAATTGCCTATTTCACTCTTCCTCGCGCTTGTTCTTGCAAGAGGAATACGTGGCGAAAAGTTTTTCAGGACAATATATTTTATACCGGTAATTTTAGCAACTGTTGCTGTAGGGCAGCTCTGGATGAAAATATATAACTCGGATTATGGCCTTTTAAATGTCATATTTTCAAAACTAGGACTAAAGTTCCTTGAAAACCAATGGCTTGCTAATACTAAGACTGTTTTGGGAGCGGTTTTTATACCTATTTTGTGGCAATATATAGGTTATCATATGCTTCTTATGTATGCATCCGCCAAATCAATTTCTCCAGATATATATGAGGCTGCAAGGATTGACGGCGCCAGTGAGAGCACTATAGCATTCAAAATAACAATACCTCTCATAAAGCCAATACTAAAGGTATGTGTTATTTTTGCCGTAATAGGGTCATTCAAAGCATTTGATTTAATATATGTGCTTACTAACGGAGGTCCTATGCATGCTAGTGAAGTTCCAACAACGCTTATGTATACTGATATTTTTAATAAATATCAATATGGCTATGGAAGTGCAATGGCAATATTTATCGTAGTCGAATGTTGTATATGCACGATCTTGATTAACAAACTTTTTGGGAAAGAAAATAACTAGGTTAAGGGGTGTGGATGATATGAAAAATAATATAAATAGTGAAAAAAAATCAGAAAAAGTCTTCAAAGTCCGACGTGTTTATTTGAGAAAAATAGGAAAATTTATACTCTTTATATTTTTAAGTGTATGGGGTTTTATACAAATATATCCTCTTTTTTGGTTACTTCTCTTCTCATTTAAAAACAACGATGAGATTTTCGGAGGTAATATAATGGGACTGCCACACAAATGGCTGGTATCAAATTATACTACGGCTTTGACAAGCGGCAATGTATTCAGATATTTCTTGAATAGTGTTATAGTTACGGGTATGACCATTATTATATCAAGCATTTTAATAGCCACTGCATCCTATGCCATTGCACGAATGAAATGGAAGTTAAGCAAACCGGTTTTGTTTATATTCCTCATGGGTATGATGATACCAATTCAAGCAACAGTACTCCCGCTTTTTTTAATCCTTCAAAAGGCTAATCTTTTAAATACATATTTAGCCCTTATAATACCTTATGTTGCATTTGCACTACCTATGGGTATATTCATCCTAACAAGTTTCATGCTTAATATACCGCATGAACTTGAGGAAGCAGCTTGCATTGATGGTTGCAATGTATATCAGATATTCCTAAATATAATAGTTCCTATTGTAAGACCGGCTCTTGCTACAATTGCTATTTTTACTTATCTCTCTTCATGGAATGAGCTGATGTTTGCAAATACATTTATCAATGATGATGTCAAGAAAACATTAACCGTAGGAATAATGTCTCTTGCAGGGCAATATTCCACTAACTGGGGACCTATTGGCGCAGGACTTGTTCTTGCAACGGTTCCAACTATTATTATTTATGCATTATTGAGTGAACAGGTTCAGCAAAGCTTGGTTGCTGGAGCTATAAAAGGTTGATAATTAAAACTTCAGATGTGATTTTTGAAAGTAAAAAGGCTGAAAGTAGGAATTAAACTTAATAAGCTGAAATGACAAAGAAACAAAGGATAATATTAGATTATGGAATTCGGAACATGTGAAGAATTAGAAATATATTATTGAAAGGTTGATGGAATATGAAGAATAAATCATTTTATGTACATCACAGTGCTTTTGGGGCATTTTCAAGTTTTATATTGGGAAAAATAGGTAAAGGTGGAGGCTTTGTATTAAATGATGTAACACCGCCACAAAATAATGTTTATATAGGTTATAAACAAGAAGAAATGATTAGGCTTCTCCCATTTTGTACTACAAATAATAATGCTGAGGAAGAATTTACGGGAGAAGTGTATAATATGAAAAAAAATAAACCTATAAAAATTTTTTCTGAAGCTGAAATAAATAGGAAAATTGGGTGGGCTTCAGATACATGGATAGCAGATAGACTTACATTTTCTATAATAACTCCTTTTGGATATGTAAAAAATCCTGCAGTTATGACAGAAGAAGAGAAAAAGTATGCTTTTGCTCCAGTAATATTTGCACAGCTTACTTTTGATAATAGTGACAAAACTACAGATGCAGAAATGATATTTGGTATAGAAGGGCCTAAGAGGAGATTGTCAAGAACTACACAAGGAAGATATCTTGGTGCAGCCTGTGAAAGGAGATATGGATTTGCAGCTGCCAATTCTGAAGATATAAGGGAGTTAACAAGGCTTGATTTACTAACTTCTTGGGCAAATGACAATTATCAGAATCATGATTTGGGAAGAGCTACATCCTTAACTTTCAAAGTGCCTGCAGGTACTATAAAGACATATACTATTGCACTGGCAACATATCAACAGGGTACTATAACCACTGGTATTGATACTGATTTTTATTACACCGGATTGCTTAAATCACTTGAAGATGTAATTGATTTTGGTATCAGAAATGCTGACTGCTACTTAGATATGGCAGAACAAAGGGACAAAGAACTTAAGGAAAGTAATTTAAATGAGTATAGACAATTTCTTTTAGCTCATGCAACTCACAGCTATTATGCTAGTAGTCAGTTGATGAAAAAGAAAGATGGTTCAGTACTTTGGGTTGTTAACGAAGGTGAATATATAATGATGAATACTTTTGATCTAACAGTAGACCATGTATTTTACGAAATGAAATTCCATCCATGGACAATCAAAAATTCCTTAGACTTATTTGTAGAAAGATATAGTTATTATGATCAGGCTGGTTTAGCCTTTACTCATGATATGGGAGTGGCTAATGGATTTTCTCCAAAGGAATATTCCTCATATGAACTTCCAAATCTTGATGGCTGTTTCAGTTATATGACTCACGAAGAATTATTAAACTGGATATTGACTGGAGCAGTTTATGCATTAAAGATGAATGATAAGGAATGGCTTAATAATAACATAAAAATTTTTTTGGAATGTTTTGAATCACTTACTGCAAGAGATAAAAACTATGATGGAATAATGGATATAGACAGTACAAGATGCCAACAGGGTTCTGAAATAACAACCTATGACAGTCTAGATGTAAGTCTTGGACAAGCAAGAAACAATCTTTATCTTGGATTAAAAAGCTGGTCGGCATACGTATTACTGGAAAAAATATTTAAAGAATATGGTTTTAATGAACTTTCGTCTAGAGCATTAGAAAGAGCAAAAGCAGCAGCAAGTACAATAGTAAGTCAATTTAATGAAAAAGAACAGTATATACCAGCTGTTTTTGAAAATGGAAATACTTCAAGGATAATTCCAGCTGTAGAGGCACTTGTATATCCATATATAGTTGGGGATACTTCCTCAGTTAGTGAAGACGGTATATATGGAGATTTAATAAAGAAACTTAAAAAACACATACTTACAATAATGAAGCCTGGTATTTGTATTGATGAGGTTTCCGGTGGATGGAAGCTTTCCTCCACAAGCAAAAATACATGGAATAGTAAGATATTCCTTTGCCAATATGTAATAAAAGAAATACTTAATATGAACTTTGATGAAGAAGAAGAGTGGGATAGAGTTCATGCTAGTTGGCAACAAGTAAGTTGTAGTGAAGATGGAGCAACGGATCAAGTGAATAGTGATACTGGAACTTCAAGGGGAAGTAGACTGTATCCGAGGTTAGTTACAAGTATTCTTTGGATGTATAGAAAGCAGTGAATTTCAAAGCTCACGCTTCGCATCCAACATTGAAACCCTGGACGGATGTCGAGGGCTTTTTCTGTTTAAGGCGAAAATATGTGGTTGAATTTTAATTTTCTTAGTTAGTTTTTTCGATTTATATAGAGTAAATGTACCTCCCTAATGTTTTCTATAATGGGGGGTATTTTTTAGTAAATAACATTTATCATTTGAAAGATAAAAATTTATTGACAACTACAATTAAATTGAGTACAATTAAATTGAAACAAATTAAATCTTACACAGATATTTATGTAAAAGATGAAGACTTACAAGGAAATAAGATTATGAATGTGCAAAGGAGAATATTATGCAGATTGTTTTAGATATTTTAGTCATTGCAGTAGCGGTTGAACATATTTTTATAATGTTGCTTGAAATGTTTTTTATTAAATCATCAGTTGCTAGAAGAACTTTCAATATAGATGCTAAACTTCTTGATAGAAAAGAAGTAGGAGTTATGTTTGCAAATCAAGGATTATATAATGGTTTCCTAGCTGCAGGATTATTTTGGAGCTTTTTTGTACCAGAAGCAATGTCAACTCAATTAAGATTTTTCTTTTTAGGATGTGTAATTATTGCTGCTATGTATGGAGCAATTACATCTAATAAAAATATTCTTGTAAAGCAAGGTGGTTTAGCCATATTAGCAATAATTCTATTAATTTCAACTACATCGTAATTATTTATAGATAATTATGATAATGTAACAGATAAATTTAAAAATAACAATTTACAAAGTAAATTGCACCATATAAAATAATTTAAACTAGGAGGGTATTTATTATGAATAATACGATAGATACAATAAAAAATCATAGATCAATAAGACAATATCTAGATAAAGAGGTTCCAAATGAATTAGTAGATGAAATTCTTAAAAGTGCTCAGGCTATGCCTAACTCAATCAATGGACAACAAATATCTGTTATAGTTGTAAGAGATAAAAAGAAGAGAGAAAAATTAGCAGAACTTGTTGGTAATCAAGAATATGTTGCAAAAGCTCCAGTATTCTTAGTATTTGTGATGGACTTTTATAGAACTTATCTTGCAGGTGAAAAAACTGGACTTAAGCAGGTAATTCATGAAGATATAGAAGGTATTCTTGCAGGAGCTACAGATGTTGGAATAGCTTTAGGAGCTTCTGTTGTTGCTGCCGAATCCCTTGGACTTGGCATAGTGCCTATTGGTGGTATCAGAAAAAATCCAGAAGAAGTTATAAAAATATTAGGATTACCTAAATATACTTTTCCAATGGTAGGTTTAGTAGTTGGATATCCAGCCGATGAATCACATAAAAAACCTAGAGTTCCTTTTGAAAGTTTTAGGCATAATGAAGTTTATGATACAAAAGTCGTTGAAGATTCAATTAATGTTTATGATGAACAGATGAATAAATATCTAAAGGAAATTGGAAGAGCTGAGCAAGAAACAAATTGGAGTACTTTTACTTCAAGAATTTATCAATCGGTATATTATCCTAAAGTTAAAGGCACTATTGATAAACAAGGATTAAACACTAAATAATCAATCTGGAGATTATTGTTAAGGAATATAATGCTGTATCAAACATTGTTTGATACAGCATTTATTTAAAATTTTTTACCCAAGAAACTACATTAAGTGGTAAGAGCATTATTAATAATTTTATGAATAATATGTCCCATGTCTGTTTTACTTTTTATCCATTCTAATAATTCAAGTGTTGTAGAACTAATGCTTACTCAGGGAACAGGAAATTAATTATTACGAAATTATTTAGTGTAAATTCCAATATAATGGTATAATTAAGCAATAGTTAGGCTATTTATCAATAAATAGTAATTTAAAGAGAGTGACTTATATGAGATTGGAAACAGAAAGAACAATTCTAAGGCGTTTTGAAGAGAAAGACTTAGAGGATTTAAATGATTATTGCAGCCAAGATGGTGTTGGAGAAATGGCTGGATGGAAGCATCATAGTAACTTGTTAACTTCAAAAGAAGTGCTTAATAGAAATATTCAAAATGAGAATATTTTTGCAATAGAAAATAAAGAAAATAGAAAAGTGATTGGTCATATAGCAGTGAATAGCGATTCTGAGAATGGAAGAGAAGATACAAAAGAATTGGGATTTGTACTGAATCGTAACTACCAGAATCAAGGAATTATGACAGAAGTAATTTATAAAATTTTGGATTATCTATTTTCTAAGGATATAGAATATGTATATGCTTGTTGTTTTCAAAACAATAGTAAATCTAAACGGTTAATTGAAAAATGTGGCTTCACTTTTGAACAAGAAGGTTCGTTTTATTCACAATCACTTAATAAAAATTTTAAGTCATTTGAGTATGTTTATAGTAAAAATAATAGTAGGGAACATACGTAGATTTGATCTACACAAATCTATGTACGTTACCATATTGTTTTATTTTTTCAAATTTAACTGGACGTCTTAATTTTCCGAGAGAGATTGGCTGAGTACTATTTGTGTGATTATCCCAAAGGCTTGCAGTTGTAATAATAGGATTGTCATAAGTTTTAAAGAAATATTCACAAGTATTTGTATTAATAAAAGCAGTATATTTTGTATAATCGTAAGTATCTCTATTTGTTATTACTATTCCTTTTGGAATAGTAACACTTTCCATAATATGAAAGCATGCATTTATTGTCTCTGAGCGGTTGCTAGGTGTCTCAATATGAGTTTTTTGATATGCTGTTTTTACAAATCTTTCTGGGGATGTGTAGCCTCCGGGCAACTGCATTGTTCCTAATGCCTGACCGAATGGTTCTAAATGAATTTTTCCCCAGTATGCATCATTAGTTTGTGTTGGTGATACATCCATGTAATTTCTTAAATTAGTCATATGCCATTGGAAATCAGGACTGTTGGACATAACACCAATTTCATTTTCGAATATTTTTAAACCTTTTTCAGTTTGTTCAATAACAACACATTCTCCGCTTTTATCTGTGGCAATCCAATGTAAAGGTGCAACGGCTTGTGTTACTGGGTCTTCAAGACCTACAATACATATATTTAGTAGGTTTTCTTTAAGTTCTGCTACTGATCCACATCTCCCTAAAATGTAATGGAGAAAATCTAAAGATGAAATAGGTTCCTTATCCATATAGTTTGGTTGCGTTTTGTATTTTGCATAACCTGCAAAATATAATGTTGCGGCAGCAAATCCTTTTTCATTTACTCCATCAAAAAAGCCAAGCATTCCATTGCTTTCCTGTCCAATTCCTATAAAACTATAGTAATTATAAATATTATGCATGTTAAAAACATTGTTCCATACATAATATTTAGGTACAATATAAAGTTCTGGATCAATATTATAGGAAAAATCCATGGTTCTGCCAAAAAAATTTTCTAATTGTTTTGATTGCAGCGTTATTGCTGTGCACATGTTAATTCTTTGCCTCCTATACTTTATTAAACAAAATACCTATATATTTATAGATATACTTTTACATGTAATAAAGTTCCAGTTTGCATATAAAACTACGTGAGGTTTAGAATAAATATTTTATATTATAATAAAGAGATTTGTAGATAATCTACAAATGAAATTAGCAAAAATAGATGAGATAAAAAATGGTTGAATTTCATTTTATATAATAGTACTATATAAGTATAGTGCGAATAACGGATTATATTTAACTAGAACTATTATTGGGGGGGATTTATATGGAAAGTAATAAAAATATTTTTAAAGAAAACTCAAAAGTAAATTTTAATAATCAAGCTGATGTCTATAATGATAGCCATGATGGAAAATTTGTAGCTCCAATGTATGGTGAAATTATTAATAGGATAATGAGTACAAATGCTAAAAAAATATTAGATGTTGGATGCGGTACAGGAAATGTATTAATGAAATTATCTAGTAATAGGGATTTAAACTTATACGGACTAGACATATCAGAAAAAATGATTGAAATAGCTAAGAAAAATCTTGGTGACAAAGCTCAATTAAAAGTTGGAGACTCAGAGTATATGCCTTGGGAAGATAATTCTTTTGACGTGATTGTATGTAATGCATCATTTCATCATTATCCAAATCCGGAAAAGGTTTTAATAGAAATGAAAAGAGTATTA
>JAQUXS010000044.1:22067-24677 GCA_028692255.1 Clostridium sp.
AAGCAACGGAACACTAATTATAGGAGATCCAACAGCGCCAATAATGTATAGACAAATGATTAATTTATACTGTAAAATATCTAATAATGGTGATTATAGAATTTATTCTAAAAAAGAAATTGAGGAACTTTTGATAAAATGTGGATTCAAGCCTTTTAACTTTAAAAAAATTAATTATAAAAGTTTTGCAATTAATGCTAAAGTAGAAGGATAAATATTTGTAAACTTTGGAGTGGGAATATGGATAAACAATGCAAAAAGCAAGTAGATGAATTAAATATATTATGGCATAGTATGTTTTTGAAATCTAACTATAAAAGTTTAGAAGCAAAATATTCTAATATGCAAGGAATTAGCACTAATGAACTGACGATAATTAGAATTATTTCAGAAAAAGAAGAAGTTATAATAAAAGATATTTTAGAAGTATTAAATCTACCTAAAAGTACATTAACTAGTATGATAGACAGATTAGAAAATCGTAAAATAATTGTTAGAGCTATTAGTAATAGAGACAGACGATCTTACAAATTAGAACTTACTGAAAAAGGCAAAATAATTCAGAATGAGCATATTAAATTTGAAGAAGAAGTTTATGGAAAGATAATACTTTCTTTAGATACTTATGAAGAAAGAGAAAATTTATTAAAGCTCATAAGAAAGATTGTAAAAAATATTTCTAGTAGATAATACTAAAATCTATGATTATATCTATAATCAATATTATGATATAATATAGCTACATTTTTAAAATAGTGGGGTGATTATTTATGAAAAAGGAAAAAATAAAGATTGAAGATCAGGCAAAAATCTTATTAAATGAGTTTAACGAAGTGTATGAGCCCAAAAATAGAATTATTGACGGAATTATATTGAATGCACAAAAGGAATTGAGCAAAGGCAAAATTCCTCAAGTTGTTATGAAACATGTAGTTAGTGGAGTTTATCGTGCAGTTTTTATTGAAAAGATTACTGTTGGAGATAAAGCTGGTGAAGTATTAGGTAAGATGGATAAGCTTTCCAAGGCAAATGGTTATTTGATGTTAGTGAACCCATTTGCTAGTCTTTAAAATATAGTGTTATTTCAAGAAAAAGAGCTTTATTTAAAGGTCTTTTTCTTGTTTAATTATTGACAATTGAGCATTGTTCGTTGATCGCTGCTTTTTATAATTGATCATTGAGCACTGTTCATTGATCATTGTTTATTGTATTATCTAATGTAGCTTTAAGATTTGACTTAACAGCTGCTATGTATTCTTTCCTTAACGCATCTCTTTCAACTAATTCTTCTTCTGTAAGGTGACCTTCCTTTGCTTTTTTAGCCAGTTCATTTATACGTTCAATTTTACATTTTTCCATGAAATTCATCCTCTCTAAGTTTAATTTCAGTCTAATATATTATATATGATAGAATAAAAAAATAGTAGAGTAATATAGTCTTAGATTACTTTTAAATATTTAGTCGATTTTGTGATATAATTGTCGTAAGAGTTTCTTATTCTGTTATTGCCTGTTGAGTTCAAGATGAAATCTAAGAATATGGAGTTGAATTTATGAATTTAAAAGATTTGGAATATTTTAAAGAATTGGCTCATGAAAAAAGTTTTACGAAAGTTGCAGAAATGTTTAATGTTAGCCAACCAACAGTAACCTATGCAATGAAGCGATTAGAAGAGAACTTAAATACGGAATTAATAACGAGAGATCATTCGCATAAAGCCATTCTTTTAACACAAGCTGGTAAAATTCTAGAAATTCACGCTGCAAAAATATTTAAAGAACTTAAAGTTGCGAAAACTGAAATTAATCGATTACAAGAAGATATCATTAAACTTGGTTTGCCTCCTATTATCGGAAACTTTTATTTAAAAAAATTATTTCCATATCTCTTTAAGCAGGGGCTAATGGAACACATTCAATTGGTTAATGGAGGATCTAACGATTTACTTAGTGAATTAATGAAGGGTGAAATTGACATTGCATTATTAGGTTCTGTTAAACCTATAAATGATGAAAATTTAATTAGTAAGTTACTCATTAAAAATAGATTTATGATTGTGCTTAGTCCAGAACATCCTTTAGCAAAGGAAAAAAGTATTTCTCTTCAGGATTTAAAAGATGAGAAGTTTGTTCTTTTAAACAATCATTACGTACATCTAAATGCATTTCGAAAACTTTCACAATTTACCTTTTTTAAGCCCAAAATCATCTATAAAAGCAATGATTTGAGTATTTTAAAGGGAATGATACGTGAAAGAGTAGGCATTGGTTTCTTGACAGAAATTGCAATAGATAAATCAGATGACCTTGTTTATATTCCAATTAGTAGTGAGCCACAGCTCAATTTTAATGTATCTCTTGTCGAGCGAAAAAATTCTTTGAAATCAACTTATGGTAGGCAGGTTTTTAAATCAATTTATGACTTTTACAAATTAAATCAGGATTAAATCATAGAACACTGAGGGGAACTGCCACACTAAAAATGAACTGCTCCCTGTCAAGTAGACAGATGAAAAAATATAAATGTTTTTGTATATCCAACCGTGAGTTTACGATTTTACGGTTGGATATATTTTTTATGCTACTTTATTTTTTAAATAATTTCTATAC
>JAQUXS010000045.1 GCA_028692255.1 Clostridium sp.
TTTACAAAGACTTTTTCGCCCATACCCCTACCTATTACAAGCCTTGAGCTGCCAAGCTTAATCATAAGCGTACCTGCATTGTTTTTTACCATTTTGATTGTTGCTCCTTTATTAATACCCATTTCCATGAGTTTTTTGCACATATTTTCGCTGCCATTTACTTTGTCTACTATAACGAATTTACCGCTTCCAATATAATTTAAAGGAATACTACTTGAACTATTCAATTGAAAACCTCCTTTTAAATCAATTCTACTAATATGTCCTTTGCCTCTTTTTTTCTTAAACTTAAGTTATAACCTCTTACTTGAATTTCAAGAGGATCTCCCATAGGTGCTTTACCTTCAACGTATATTTCAGTTCCTCTTACAATACCCATATCCATTATCTTTCGTCTAACTGAACTTTGTGTCATTATTCCTAAGACTTTTGCTTTTGATTTAACATCCACATCTGCAAGACTCATATCTTTAGACATATAATCACTCCTTATATAATGTTTTCATTGATAATGATTATCATTATCAACATGGCTATTATAACATACCCTTATAAAAATTTTCAACCCCTGATTTTAATTAATGATAAATAATAACTACAACACAAATAACTAAACTTGCATTTTATATCTAAAAGATATATATTAAATATATCTTTTAGATATAAAGAGGTGAATTAAAATGATGAATGAACTTTCTATTTTAGGTGAATTAATGGAAGAACCTCAAAGCGGTTATGATCTAAGCAGTGCCATGCAATCTTCTTTAGGACCTCACCGTAAAATCAGCTATGGTGTAATTTATCCCCTACTTCAAAAATTAGAAAAGGAAGGTCTTGCAAAGACAACTAATGCTAATTCAGATGGAAAAATCAAAAAAATTACCACTATTACTGAAAAGGGAAAGGAACGTTTTCTTAAACTAATGAAAATGCCTGTACCTAATAGTGCTCACAATGCTGATATATATTTAATAAAACTTGATGCTATGCAGCATCTCACTTTAGATGAGCAAATGAAACTATTAGATGATTTCTATAAAGAACAAAAATACATTATAGAAGATACAAAGAATTTACTAAAAATTTTGGCTAAAAAAAAATCAAAAGATCACTGGTATGCAAGTAAGAAGCTTAAGTTAAGACTAGAACAAGCTAGTACTGCACTTGAGTGGATTGAAAACTTTAAAGAAGAATTAAAAAAGAAAGAGTGGTAACCTTAATGTCAAAAGAAATAAAAATAGCTTTATTAATGGCTGCTAGCCTATTTATGGAAATTTTAGACGGCACCATTGTAACCACTGCATTGCCTAAAATGGCTCAGTATTTTCATAGGAGTTCAGCAACAATTGCTTTACTAATCAGTGTATATTTAATTACAGTTGCCATCTTCATCCCATTAAGTGGGTGGATGGCTAATAGATTTGGAAAGAAGAAAATTTGGATTATTGCTGTCATTATATTCACCCTTAGCTCCTTAAGTAATGCATTAGCCACTAACTTTTCTTTTCTTTTGCTAATGAGAATTGTACAAGGAATTTCCGGTTCACTTATGACACCTACAGCAAGACTGATTGTATTAGAAAAAACGCCAGCTTCAAAGCTATTAAAGATGATTAGCTATCTCATTTGGCCTGCATTGATAGCACCTGCAATAGCACCAATACTTGGAGGATTTATTGTTACTTATTGGAGCTGGCAGTGGATTTTCTTAATTAATGTACCAATAGGTTTAATTATCACATTAATAGGTATAAAATTAATTGATGTTGATGAAATAAATAAAGCATCTAATTTCGATCTTTTAGGATTTATAGAAATTGCCATTTCATCAGGCATAATTTTAGTTGGAGCAGAACTAGCTACTCATGGAAAAAACTATTGGTTTATTGCATTAGGATTAATTGTTTTAGGAATAATATTGGGCTTTATGGTTTTCAAGCACTTGAAAAGAGCAGCCAATCCATTGTTTTCACTTGATGCTTTAAAAATAACTTCATTTAGAATCTGCCAGACAAGTGGTTCTATTTTATGGTTATCTGTTGGAGCACTGCCTTACTTACTAACGATTTTTTTACAAACAGTCTTTCATTGGTCTGCAGTAAAAGCAGGTAGTTATGTACTATTTATTTTTATTGGAAATATTGGAATCAAACCTTTTACAAATCAAATTATTCGTAAACTAGGTTATGTTGGTGCACTATTGTCATCATTTATAATGGTATTTATTGCATCTATTGCTTTAGCTTTCATAAGACCTAATACTTTACCTATTATTATAATGTTTCTTGCATTAGTCTCAGGTGTAGGACGTTCATTGGCATTGACTGCTTACAATGGATTGAGTTTTTCTGAAATAGACCCTAAGGATCGAAATAGTGCAAATACTTTAAGTGCTGTGGTATCAACATTAGCTCAAGGAATTGGAATATCACTTATTACAGTCATTGTAAACTTATTACAAATTTTCTTTTCAATTACCGCTTCATATGAATTAGGCTTTGCCTTTCTTGGTCTATTAATGGTCTTCCCAGTAATTAGTGTACTATCTCTACCTAGAAATATTGGATATGCCACAATTAACTAGTTTTATTGAATTTTTTCTAAGAATACTTCCTCAATGTTTACTTTTTGTACTATATCTGGTATTTTAAGTCTCATAAAAGCATTCTTCATTTTCCCTCCACAATTGCAGTTTATAGTTAAGTTATAGTACAACAAATTTCAAATGGAGGTGGCTTATATGTTTTGTTCAAGATTTTTAAGTAATGGTAGTTTTGGATATTCTAATGGGTATATGGGAGGAGGAATGATTTTTATGATGGTCTTTGGATTTTTATTATTTTTAGCTTTCATTTTCGTAGTTTTAAAACTAATGAAACCAGCTGCAATTTCACAATTTTCACAACCTGACAATTCCGCGTTAAATATATTAAATGAAAGATTTGCAAAAGGCGAAATTACTGAAGAAGAATATAATAAAATTAAAGCTATGCTTAGAAAGTAACATATATAAATGCAAAAATTTGCGATGTAATTTATTCAGTTAAAAATTGCATCGCAATTTTATTAAACCAATAATGGGGATAATTTTATACTAGTATTAAATCTTTAAATGCTATAAACTATATATTAATTAACATTACTGGAGTGATTACCATGAATGATAAATTCAAAATTTTAGTAGTAGACGATGAAGAAAAGATCTTAAATGTACTTAAAGCTTATTTAATTAAAGAAGGTTTTGAAGTACTACTTGCTAGGGATGGTAAAGAAGCTTTAGATATTTTTGAAATAGAATCCGTTCATCTAATAATACTTGATTTAATGCTTCCTAAAATTTCTGGTGAAAAAGTGTGTAACAAAATTAGATCTACTTCATCAGTACCAATTATTATGCTTACAGCTAAAATTGAAGAAGACAACAAAATAGATGGTCTTGCTATCGGTGCTGATGATTACATAACAAAACCTTTTAGTAATAGAGAGTTGGTTAGTCGGGTTAAAGCCCTTATTAGACGAACTTACAGAGATAACAAACCTCTTGCAGAAATATTAATTATTAATAATGGTGATTTAGAAATAAATATTGAAAAGCTAATTTTAAAAAAGAAAGGCAACATTGTTAGTTTAACTACTAATGAATTTAAAATTTTAATTGCTCTTTTAACTAATCCTGGTCAAGTTTTTTCAAGAGAACAATTGGTTAATAAAGCTTTTGGATTTGATTATGATGGCTTTGATAGAACTATTGACACTCACATTAAAAATATTAGGCACAAAATCGAAGATGATCCAAAGAAACCTAGATATATTGTTTCAATTTATGGAATGGGCTATAAATTTAATTGTTAGTTACATATAACTAATGAAGATGTGAGGTGATCATATGAAAATATCCTTAGCAATAAAGTTATCTCTAGCATTTTTGATTACTGCAATTATATCTATTTTAACAGCAAGTTTAATTTCAAATTATATGATTAGTAAAAAATTTAATAATTATTTAATTAATGAACATAAAACTACTGAAAACAAGATTGCTGCCATAATAAATAATTTATACGATCAGAGAATTGGCTTTTCACCTACTAATAAAGACGAAATATCAAGATATTCTTCAGGTGAACAGTTATATATACAAGTTAAAGACACTAGAGGCACGATTGTTTTTACTTCTAATAATTTAAATTCAATGCATAAAAAAATGATGAATTCCATGATGAGTTCAAGAATGCAAAATTCCTTAATTAATACTGGGGAATATACCGAGGATAAATATCTATTGAAAAAAAATAGCGAAAAACTTGGCATGATAACATTTGGATATTATAATTCTTCCTATTTTAACAGTTCAGCTCAAACTTTTATGATGACCCTTAATCATTCTTTTTTATTGTCTTTTTTTATAGCATTAGCTTTTGGATTAACAATAAGTATATTTCTTTCAAAACAAATATCCTCTCCTTTAATCAAAATAACCAAAACTGCTAATAAAATGAAAACTGGAGATTTAGAATCCAGATCTCTGGTTGTTTCTAAAACAAAAGAAATAGATGACTTATCAATTTCTATAAATTACCTGGCTGATACTCTGCAAAAACAAGAACTTCTTAGGAAACGTCTAACTTCTGATATGGCTCATGAACTTAGAACACCTTTAACAAATTTAAAATCACATGTAGAAGCTCTATTAGATAAAGTTTGGGAACCAACAGATGAGGTACTTATAAGTTTTTATGAAGAAATAGAGAGATTAATAAAACTAGTAAATGGACTTAATGACATAGCAAAATTAGAACAAACAACTCTAAATTTAAATAAATCAAAATTTAATTTATCTTTAGAACTTGAAAAAATAATAACTTCCTTTGATCCTATATATAACACCTCAGGCTTAAAAATATATTCAAAATTAACTTCAAATTTAGAAGTCTTAATGGATAAAGATAAATTTAAACAAGTAATATATAACTTACTCTCAAATGCACTTAAATATTCTAAAAAAAATGGTGACGTTTCATTAACATTAAAATCTTTAGAAAACAACATTATTATAGAAGTTAAAGATAATGGAATTGGAATTTCAGAAAAAGACTTGCCATTTATTTTCGAAAGATTTTACAGAAGTGACGAATCTCGCAATAAAAATACTGGTGGTACAGGAATAGGTTTAACTATTGCAAAAAATATTGTTGAGGCCCATAAAGGTACTATTAAAGTTAAAAGTTCTTTAGGTTTTGGAACCACTTTTATTATTACATTGCCTAAAATGTAATAATGGTGCCCCTGCCTACAGAACTCTCAACATTTATGGTTAAATAATGAAAAAGTTATTTTTTTCAAAATTCATTAGTAACTAGAATTCATTCCCATCTTCAGTATTTTTAAATTGATTAAAATACATGTGATAGTACTTACCCTTTTTGTCTATGAGTTCCTCATGACTTCCCATTTCAATAATCTTTCCAGCATCTATAACCATTATTTTGTGGGCATTTCTTATAGTACTTAACCTATGAGCTATAATAAAGCTAGTTCTTCCCTTCATTATCTTAAGCATCGCTTCTTGTATTTTTAGTTCCGTTCTAGTGTCAACACTACTTGTAGCTTCATCAAGTATAAGTATATATGGATCTGTTAAAATTGCCCTTGCTATAGCCAAAAGCTGCCTTTGACCTTGACTTAAACTTGAGCCACTTTCAGAGAGAATAGTATTGTAACCCTTTGGAAGTCTATTTATGAATTCATGTGCATTAGCCATTTTAGCTGCCAATTTAGCCTCTTCATCAGAAGCTTTTAAGTTTCCATATTTTATATTTTCCATTATAGTACCAGTAAAAAGATAAGTGTCTTGAAGCACTATACCAAAACATTTTCTAAGGTCGTCTCTTTTATAATTTTTTATATCTATTCCATCAATAAAAATTTTACCCTTAGTTGTATCATAAAATCTTGTAAGCAAATTTACTATTGTTGTCTTTCCTGCTCCTGTAGGTCCAACAAGAGCTATAGTTTCTCCTGATTTTGCTTCAAAATTAATATCTTTAAGTATATTTACATCACTTCTATATCCAAAATATACACTTTCAAATTTGACATTGCCTTTTAATTTATCAATAGACTTAGCACCCTTAATATCCTTTACTTCTTCACTCTCATCTAATATCTCAAACACCCTTTCAGCACCAGCCACTGCTGATTGAAGAGTATTGAATACATTTGCTAGATTGTTAAGTGGTCTTACAAATTGCCTTGAATAACTTAAAAAACTCGCAATTATTCCTACAGTTATCATACCTTTTACTGCAAGAATGCCTCCAACTCCAGCCACTGCTGCAAAACCAATATTGTTTATGGCATTCATTAGTGGCATTAAAAATCCTGAAAATATCTGTGCCTTTAATCCAACCTCACAGAGCCTTTCATTTATGCTGTTAAATTCCTCAACAGTCTTTTCTTCATGGTTAAATGCCTTTACAACATAAATTCCAGATATAGCTTCCTCTATATGTCCATTTAATTTTCCAAGTTCCATTTGCTGAAACTTAAAAAGTTTTCCAGTTTTCTTTGCTATGTTCCTTGTCAATAAAAAAACTAATGGCACTGTAATTAAACTTGCCAGTGTAAGTATTGGACTTAATATTATCATCATAATTAATGATCCAACTATAGTTATAGCTCCAGACATGAGCTGAATTGAAGACTGAGATATAGTTGTGCTTACATTATCTATGTCATTTGATAACCTGCTCATTATATCTCCATGTGAATTTGTATCAAAAAACATTACTGGAAGCTTTTGAAGTTTTAAAAATAAATTGTTTCGCATATTCTTAACAATTCTCTGACTAGAGCTTGCCACTAAAAACCCTTGGATTAGCGTTAAAACTGCATCTACAATATATGATATTAATAGAGATATTACCATTATACTTAAAAGATTGAAATTTACCTTTTTCCCATTTAAAGACATTGCATCAATTGAACGACCTATAAAATACGGTCCCAAAAGGCACACAAATGAATCTATTACAATTAAAACAAATATTGTTATAAGAACCCTTTTCTCTACTCCAAAGTAACCCCAAAGCCTTTTTAAAGTATCTTTAAAATTTTTAGGTTTTTCTACAGGTCCTCTATTTCTTCTTCCACCTCTAAATCCTGGAATAGGAACATTTACGTTAGTTCTATCAGCTGCCATTTACATCATCTCCTTTCCAATTTGAGAAAAGAAGATATCTTTATATACATCACATTTCTCTAAAAGTTCCTCATGCTTGCCTATGCCTTTTATTTCTCCACTATCTAAAACTATAATCTTATCACATGGCATTACAGAAGTTATTCTCTGTGCTATTAAAATACATGTTAGTCCATTTGCATATTTTTTTAAGCTTTCTCTTATCTTCACTTCTGTGTCAGTATCAACTGCACTAGTAGAATCATCAAGTATAAGAATTTCAGAATTTTTTAGTAATGCTCTTGCAATGGATACTCTCTGCTTTTGACCACCTGAAAGATTGACACCCTCCTGACCAATTCTAGTATCATATCCTTCTGGGAATCTTTCAATAAAATCCTTTGCTTGAGCTATACTTAAAGCTTGTTTAATATCCTCAATACTTGCTTTTTCATTTCCCCATTTCATATTATCAATTATGGTTCCAGAAAATAAAAGTGACTTTTGGGGAACTACAGCAATTCTATTTCTTAGATTTTTCAAATCAAAACTTCTTATATTCTCTCCATCAATTTTTATTTCTCCACTGGTGCAATCATAAAATCTAGGAATTAAATTTACAAGTGTACTTTTACCTGATCCCGTTGAGCCAATTATTCCAACGGTTTCACCTCTATTTAAATCAAAAGATATGTCCTTTAATACAGGCTCCTTACTCCTATTATAAGAAAAAGATACTCTATTAAAATTAACTTTACCCTTTTCAATAAAACCAATAGTTTTTTCTCCATTTTTCATAGAATTTTCTTCTAAAAACACTTCACCTATACGCTGAGCAGATGCCCTAGCCCTTACAAACATGGTAAAAACATTGGTAACCATCATTAGAGAAAATAAAATCTGCGTCATGTAATTTGTAAATGCTATTATTTCACCAACATACATATTGCCTCGGTTTACATTTATACCACCTATCCATAAAACTAGAACAATACCTATATTTACTATTATAGCAATAGCAGGAGTAAACACTGAAGATACCTTCATAGCAGAAGTTGAATTCATTGTGTATTCTCTATTTTTAGTATTAAATTTCTTTACTTCGTAGTCAAATCTATTAAATGCCTTAACTACCCTTACCCCTGATAAATATTCCCTCATAGTTGAATTTACACTGTCAAGAGCTTCCTGAACTCTAATAAAATACGGATATGCAAATTTCATATTTATATAAATTAAAACAGCCACAATAGGTACAATGGCAAAAAGAATTAAAGAAAGTCTCATATTAAGTTTAACTGCCATTATTATACTTCCAATTCCTACAAGTGGTGCCTTAATAAACATTCTCATAAGCCCATTTGAGAAATTTTGTACTTGAGTTACATCATTTGTAAGTCTTGTAACAAGAGAAGCACCTTTAAGTTTATCAATATTTTCAAAAGAAAAGCTCTGTATCTTTTTAAATAGGTCTCCCCTTAGTTCTGTTCCGAATTTTTGTGAAACATTACTGGATATTATATTTCTAATGGAAGCTGCCACTGCACCAACTGCCGTAACAATAAGCATAACTCCTCCCATGTATATAACATAATCTAGATTTTTATTAACAACACCCTTATCTACAATTTGAGACATTATTGTAGGCTGCAACAAGTCACATAATGCCTCTAAACTTACAAATAAAACTGCTGTAACAAATCCTTTCCAGTATTTTTTTATATAATCTTTTAGATAATCCAGTTTTTATTCCCCTTTCTAGCTATTTTTTCATTTGTTTATTATATATGGCAACGTGGTTAATGCTATATTTCTTCGTTTTAATAAAGTACTCTTTACAAATAATGAAGTTTGATCATGAAGGATATTTTGCCACCATTTTTTCACAACAAGTCTAGGCATTACAACTGTTATTGTGTCTTCTGGCATTTTTACAAATTCTTCTGACTCTATAAATTTTATAAGTGGTCCTATTAAATTTCTATAGGGTGATTTTTTTACAACAATGGGTATATCCATACCATATTCCTTCCACTTTTCAAGCAATTTTCGTGTAGCTTCTTCATCTACAGAAACGTGGAAAACAATAATATCTTCAGTAAAATTCTTAGCATAATTATATGATTTTAAAAATGACTTATTAAGTGAATCAATAGGTATTATCATATAATTTTTTTGTTTTTTATGGTCTATACATTTTTGTTTTTGTGATAGATCAAGTCTAAGTTCCTCTGCAACTGCATTATAATGTGCCTTAACTCTAAGCATTATAAATACTAAAATTGGTATTAATATACATACAATCCAAGCACCCTCCTGAAATTTTGTTACACTAAGAACTATAGTTGTACTAAAGGACATTAGCGCACCAATTCCATTTATTAATGCCTTGTGTCTCCATACTCCTTTTTTATTTCTAAGCCATTTTAATACCATACCCGTTTGTGCAAGAGTAAATGATACAAAAACACCGACTGCATAAAGTGGTAATAAGCTATGATTATTGCCTTTAAAATATACAAGAAGAGCAATTGCCATTAAAGATAAGAATATTATTCCATTAGAAAAGCCCAATCTTGATCCTCTTTTTGAAAATTGCCTTGGAACATATCCATCTGATGCTATTATTGAAAGTAAAAGTGGAAGTCCATTATATGAGGTGTTTGCAGCCATAATTAATATTAAAGCCGTAAATGCCTGGACAATATAAAACATAAAGCCTTTTCCAAATATTTGAATGGCAAGTTGTGCTATTACAGTCATATCAGCATTATATACAGCCTTATATATTGAAGAAAGGTATGAAATACCTCCAAACAATATAAGTGCAACGCATCCTAATAGTAATAATACAATCTTTGCATTTTTTTGAGATGGTTCTTTAAAATTAGGTATTCCGTTACTTACCGCCTCAACTCCAGTAAGTGCTGTACAACCTGCAGCAAAAGCTTTTAAAAACACTAAAAGCGTAAGTGTATTTGTAAAGTTTGGCACTTTATAAATTGGACTAGGATGGATTCCCATTATGTTGTATTTCACGAATCCACATATAATCATTATAATCATTATTGAAATAAATAAATAGGGTGGTATTGCAAAAGTTTTAGCAGAATCACTAATTCCTCTTAAATTTCCTATAGTCATTAATATAATAAGCACAATACATATAATTACATTATATGGCAATAGATTTGGAAATGCTGATGTAATTGCAGCAGTACCTGCTGATATACTAACTGCAACAGTTAAAATATAATCAATACAAAGTGCTGATGCTGCTACTAGACTTGGTATTACTCCTAAATTATCTTGTGCAACTATGTAGGCCCCTCCACCTCTTGGATAACAATCAATAACTTGTCTATATGAAAATACTAGTATAAATAATAATAATATAACCATCAAAGCTGCATGAATCATATCTGTGAATGCCATAAAACCTACTGCTGGAATAAGTACATAAAGTATTTCCTGTCCTGCATATGCTACTGAAGATATAGCATCACTAGACAGCACTGGGAGTCCCCAAAAAACATTAAACTTTTCCGATTTTAATTCCTCTGTTTTAAGAGATTTTCCAATTAAAAGGTTTTTAATATTCTCAATCATAATTACGCCCCACTAGCCAATATTTTACTTTACAACCATTATTTCATTATATACTGTAAGGATTAAAAAAACAATATTCTAAAAAAGAGTCTGTCTTAAAATGATTTTATTCATTTTAAGATAGACCCTTGTCTTCAAATAATCATTATTATTGTATTATTTTTTTCTTATCTTTAATACTGCTAGTACAACTGGAACCGTTATAACAGCAGCTGCAATAGCCTCTGGTGTGCCATTAAAAATAGCAGCACCTAAAATTGCCTTACGTGCAGCTGACTCACTTAATTTCATTTTAGATACATATTGATGTAAATACAAAATATATATCATACCAAGAACTCCTATGGTATTTGTAATAGATCCTATAACTGCTCCAAATGCAATTTTAAATGTTTTATTTTTCACAAAACATAGTTTATAAGCATAATAAGAAGTTATACCTATTAATATTCTTGGCAAAACTGATACTAGTGGGTTTATAATAGCAAAAGATAAAATTGAAGGTGATACAATAGTTTGTACAATACTTGATATTCCAAATATCAGTCCAATACAAGCTCCAACTAACGGTCCCTCAATTATTGCACCTATAATTACAGGTATGTGCATTATGGTGGCTTCAATAAGTGGGAGTTTTATGTATCCCCATCCAGTTAACCCAAGCACAATTGAGATTCCTGAAAGCATCCCAATTATAGTAAGCTGTCGTACTCCAAGCCTACTTTTAAAAGTTTTAGTTTGATTCATTTCACAATTTCCTCCGTTCTCATTCCATAAGGATATAAGTCGAATTTAACCATACCTTATTAAGTTTTTTTAACAGCTAAAGCTGTTATTTATATTCTAACATTTTTATGTATAAATTTTAATACCTTTACATAACAAAATGATACCTATTTATTATATTTTTAATAGGTATCATTTCAATAATTTTATTCAAATACATTAACTAGATTTTTAAATAATTTTGCATTGCTCTCTATTTTTTCTTTCCCACCTAAAACGCATAGATAATTTTCTTCCATACATTTATCAAGAACATCCTTAAGAGCTTTTATATCTGCTGCTTTTGTATCTAAAACCTGCTCTCTTTCAAGCTGTATATCTTCTTTTGAAATGTTTCCAATATACATCACAGCTTCTTTTTCACATATCATAGAATTTGTAAGTGGAGTATCCAGTGCATTTATAGTTCCTAGTATATATTTTGTCATTTCTCTTTCATCCGCTGAAAAACTTTCAAGATATTTTCCAAAATTGTTGTATACATCAATAGTTTCACTTATATTTGGATCTCTATAAGAACATATAGACATATTACCATTTCTTCTAAAGCTTATAAACACTCCATATGCTCCGCCTTTTACTCTTACATTGTTCCAAAGATAATCATAATTTGCTATAGTTCTAAGAACTAAAAAGCTACCAGTATATTTAAATCCTAATTTTACATAGTTATTCCCTTTACCAACATACTGAACATTTGATGATGTTAAAAGTCCCTCATTTTTCTTTTCAAGCTTAAAATTATATTGACATTTTTCCATGTCTTTATTACTTATTTTAGTCTTTATAGAATTTTCAATTTCACCATTTAAAGAAGGCATATCATCCTTTGACGCACCTGTAACTACAAGTAAATTCTTCACATTGAAAATACTACTTGAAACTTCCTTTAAATTTTTCAGAATTTCATCATATTTTTCATCAAAATTCTTACTTAAATCTAAAATGAATTTATAGAAATATAATCCACTTACCATATCACCATAAACAGATCCTTTAGAATAATAGGAATTAAGTCTTGAACCTACAATTCTAATTCCACCATTTGAAATTACTGATTCAAGTCTTGACTTAAGTTCATAAAAGACTTCCTTCACTCTATCTTTATCTTCAAATGCTGTACTATTTATTACTTCAAAAATCAAATTCAAAAGTACATCTTTATTTTCATGAAGGCATTTACCGCTTACAGTAAATTTAGGATAAAATTCTCCTGTCTTTTTTATATCAGAATAAGCACTAATATCAAAATCAATACCACCTGTATATATCTTTATTTCATTTGAAAGCTCCTCATAAGAATGTTTCTTAGTTGCAAGTTTTGAAAGTACATATGAAAGCAGTGAAGCATAAGGTATCTGATCTTCTTTTATATATGAAGCATCAAAGTACATATAAACATAATCTATTCCATTTGTTGTAAGCTGTGTACTTAAAAGTTTATAATTTCCCTCATCTTTTAAATCACTTTCATGTGTTTCTGCTTTTCTATCAACATCTTTAATAGACAAAAGTGGTATCTTCATAAGATCCTCTTTTGTATCTGGCGTAGATTGCCTCTTGATCAATGATTTTGTTGTATCTATTATTTCTTGTATTTTATTTGAATCAAGTTTATTTTTATAATCGTCAAGCTTTTTTCTTTCAAGAGCAGTGTTCTCCTCTGTAAGTCCTTTTTTAGGAATTACAGATAAAATCAATACATGATTATTGTTTAAAAGATACTTAGAAATTAAATTTTCAAAATAATTATTGTCAATGTTGTCTTCAATTTTTTCAATTATATGGTTAAATTCAAGATTTTGAAATGCATCTCCACCATACAAAATGCTTCCTATGACTTTCTCACAATAAACAAGCCCCTTAGGATAGACACTGTAATCTCCTTCTTTTAAGTCAAAAACCTTTGTATTTATAACTGCTTTTATAAGATTTTTATCTATTCCATTTTCAGCTATTGTCTCTAAAGTATCATAGACTATACTTTTAAATTGTTCTTTTTTATCTTCATTTGAATTTTTAATTGTAATATTCATTGAAGTCTGTGACTCTCCATTATTATAAACCCCAAATACATCTTTACATATATTTGACTTTAAGAGAGCTTTTTTTAATGGAGATGCAGATGTCTCAAGAAGAATATCCTCTAAAAGGTCAAAGGCAATATAAAGTTCACTGTCCCTAACATCATTTAGCGCAAAATTAATGCTCATATAAGTTTTATCTTTATCATCTTCATTTACATCTATAGGATACTCTATTGTCTTATCCTCAATTTTATTAAAAGGTTTTTGCTCTTTTATATAAATGTCGTTATTCTGCCTTTTATCAAAATTGCATAGATAATTTTCATCAATAAATTTAAGCTTTTCCTCAATATTCATATCACCATAAAGATAAATATAGCTGTTTGAAGGATGATAGAATTTTTTATGATAATTTAAAAACTCATCATAAGTAAGATCAGTTATTTTTTTAGGATCTCCACCTGAGTCATAAGCATAACATGTATCTTTAAATAAATTATGGCTTATTCCTCTAAAAAGCATTGACTCTGGAGAAGAATAAACTCCTTTCATTTCATTAAAAACTACACCTTTATAATCTACTGGTGCACTTGGATCTGTTAATTCATAATGCCAGCCTTCCTGCTTAAAAATTTCAGGATATTTGTATATGTTAGGATAAAAAACAGCATCCAGATATACATCCATAAGGTTCATGAAATCCTTGTCATTCTTACTTGCTATTGGATACATTGTTTTATCGGGATAAGTAGCTGCATTTAAAAAAGTATTTAGCGAACCCTTAGCAAGCTCCACAAAAGGCTCTTTTGTTGGAAATTTTCTTGAACCGCAAAGAACAGAATGTTCTAATATATGAAAAACTCCTGTATCATTATCCGGTAATGTTTTAAAGCTTATAGAAAACACTTTGTTATCATCAGAGTTTTCTAGACTAACAAGTACTGCTCCACTTTTTTCATGTATAAAAACACGTCCAACGGAACTCACATCTTTAACATCCTGCTGCTGAATAAGCTTAAATCCGCTGTACTCTTTATTTATTTCAAAATCCATATTGCCACCTTCTTTATTTAATCAGATAAATGTATTATAATGCTTTGACTTTTTTTATTCAATATACTGCTTGTTTGAAATCACATGAAACATATATAACTTTTTTTGGGGGAATATATTATACATTTAATAATTTTATATGTATTTGTCTTTGTTATTAAAGTACATAAAAATAATATGATATAATTTTTATATACTATTAAGTATATGCATAAATATAAAAATTAAAACAAGAAAGGATTTTGTATGAAAAAAAGAAAAACTAAAATTTATTCATTTATTATTAAAATAATATTTTTAATGATGGGTTCAATTCTATACTCAATTGGACTTGAAACATTTTTAATACCAAATAATGTAATTGACGGAGGAATTGTTGGAATCTCTATAATGTCAAGTCATTTTACAAGAATACCTCTCGGAATTCTTACTTTTGTTCTTAATGTTCCATTCTTTATATTTGGCTATAAACAAATAGGAAAGACTTTTACCTTGTCAACCCTCTTCTCTGTAATATGCTATTCCATTGGAGTAAGTATCTTCACTCCTATTCCAGGCATAACAAAAGATACTTTATTGGCATCAGTATTTGGTGGAATAATAGTTGGATTAGGCATAGGTATAATAATTAGAACTGGTGGTTCAACAGATGGTGCGGAAGTAGTGGCAATAGTTCTTGATAAGAAAATAAGTTTTTCTGTTGGACAGATTGTAATGTTTTTCAACTTTTTTATACTAACTTTTGCTGGATTTATTTTTGGATGGGACAGAGCAATGTATTCTCTTATAGCATATTTTATAGCCGTAAAAGTTATAGATATTATTGTTGAAGGAATAGATGAATCAAAGGCTGTATTTATTATTTCAGAAAAGCATAAGGACATTGCAGAAGATATAATGAGCGAACTTGGAAGAGGTGTAACCTTACTAGATGGAAAAGGTGCTTACAAAGGCGCTGAAACAAGTATAATATATGTTATTATATCACGTCTAGAAATATCTAAAGTAAAGAACATAGTAAATAATTTTGATGAAGATGCTTTAATAACTATAGGTTCTGTTGATGTGTCCGGAAAAAATTACAAGAACAAAGCTGTACACTAGTAATTCTATTTAAATTAGTGAGATTTTTTAATTATAGGTCAGCACATATACGAAAGTTTTTATATTCCATATTTACCATTAGTACTATCTCTAAAGATCTCAAGCTTTGGAGGGAAAAAAGTAAATAATGAAAACATCACTATAAGAAGCACAATAATAAGTATAGATAATGAAGTTAGACAGCTTGGCAATTTAGGCATTGTTAATATTGATGCACTAGTTTTTTGCCCAATATATATTGATAGTATAAAAATGAAAATATCTATAACAAGAAAATTACGTCCTAATATATAGGTATATGAATAAAAAAGTATTATTATTAAAATAGGAATAGAAAGTAAACATACAGCTTTTGCTACAATAAAATTATCTGTCATATTTGAAAGAGGTATATACTCAAATATTGAATATATAAGTGCCGGCCAAAATGCTATTTTTAAATGCTCCCAGGTGCTTTCATTTACTGCTGAAATAACAGCAAGTGACTTGCATTTTCCTGACCATTCATAAGTGAAATGTAATAAAGATCCCATTATTGAAATAAAAATCACTCCAAACAATTCCCATAGATATATTATATGTGCCACAAAAATCCTCCTAATTGAATTAAACATTAATATATACTTATTAAGGCTGGTCTTTATTACAACTAATTAAAAAGAAAGGATAAATATATGAAAAAATTAATTGTTGTAACACTAATTACTATGTTAATATTTTCTGGATGTGCAATTAAATCAAGTTCATCAGATAAAAATACTGTAAGTGATATTAATACTATAAATAGTCTAGCAATAATAACATTACCAAGTCCTCCTAAAGAAAAAATAATAACAAAGAGAAAAGACATTATAGCTGTTATAAATCTTATAAATTCATTTAAAAAAACAAAAATACACAATCAAAACACAGCTGGATGGGTCATATTTATTAAAACTTCCGGTAAAGAAAATCATTCAATAACATTTTCAGGTGGAAAAGTTGTAATTGACAACACCTCCTATAGAATCGACAATTCTGACATAACTAATGTGAAAAATTTATATAATAAATTAAACTACAAAGAAAAACCTTATTTAACACCTCAATAATCTAAAATTAGATAATGTCTCTATTTTAAATGAGTGCTCCTATATGGTACTTTTATAAAAATAAGTTATACTATAGATACATGAGGTAACCTTGAATAAAGTAACATCATTATTATCAAAAGCAAAAGCCTTGTCTTAACAATACGACAAGAATTATTAACTCAATTAGAAGAATATCTTGTTTTAGTTCTCAAATTGTACAAGTAACTAAAAAAGTTAAATATATGGTATTAAACAATCCTTTTAAATTGTAAACCATAAATTGGAATGTATAGGAGGTACAATGGAAAGTGAAAAGTAGATGGAGTAAAAAACAAGCAGATGAGAAAGTGCTATATGTACTTAGCAGTATTTGTTCTATAAGCATAATAATATTAGCATGTATGCAAATTTTAGGTATTTGGAAAACTGCATCAAATGTATTTGCACCATTGATGGGTGTGTTAATGTTAATTCAAACCATTCAGAATTGGAAGAAAAATAGATCGGTTGCTAAAGTTAGTTTATGTGCTGCAATACTTATTTTTGGGTTTTCATTTTTTATATTTGTAACAAGATAAAATCAAATTTGTAGAATAGATTGTATTAATAATTTTAAACTATTACGATTTAGGAGGAGCTTACAATGAAATTTAGAGAGAAAGAAATAACATTAAAAGATGGGACAGCTTGTATTTTAAGAAGCCCAAATGAACATGATGCAGAAAAAATGATTGAATACTTGAAAATGACATCAGAAGAAACATACTTTATGACAAGATATTCAGAAGAAGTTAATCTTTCCATTGATAAAGAAATAGAAATTCTTAAAGATACTCTAAATAGCAGTAAAAATATTATGATTGCAGCATTTATTAACAACAAACTTGCAGGTAATACAGGTATTAATTGTATAAAAAACAGTATTAAACTTAAACATCGAGCAACATTTGGAATTTCTATAAAAGAAAAATATTGGAATAATGGTATAGGAAATGAATTGATTAGAGAAATAATTGTACAGGCAAAACAAATGGGATACGAGCAGATTGAACTTGGTGTATTTTCGGATAATGAGAAAGCAAAGGCTTTATATAAAAAATATGGTTTTGAAGTTTGGGGCACTACGAAAAATGCATTTAAACTTAAAGATGGAACATATCGTGATGAAATTATGATGGGAAAAATAATATAACCAAAAGAAGGTCTTTTAATGAATTTAAAATTGGGAATTTTAACTGAAGATATTTCAAAAGAAATATGCAGCTGGCGATACAATGATGAATATTCAATATACAATTATCCAAGCTGGAATAAAATTGCAGCTGGAAAATGGGCTATTACAATAGAATAAAAAAGGAGAAACGAATTCAATTCAATTCTTGATGGCAGTAATAATTTATGTGGTTATTTTAGATTAGTAAATAAAGATAACTACGTTCTACTTGGACTTGGCCTTAAACCCGATTTATGCGGACAAGGTCTTGGAAATGACGTTATGAATTTAATAGTAACATGCTGCAGAGATAAATATAATAATAAAAAAATATCTTTAGAAGTTAGATTCTTCAATAAAAGAGCTATAAAATGTTATGAAAAAGCTGGATTTCATGTAAAAGACACTTATAAAAAGAATACCCCACTAGGATGTGGGATATTCTTAAAGATGGAACTTAATATTTAAATACTAATTATTTTATTTGAAGCCACTTCAAAACATCTTGTATCCTTTTGTCCCAAAAAGCCCATTCATGTATACCGTGTTCTTCTTCATATGTATAGTCATAATTTAAATTTTTAATGAAATCTCTAAATTCTGTATTATCATTATATAAAAAATCTTCTGTGCCACAGCATTGATATATTCTAGGCTTTTCACAATTTTTTACAGAAAGTTCCTTAGCTAATTGAAATAAATCATGTTTACTTTCTTTAATTTCATTTAGACTACCCAGAATATCATGGCATTCATTTGGTGACATGATAGATCCATATTTATTTTTTTCAGCGGCTTTATACATCTTTACAATATCTACAACACCTGACATACTTGCTGCTGCACTATACTTTTCTGGGCAACTTAAAGCTATTTTAAGTGCACCATAACCACCCATAGAAAGCCCTGCTATAAAAGTATCTTCCCTTTTATCTGATATATGGAAAAATTGCTGCATAAGTTTTGGTAATTCTTCAGTTATAAAAGTAAAATATTTATAACCATGTTCCATATCAGTGTAGAATCCCCTTTCCCCATTTGGCATAACAACAATTAAATTTTTTTCAGATACATACCTCTCTATAGAAGTTCTTCTAATCCATGTGCTTTCATCATCTGACAATCCATGTAAAAGGTATAATACTGGAGATTGGCCGTTAACCTCTGCCCCCTCCATACCAATTTGAGTTTTCGTATTCTGTGGAAGTATTACTTGTACCGATGTTGATAATTGTAAAACTTCAGAATAAAACCTGCAATTAATAAGTGCCATGAAATTCACCTCATTTAGTATAATTTGTATACAATGTAATTAATTTAAAACTATATTTTTAATATATATTATACTACTCTTTAGTTATAAATTATCAAAAGTATTACATTTTATTATTATTCACAATTTGAATTTATCTTCCGCCTTTGCTAAAATATAGTTAAAATTACTCAATACATAAAGGGGGAATGTTTTTCATGAAATTCAGGATTGAACGTGATTTGTTAGGTGAAAAGAAGATACCACTTGATGCTTACTATGGAATAAACACCCTTAGAGCCTATGAAAATTTTAAAATAAATGATAGAAAAGTTGATTTTGATTTAATATTGGCACTAGTAACTGTAAAAAAGGCTTGTGCCATGGCAAATAAAGCTATAAAAAAATTAAGTGATGAAAAAGCAGAAGCAATAATTTATGCCTGCAGCAAAATACTTAATGGTGATTTTAAAGATCAATTTATAACAAATTACCTGCAAGGCGGTGCTGGAACTTCTACTAATATGAATGTAAACGAAGTCATAGCTAATATTGCAATAGAATTTTTAGGTGGACATAAAGGTGATTATTCTTTAGTTCATCCTATAAATGATGTAAATATGTTTCAATCCACAAATGACGTCTATCCAACGGCACTTAGAATTGCTGCCATAAAACGTTTGAGGATTACATGTGATGCTTTTAGCTCGCTTCAAGATTCTCTTCAAAAAAAGGAAAATGCATTTTCTGACATAATAAAACTTGGGAGAACTGAGCTTATGGATGCTCTTCCAATAACAGCTGGGCAAGAGTTTGGAGCTTATGCACGGGCAATTGCAAGGGACAGATGGAGACTTTACAAAATGGAAGAAAGACTTCGTGAAATAAACATTGGTGGAACAGCAATAGGTACATCAATGAACGCTCCTAAAAAATATATATTCATAGTTACTGATATTCTTCAAGATATTACGGGGCTTGGACTTTCAAGAAGTGACTTTCCAATAGACACAACTCAAAATACTGATGTATTTGTTGAAGTTTCTGGACTCTTAAAAGCTGCCAGCGTAAATTTAATTAAAATTTCAAATGATATAAGACTTTTAGGAAGTGGTCCTAAAGGAGGAATTGGTGAATTTAAAATTGCACCAATGCAAGCTGGTTCTTCCATTATGGCTGGCAAGGTAAACCCCGTAATTCCTGAAATGGCAGGACAAATTGCTATGAAAGTTATTGCAAATGATACAGCTATAACATTAGCCTCATCAAACGGACAGCTTGAATTAAATGCTTTTATGCCTCTTATTGCTGAAAGTCTTCTTGATTCATTAAATCTTCTATGCAGCGCAGTAACCATATTTAAAGAAAAATGTATAGACAAAATAAATGTAGATAGAGAAAAGTGTAAAGAAAACCTTTATAATTCAAACTCTGTTGTCACAGCCCTAGTAGATTATATCGGGTATGACAGAGCATCAGCACTTTCTAAAAAAGCTTTTAGTGAAAATAAAAATATTAGAGACATAATTGAAAGTGAAAATATTCTGCCAAAGGAAACAATCTGCAAAATATTTAACACATATGCTCTAACAAGTCCTGGCATTCCAGGCAAATAAATATTTAATGGATGGCGATAAAATGAGTAGTCTAAATGAAACTCCTATGTCAAATAGAATTCATATATCCCTATTTGGAAGGACAAATGCAGGTAAATCAAGTATTATAAATGCTATAACAGATCAAAACACCTCCCTTGTATCAGCTGTTAGTGGAACAACAACAGACCCTGTATACAAGGCAATGGAACTTTTACCACTAGGCCCTGTAGTTTTTATTGATACTGCAGGTATTGGGGACAAAACTGACCTTAAAGAATTAAGAGAAAAAAAGACTCTTGATGTTTTAAATGAAACAGATTTGGCAATATTAATAGTAGATTCCACCTCTGGGGTCACTGATTATGATATAAAAATAGCTAAGATTATTAGACAAAAGAAAATTCCAATAGTGGGTATTCTAAACAAAATAGATATATCAAAGTTAGAAAATGACACCATATCTTCCTTTGAAAAATCGCTTAATCTAAAGTTAACTAAGGTATGTGCCCTTAATAAAACAGGAATAGAACAAGTTAAAAAGAATATTATAGCTGCACTTCCAAAGGATGAAGATAAATTTAAGCTTGTAGGTGATTTAATATCTCCTGGAGATTTTGTTGTTCTCGTTGTACCAATTGATAAAGCTGCACCAAAGGGAAGGCTCATTCTGCCACAGCAAGAGGTTATAAGAGATGTACTTGAAAGTGACGCTATTTCAATTATAACAAAAGAATTTGAGCTTAGAGAAACTCTATTAAATATTTCAAAAAAGCCTTCACTAGTAATAACTGATTCACAGGTATTCTTAAAAGTAGCTGCAGATACTCCAAAAGATATACCTATGACATCTTTTTCAATATTAATGGCAAGGAATAAAGGTGACTTAAACGAACTTGTAAAAGGAGTTAATGCAATTAAACATCTAAAAGATGGTGACAAAATATTAATTGCAGAGGCATGCACTCATCACAGACAATCCGATGACATAGGTAAAGTTAAAATACCAAGATGGCTTAGACAAAGTACAGGTAAAAATCTTCAATTTGATTTTTCCAGTGGTTTTTCCATGCCTGAAAATTTAAAAGATTACTCACTTGTCGTACACTGTGGAGGTTGTATGTTAAATAGACGTGCTATGCTTCACAGAATAAATGAAGCTAAAAATTGCAGTGTTCCCATAGTAAATTACGGTGTTTTAATAGCTTATATTCACGGAATTTTAGAAAGAGCCTTAGCCCCTTTCCCTGCTGCAAAACTTTTGTTTTGCGAGAATGATTAATGTTATTTCCATAAATATGTGTTACAATTATAGGTACAGTAAAATGTAACATTTTAAGGAGGAACAACTTACTTTATGATAGAAATAGGTAAATTTAATAAATTAAAAGTAGCAAGAAAAGCACCTTTTGGATATTTTCTTGATGCAAATACAGGAAATACAGACGATGATATTTTACTTCCAAACAACAATACAATGGAACAAGAGATAACTGTTGGTGATACAATCGATGCATTCTTATACAAGGATTCAAAGGATAGACCAGTTGCAACACTAAAAACTCCTTATACACAGGCTTACGAGCTTGCATATTTAAAAGTAGTTTCAGTTACCCCAATAGGTGCTTTTGCAGACATGGGACTTGATAGAGATCTTTTCATCCCACTAAAAGAACAAAATTACAAATTGATTCCAGATCAAAAATACCTTCTTCGTACATATGTTGACAAAACAGAAAGACTTGCAGCTTCAACTTTTATAGATGAATACCTTGACAATACTGAAGAAGACATGACGGGAAAAGATGTTGAAGGCATTGCATACGGTTTTCAAACTAACGATAGTGTTATGATTGCAGTTGATAAGAAATATAAAGGTGTAATTTTAAATAACCAGTACTTTACTAAAATACATCTTGGTCAGGAATTAAAACTAAGAGTAATAAAACAATTTGAAGACGGTAAAATGTCACTTACTCCAAGAAAAGCTCCTAAAAATGAAAGACTTGAACTTGAAGAAGTTGTACTGAACTATTTAAAAGAACATGATGGATTCATGCCTTTTAATGACAAGAGTTCTCCTTCAGATATAAAAGAGACTTTCCATGAAAGTAAAAACTATTTTAAGAATGCACTTGGCGGACTTATGAAAAGAGAACTTATAGAACAGAATGCAGAAGGAACAAAACTAAAAAGCAAATAAAATAAATGCCCTATAAATTAGTAACAATCAATTTATAGGGCATTTATTTTAATATTATATTTAATTATAACTTAACTGTAATCTCAATTGGGCAGTGATCTGAACCTTTAATTTCATTTAAAATTTCTGACTTTTCTATGTTATCCACTAAATTGTCTGTGACAAAAAAATAATCTATTCTCCAACCTGCATTTCTCTCTCTTGCTTTAAATCTATAACTCCACCAAGAATATTTTATTTCTAATGGATGCATTATTCTGAATATATCACCATATCCATTATCTATAAATTTATCTATCCAAGCCCTTTCAACAGGAAGGAATCCTGAACGATTTGAATTTGCCTTTGCATTTTTAATGTCTATATCATTATGTGCTGTGTTATAATCTCCACATATTATAAGTTTTTTGCCACTATCTTTTAGCTCATTGAGATAATCAAGAATTGCATCATAAAATTCCATTTTATAATTTAATCTTTCCTCATCCCTTTGTCCATTTGGGAAATATACATTGAACAAAATAAATTTTTCAAATTCCGTTATAAGTATTCTTCCCTCACTATCAAATTTTTCTATTCCTATGCCGTGTTTTACACTAATAGGTTTTAACTTTGAATATGTTGCAACACCACTGTAACCCTTTTTCTCTGCATAAGAAAAATTAGAGTAGTAGTCCTTAATATCTTTAAGTTTGTCAGTTAGCTTTTCTGGCTGTATTTTAGTTTCTTGAATACACAATATATCCGGAGACTTTTCATCAATAAAATCAAAAAATCCCTTTTCACTTACAGCTCTAAGTCCATTAACATTCCAAGAAAATATATTCATAATAATCCCCCTTTGTAAACAATTTATCGCAATATTTCATATCATAATAAAGAGTAGCCTTAATCTTACTTTTATTTTACTTTTTAAGAGGTGGTAATAAATGAGCACATTAGATAACTTCAGTCCAAATGAACTAGCTTTAATTGCATCAGTTGTTGCCATAATTATAAGCGATGGCAAAAGTGCAGATGATTTAAATGTTCTAGGTATCATTATATCAAGTATAGGTTCAAATATATCTTTAATAGCAGCTCAAAGGCAATTTATACAGTCAAAAGAAGATAAAATTAAACAAATACAAGATTTACAGAATCAAATTAAAACTTTAAAAAAAGATTTATAATTAAACTAATTAGATCTAATTTTATTATAGATGTGTTTCATTACTTTTTCCTTAATCGCAATTAACTCTTCTGTCTGTGGGAGAGCATTAAAGCTTTCCTCAATATATCCCCTCTCAAAAATAGCTTTAAGGGAGACATTAAAATTTATATCAAACAGCCATGAAATCTTTATAAGTCTTATATCATTTCTATTTTTTATATAGACATTACTTGAATTCTTAAAATTGTATATATCCTCTATGATTCCCATTGAAAAACCAGGTGTGTCCTTTAAATTCAGCTCAACTGCAGGGTTCTTCTGAGATTCAGGGAGCTTATAATAATCTGTTACAACCTTAAAAATATCTATTTTATCTGCATCCCTTATTATTTTT
>JAQUXS010000107.1 GCA_028692255.1 Clostridium sp.
TCAGCATATAAAACTGGCCTGGTTTTGCTTCAAATTTTCCTTGTATTTTAAGTTCGTATATATCTTCATCTATTTTTTTATTGCTATATACTTTTAGTTCTAAATATTTTTCTCCCATAAAAGCCTCCATTACCTTATATCATCTCTCATTGCAATTGCAGCTTCTCTTGCACATTCATCAAATCTTTCTTCTCCATTTTCTTGCTTCTTATATGAGAGAAGTATTCCTCTTGAAGAATTCACAACGCCTCCATTGCCATCTTTTAAATAATTTAGAACTTCCTTAGCTGTTCCGCCTTGAGCTCCATATCCAGGTATTAAGAAGAATGTAGATGGTAATTTGCTTCTTATTTCTTTTCCCTCAAATCCAGTAGTGCCTCCTACTACAGCACCGATTGAACTGTATCCACATTGTCCTTTATATTTTTCACCTATACTTGAAATTTTTTCTCCCACAATATCATATACTGGTTCACCCTTTGAATCTCTTATGTATTGAATGTCCTTTGAACCTGGATTAGAAGTTCTCATCAAAGTGAAAATTCCCTTTTCTTCACTGTCTACATATGGCAGATAAGGTTCTAAGCTGTCAAAACCCATATAAGGATTTAATGTTACAAAATCACTTTCAAAATCTCCCGTAAAATGAGCTTTTGCATACATCTCTGCTGTTTTTGCAATATCCCCTCTTTTTATATCCGCAATGGATATTGCTCCTTTTCCTTTAATGTATTTAAGAGTTTTCTTATATGCCAAAAGTCCTTTTATTCCATAAGCTTCATAATAAGCTATTTGCACTTTATAGCAAGATGAAACATCATTTGTTGCATCTATTATTTTCTTATTGAATGAAAACAGTGCATCTTCTATGTTTTCATACTTTTCTAAGAAATTTTTAGGAAGATAAGTTAAATCAGTATCCAGTCCAACACATACGTTACCTTTTTTTCTTACACTTTCATAAAGCTTATCTATTATCATATATCTAAAACTCCCCTACATTTTTTTATAAACAGTCTTCCCTTTTCTTATGGTTCTTAAAACGTCCCCATAAAATTCCATTGATTCAAAACAGCTGTTCTTACCTTTTGAATAAAATTTACTTGTGTCAACTTTATATTTTTTATCAATATCAACTATTACAAGATCTGCATCATATCCAGCGCAAATTTTACCTTTTTTTAGCCTTAATATTTCTGCTGGTGTTTTAGACATTACTTTAGATAAAAGTTTAATATCTAATTTATTATTTCTAACAAGCTCTGTATAGCAAACTGAAAATGCAGTTTCAATCCCTGAAATGCCACTTGCTCCATTTTTCTTATCTTCACTGCTGTGTGGAGCATGATCTGTTCCTATTGCATCAACATAGCCTTTTCTTATTGCATCTATTAAAAATAGTCTATCTTTTTCTTCTCTTAAAGGAGGATTCACCTTATATGTATTTTCTCCTGTTAAGTATATATTATGTGGTGTTACTTCACAGGTTATATTTTTATATCCACTTTTTTTTGCTCTTACTATGTCACTCATAGCTTCTATAGTACTTACATGGCAAAGATGAAGGTGGCATCCTGTAAACTCAGCAAGTTCAATATCCCTTTCAGTCATTAAGTTTTCAGCAAGTCTACTGCTTACCTCTGTTACTTCTTTTTCCTGTGCATGGGACATTACAACAAAATTCTTCTTAAGAGCTATTTTCATTGCTTCAAGAAGTACCCTTGAACTTTCAACACCTTTTCCGTCATCTGATATACATTTTACAGTCTTATCCAATCCTTCTAGATGAGATATATCCTTACCTTCTAAATCTTTTGTTATTGTTACTGCCTGATGTACCTCTATAAGTCCGATTTTTTTTGCTTTATCAAGTACATAATTTACCACATCCATATTGCTACAAAATGGTTTTGTATTTCCCATAAGATTAACTGCTGTATATCCGCCTCGAACAGCAGCTCTACTTCCACTTTCAATGTCTTCCTTGTATGTAAGTCCCGGATCTCTAAAATGGCTGTGCAAGTCTATGAAAGAAGGCATTAATACATAACCTTTTGCATTAATTGTTTCACAACTTTTATTTAAATCAATGCCTATTTCGTTTATTTTTCCATCTTTAATATATAGATCTCCTACAAAGTCATTTGCAAAATCAACAATTCTTGCTCCTTTAATTCAAAGTTCCAAAATAACATTCCTCCTTAAATGTGAAAAAAATCATATTTTAACTATTTCGTCACAATATATACAGCTGTATTCACCTTTTTCTTCGTCAACAAGTTTAAAAATATGTGGTATATATTTTTCTACTGAAGTGATACATCTTGGATTCTTGCATTTTATTACGTTTTCCACCCTTTTGGGAAGACTAAGCTTTATTTTTTCTTTAATTTTTTCATTTTCTATTATATTAACAGTTATGTTATGGTCTATAAGTCCAAGCATTGCAAAATCTAAATCCATAACATTTTCTATTTTTATCATATCTTTTTTTGTACTTTTAGTACTGTTAGCATTCATAATAAGTGCAGTAGAAAAATCTGCATCTTGAAGTTTTAAATAATTGTATATTTTTATTCCATATCCTGGTTTTATATGATCTATTACTATTCCATTTTTAATACTATTTATTGTAAGCATTTATTTCACCCCCAAAAGTTTTGCCATTAATGCCATTCTGCCATACATGCCAAACTTAACCTGTTTAAAATAACATGCTCTTTCGTCATTATCTATTTCATAAGATATTTCATTAACTCTTGGGAGAGGATGAAGTATAACCATATCTTTTTTAGCAAATTTTAATTTCCCATTGTCTAAAATATAGCTGTCTTTAAGCCTTACATAATCATCTTCATTGAAAAATCTTTCTTTTTGAACCCTTGTCATGTAAAGTATATCGAGATCTCCTATTACATCCTCAAGTTTTTCTTTTTCAACAAATTCAATATTTTTTTCTTTCATTTCATTTTTTAAATAATTTGGTATTTTAAGTTCATTAGGTGAGATTAATACATATTTTATATTTTCATATCTTGAAAGTGCTTTAATAAGAGAATGAACAGTTCTTCCAAACTTAAGGTCTCCGCAAAAACCTATTGTAAAATTGCTTAGCCTACCTTTAGTTTTTCTTATTGTAATAAGATCTGCTAATGTCTGAGTTGGGTGCTGATGTCCGCCATCTCCTGCATTTATAACTGGAACACTTGAATACATAGATGCAATTTTAGGAGCACCTTCTTTTGGATGTCTCATCGCTATAATATCTGCATAGCAGTCTACAACTCTTACTGTATCTGCCACTGTTTCACCTTTTGTAACAGAAGTTGAATTGGGTTCTGAAAAACCAATTACCTTACCTCCAAGCCTTAACATTGCAGTTTCAAAACTAAGTCTAGTTCTTGTACTTGGTTCATAAAACAATGTTGCAAGTATTTTACCTGAAGCTACTTTTTCATAACTTGCTGGATTTTTTATTATATCATCTGCTAATTTAAATATTTCCTCTAATTCCTCTACACTTAGATCCATAGGATCTATTACACTTTTTCCTTTTAACATTAAAATCCTCCTTCTTAGTCTCTCAGTACTAAATTTAAAGGTATAAAAAAATGCCTTCCCTATTTAAAGGAAGGCATAATAATATCCGCTCTTTAACCTTCCCAGCTTCTCTGAACTGAATTTAAAGGTTCATTAATTCGAAATTTATGTTATCATACAACGTTAACAATGTCAATAATTTTTAAACTTTTCATTTTTATGTGGAAAAATATTTGTTTTACATTTAAAATGGTTATTGTATATATATAAAATTCGTGTTTTTTGAAAGGATTGTGTTAACTTGGTCGAAAGCATTATAAACATACTAATTTTTATACTCGGCAAACTCGGTTATTTAGGTACATTTTTAGGAATGATGTTTGAAAGTGCCTGCATACCAATTCCCAGTGAAATAATATTACCTTTTGGAGGTTATTTAAGTTACTCAGGGAATTTAAATGTAATTGTTGTTATAATCGTAGCAACAATTGGAGGTACAGTAGGTTCAATAATTGCATATTCAATTGGTGCAAAAGGAGGAAGACCTCTTGTTTTTAAATATGCCGACAAGCTTCATCTGTCTAAAGAAAAAATCGATAAAAGTGACGATGTTTTTAATAAATATGGAGATAAGATAATATTTATTTCAAGATTACTCCCTATAATAAGAACTTTTATATCTCTGCCTGCGGGAATTGCTAAAATGAATTTTGCTAAATTCGTTACTTATACCGTTTTAGGTTCTGCACTTTGGAGCGCAGTGTTAGTTTATTTAGGATTTCTAATGGGTAAAAATTGGGAAGTCATTCGTTCTTATTATCATTATCTTGATATTGCAGTATTAGTAGCAATTGTAGTCTTTGTACTTTACAAAATCTTTACTAGAAAAAAAAGTAAAAATACCAAATAATTTATTTAGCTTTTACTTTTTCCATAATGACCTTTAATTACATAGAATATGATATTTAAAACTGCACAATATACTAGTGTACCAAAATTAATTAATTAAAAGGAGATGTAGCTCATGTCAAACAGAAGTAAAACTTTAGTACCAGAAGCAAGAGAAGGATTAAACAGATTTAAGATGGAAGCAGCTCATGAGGTAGGTACTCCTTTAACAGAAGGATACAATGGAGACCTTACTTCTAAGCAAAATGGTTCTGTTGGTGGCCAAATGGTTAAAAAAATGGTTCAGGATTACGAAAGTAAACTTAGCAGTAAATAAACGTTTATCCAAGAAAAGGCATGCAGATTTAATCTGCATGCTTTTTTTATATTAAGAATGTCACAGGTTTTAAAACAAAGTTGTGTCAAAATATAAGTTTTTTAATAATAGCGACTTTGATTTTTATAATAAAGTTAAATCACAAAATGAATATAATGCGATTTAACTATTGTAAATAAAAATATGAACAATGTACTTTGAAAATTGAATAATACGGTGTGAAAATGTGAAATTAATATATATTTTTTGTAATAATATTTTTGCCTTCTGGTCAAATATAGTATAATTTTCATATAGATTAAATCAGAATTGTAAAATATTATTAAATAAAGATTATTTATATAAGAGA
>JAQUXS010000108.1 GCA_028692255.1 Clostridium sp.
TTGTTTTATATCTCCTTTTTCACTTGCTGCATATGTAACAATTGCATTAGTGCTGCCAACCCACTCTATTTTAAACTTTCCACTTTCAATAGTCTTATATTTAGAACTTCCCATTAGTATGTCCTGTTTCTTTCCAAATATTACCCATCTACGTTTAAGCCTAACTGTTTCATAATTCATTTTTTTATATTCTTTAAAAATCACTTCATATTTATTATCCTGTGATTTAGACACAACTACATTTTCATTTCCCATATAGTAGAAAAATGTAGTATTAATAATTAATAAAACTAGACAAATCATAAGTTGAACCAATTTAAAATACTTTTTTTTACTGCACAATAGGCATAAGAAAATTATAATTACATAATTGATTCCATAAAAAATGCAGTCATGGATCAAATAGTATTGTTTATATTTCCCAATAACCATTACAAATGCTTGAAACATTATCAATAATACTTCTAATATACACAATGTTATTTTAACTTTTCTACTATTAATCATATGCTTTCTCCTACAATCCAAATTTTTTCATAATTTCACTATAAAATGGGCTGTTAGCCTCTGCAGGTTCCCATGTTACACCTGTGTCTACAGTTCTATATGCATTAATTCTTTGTTGTGATTTACCACTTTTTCTAACTGAAGCAATATAACCATTTTTACCATCATCTAAAAAATCAATGTACAGCTTATCATAACCTTTTTTCAAATCATGAGTTGCTGTTTTTGATATAGTAACAACACCCCAACAATCACCATTATCAGTTGTAGACATAATGGCAATGTTCTCTGAACCTATTCCACCATACACAACATATATTTTATCATTAGAAACGTATATATTACTCTCTGTAATATTTTTTACATATTCACTTATACGTGCATAGCCTATTTGATTATCATCTGGAACCTTAAGCCACGTTTTTCCATTATTATTTGTAACATAGAGTTTATTCTCATATACAGTATAGTTTTTATCATATTTCACAGGAAGGCTTGTCCCTTTTGTCCCATATACACTGTGAAATCTAAATTTATCAACATCACTATAATAAGTTTGTGTATTACTTGTTTCATTTTTACTTATTTTTTTATTAATTGTTGGGTTTTTCTGAACATAAGTTGAATTTTTATTGCCTATTATATTTTCACTCATTTTAAATGAAGCAAAACCGAGCACTATAATGACAAGACAAATCGAAACTATCTTTATAACTTTCATTTAATCCCTTCTTTTCTATAAGGATATTTTGCTTTTTATATGCTATTATATTACCATTAATTACATTTGACTTTCAATATAAAAAAATTGAACCTGCTTATTTATTAAAGCTTATCTTTTTCATCTATGTTTTCTAAATAATTTCCCGGTAAATAATATTTTTATTACATTATAAAATAATAATCTACTAATATAAACATTTTATTTTATAAGTCTCCTACTTTCTATTATAGCAAAAAGAATCATGCTTGATTTTTGTTTCTATAAATGTTATACTTCCTCCAGTTGAACTTATAGGTGCCTATTATAAATTTTTATAATAGACTTAAAAGGGAAACGGGTTAAAATCCCGTACGGTCCCGCCACTGTAATGGAGAGCATCTTAACAATATGCCACTTAATATGAACATTTATATTAGGGAAGGTGTTAAAATGTAATGAACCTAAGTCAGGAGACCTGCCTATGAATCTTATAGTACTAAACTTACGCGGATAGGTTGGTTTATGGTAGGACTTTGCATTCTAAACCATTATCATTCTAGGTAATGGTTTTATTTATTTTTATTCCTATCTTTTACCTTCCTTAAACTAAATTTAACACATCATTTTAGGGAGGATTTAAATGTCAAAAATCAAAAAGTTTTTATCAGTATTATTAATTTTTATAGTTTCAATTTCACTTTGGGGGTGCACTAACAATAACTCTTCAAATACCGGTGCAAATTCCAAAAGTTCATATTCCATTTCAATAAAAGATTCTTTAGGTAGAACTGTTACTCTAAATAAAGAACCTAAAAGAATAATTTCTATAGCTCCAAATATAACTGAAATTGTTTTTGCCCTTGGAAAGCAAAAAGAACTAGTTGGAAGAACTGATTATTGTGATTACCCTGCTGCTGCAAAAAAAATAACTTCTATTGGTACTCTTGAACAGCCTAACATTGAAAAAATAGCAGCACTAAAACCGGACTTAGTTATAGCTTCTACACATTTTTCACAGGCTTCATTAAAAAAACTAGAAGAACTTAATATAAAAGTTGCTGTTCTCTACGGAAGTGATAGCTTTAACGGTGCTTATGACACTATTTCAAAAGTTGGTAAACTAACTAATGCTAACAATAAAGCTAACGAAATAATAGCTGGCATGAAGAAAAAGGTTCAGTATGTAGAAGATAAAGTTAAAAATTATAAAAAGCCTAGTGTTTACTATGTAGTAAGCTACGGTGAAGCTGGAGACTATACTGCTGGAAAAGGTACTTTTATTTCTCAGATGATTGGAATGGCTGGTGGTAAAAATTCTGCTGATGACACTACAGGCTGGAAATATAGCATTGAAAAACTTGTAGAAAATAACCCTAATATATTAATATGCTCAAAAAATTACAATTCTAAAAGTGGGATAAAAAGTACAAATGGTTATAAAGATTTAACTGCCGTAAAAAATAACAAACTGTACGAAATTGATGATAATCTTATAACTAGACAAGGTCCAAGATTAGCAGATGGTCTTGAAGCCTTAGCAAAGATTATTCATCCAGAGGCATTTAAATAAGTTAAAACGAGGAGTTCTTATGACTAGTTTCATTGATAAAAGAAAAAATTATAAAATACAATTTTTGTTTCTAACATTAATATTGTTTTGCTTAATAATAATTTCAAGTACCCTTGGTGCTGCAGACATATCTTTTTTTGATGTTATTCGTATACTATTAAGTAAAGTTCCAATATTAAACAGATTCATATACATTAAGGACATTGATGAAACTTCCATGCTTATAATTTTAAAAATAAGACTTCCTCGTATTTTGTTAGCTGGACTGATAGGTATAGGGCTTTCAATAGTTGGTGTAACCTTTCAGGGTTTATTTAAAAATCCAATGGCAGATCCTTATGTTTTAGGAGTATCTTCTGGATCTGCCCTTGGAGCTTCAATTGCCATTGTACTAGGCTTTGATTATTCCTTACTTGGCATGGGTGCAATATCTCTAATGGCCTTTGTTGGTTCCATTACAACTGCTGTAATTGTCTATAGCATAGCAAAAGTAGAGAATAAAATACATTCAATAACACTTCTTCTCTCTGGAATAGCATTAAGCTTTTTACTATCTTCTATAATTTCTCTTATAATGACTTTTAATAGAGATGATGTAGAAAAAATAGTATTTTGGACCATGGGAAGCGTATCTGCTGCAAGTTTAAATCAAGTTATTTTTTTATTTCCTATTATAGCTGCAGGCATTATTATAATAACGATATTTTCAAGGGATTTAAACATAATTCTTACTGGAGAGGACACTGCTAAAAGTTTAGGAGTGGAAGTAGAAACAATAAAAAAGATTTTATTAGTAACCTGTTCTATAATCACAGCAGCTTGTGTATCTGTAAGTGGCATTATTGGGTTTGTAGGCCTTATTGTCCCTCATATAATGAGATTAATTATAGGCTCTGACAATAGAGTTTTAGTACCTTTATGTGCTCTTGGTGGTGCAATATTCATGATAGTATGTGAAACTCTTTCAGTAACTTTACTTAGCCCTACAGAAATACCTATAGGTATTATAACCTCAATACTAGGTGCACCATATTTTCTATATCTTTTAAACAAAAGTAAAAAGAAGGTGCTATAAATGTCAAAAGATCTAACATATTCTATTAAAATCAAAAATTTAAGCTGTACTTTAGGAAATGAAAAAATTTTACATAGCATCGATTTAAAATTAGAAAAGAAGAAATTTTACAGTATAATTGGTCCAAACGGTTCAGGAAAAACTACATTATTAAAAAATATTTCAAAATCCTTGGAGCCCCTTAAAAGCACTGTATTCATTGAAGGTGCAGACATAAGAGATTTAAGAAATAAGAGTCTCGCAAAGAAACTTTCTTGTGTTCCTCAAAACACTGAAATTAATTTTGACTTTTCCGTTATGGATATTGTACTAATGGGCAGAACCCCTTATATAAAAAATTTTCAAAGTGAAAGCAGCGCCGATATAGAAATCGCTAAAAATGCAATGAATTTAACAAACACCTGGCACCTAAAAGATAAAAATATAAATGATCTTAGTGGCGGCGAAAGGCAGCTAGTTATAATTGCTCGTGCCATTGCACAAGAAACAGATATTTTACTTTTAGATGAACCTATTTCTAATCTTGATATACACCACCAAATTAAAATTTTAGACACAATAAAAACTTTAAATATAGAGAAAAACATAACAGTTATAACTGTGCTTCACGACTTAAATCTTGCTGCACAATACAGCGATTATTTAATACTTATAAACCAAGGTAAAATTCAAGCTAATGGGCTTTGTGAAGATGTTTTAACCAAAGAAAATATAAAAAAAGTATACAATATGGATACTTGTATACTTAAAAATCCTGTAACAGGAAAACCTCTTATTATACCTATCGGGAAGAAATTTTAAAGTTGTTAAACTTCTCATTTAAATTGAGAGCTAACTGAGCTTGATCTTGTGATATTTCTGCTACCTGCTGTGCTGCTTTTGTAGTCTCATTAACAGTACCTGCTACTATATCAACATTTTCAGAAGACTTCTGCTCATTAATGGATATATTTTCAATTGATTCACCTATCTGACCTATATTAGATGAAAGTTCTTCCAAGGTAGCTGCTATTTCTTCAGATAAATTATTAATATCACCAGCATCTCTATAGTATGCATTTCCACCCTCTTTAAAACTATTAAATTCTGGTATGATCTTTTCGTTTATGAATATCAAAACATCATTGCTGCTTGAAGAAAGATTACTAAAAGCCCTATCAACCTTTGCTATATTGGAATTGATCTCATTTACTGTATTTTTCGATTGCTCTGCGAGATTTCTCACCTC
>JAQUXS010000109.1 GCA_028692255.1 Clostridium sp.
CCAAAATTTAAGCAGTAAAATTAGAAAAGGTTCATTGAAATATTCTGAGATGCTTCAAATAGCTGATATTTTAGGATATGAGATTAAGTGGACTCGAAAACAAGACTAAGAGAAATCCTAGTCTTATTTTTTGTCCAAAACACTAAGCAGTATAGACAAGTAATTAATATAAACTTAAGTAATATATGCAGTTCCAAAAGTGAAACTTGTTTGAATTTCTAATATTGAAACTACTATTTTAATTTGAAGTTGCATAAATAGAACTTGTTATAGGTTTCAATTTTGGAACAAAAAAAGCTAGGAAATTTAATCCTAGCTTTATTATTTATTGAACTTCAATATTAAATGTTGCATAATTTTTTTTTGCAAGTTCCGGATATTTTGCTATGCACTCTTCCTCACTCTTTCCTGATATTGCATCTCCAATCATTTTATCAAAATTAGTATAGTCAATTAAGTTATATTTTAATTCAAATTGTTTTACTGCTAATTTCTTTTCTACTAATATTTCAATTTTCCCTTCAATATCATTATGTGAAGCTATTTGCTTTTCAAGTTCATCTGAAGACATATTTTCGTTTAATTTATACCCGTCACTCATTTTTGCAGTCCAACCATATTCTGAAAGGCTTATTGCCTTATCAGTTGAGTTTTCAATCCTTAAATTAATAATTATATTTTCATAATCTGCTGCTTTTATAATGTCAGAACCCTTTGCAAAATATTCTCCATTTTCGGCTGCAACATTATCCTGTGTTCTGTCCCCTTTTACCGGTTCCTTAGATGCCCCTTTTAATATAAATTTAACACCATCTACTGTTTTTTCATTTGGATTTTCTTGAACCTTTTCTGTTTGACTTGTTGTAGTTTCTTGAACATTAGCGCTTGAATTAGAATTACCACATCCAGCTAAACTAAATATAGTTAAAACACATAGTAAACTAGCTAATAATTTTTTCTTCATTAATTTCCACCTCTTAAATATTTATACTTTAATTGTATATTATTTGGTACTTTTGTCAAATATTCTACCTATAGGTAAAAAATAAGCAGTAGCTAGATTTTTTCTAACTGCTGCTTTACGTTTTACACCTTGTGTTACTATTAATCATTTTAAATTTACCTATTTAACATATATATCATATTCATCTTCTTCTGTTTTAACTGTATACCAGTGCCAACCAGCGTAGTGTCCACTCATTCCATTATCTTCGATTTCGGTTACTTCTTCCATTTCTTCGATTTCGTTATATTCATCTACTGTGATTCTTTCCTTTTCTACTAGTTCCATTAATCTTTTCATAATTTATTACCTCTTTCAAAATTTTATTTGGTTATCTCCTAACCATGATTTAATTATAGTACATGTACTATATAAAGTCAATATATTTTTATAAGTTTTTAAAATCATTTTTTCGTGCTTCTATAAGTTGCTCTAATTCTGTAATATCCTCCAATGTAGCCTTATTCCTAATAAAACTTTTAGCACTAGATCTATTTCTTAGGTAAGTAGCATGTTCTTTATTTTTGTCTCTCCAATTTTTATCTGCTTTCTTTTGTGCTTCTGTGTATTTAGTTTCCATTAATCTATCTCCTTTTTTATGTTAGTTTTATACCATTCTAAAAATTCTCCATATAATTTTCCTTCTGCTTCTTCCCTTAATTTTATAGCGTCTTCTTTATTTACACGAGATCCTAAATTATAGCGTTTCCTTTTAAAATTAATATAAGCTACCCATTTATTATTTTTTTTATGAAAATATACACCTCTTACGCCACTTGTATTATGTCCATATATTTTATTGCTCTTAATTATAGCTATATTAGTTTCTTCAACGAAAACTTTATCACTCCCGCCATTATTTTCCCATGCACAAAGATTACAATGAGTAACACCATGATTTAACAAAAAATCTGATGGCACATAGTATTCTTTATTTCCACATTTACACTCACATAACCATACGATTCCTCTTTTGTATCTCTTATCTGTTTTTCTAATAACTTTAAGTTTTCCAAACTCTCTGCCACTTAGATCTATTCCTTTCATATCGCCCTCCTATTGGATTAGAGTAGTAATAAATATAAAATTAATATAAGCAACTCTTTGGCACCCAAATTTCCATAGGCATACCATTAGTATAATAAATATTTCCCAAAACTGCTTTTTCTGTTTCTCTTATAACTTCTAATTTATCTCCAAAGTTGCTTACTTCTTTTCCAAATTTTTTGTTCATAAACCAGTCTTTAATAACTTCTATTCTTTTAGTAGCTGCTTTTTTTACTTCTTCCCAAGCTATTTGCAAACAAATACCAAATATATTTTTCTTATTTTCTTTCTTTATTTCCCATGCTCTTTTCATTATTGTGCTTAAATTATATTTCATATTTACCACTCCTTATCTTTATCTTAATTACATTATAGTACATGTACTATAAAGAGTCAATAAGTTTTTAAAGATATTTTTTAAATTTAAGCAAAAAAAATAAAGGGCAGCACAGAGAAATTAATCTCCATACTGCCCTAACACTCTTACTATTAAATTATTTATTTTATTTTTCCATTGAATAGAACCAACTGCCTAAAATTGATTTTAATTCTAAACATTTGCTCATATCTAAGTATTCTGTTTCAATCCACACCCCTTTAGCATTGCCCCTTACATAGCATTTAACACCATTAAAGTAACTTAAGACATAGTTTATATCTACACCATCATAGCCGCTATAGGCAGAAGGTAGATAGTTTGTAACTACATAGCCTTTAGCAGCCGAAACACTAGCATTTTTAACTTTATCTAGTGGAAAATATTGTCCAGGACATTCTGAACTTCCTTTTTCTCTATGCCCAAATACAGGCATATTGCCATATTGATTACATAAATAAGCCTTTAATTCACACCATGCGTTGTATTGCTCTATAGGCATTTCTATTCTACTGTCATAATTGCCTTCAAAACTTACCCCTAGAGTATTTGTATTACACCCTTGGCAATGAGCACCAATAGCATTATCTGGTCTACCTTTATATACACTGCCATCTAATCTAATGTAATAATGATAACCTATTCCTGCCCAACCATTCTCATTCTTATGCATAGTGTGAATTGCTTCTACTGTCCAATTAGGTCCTTCTGCTTCTAAATGATGTACTATTAACATACTAGGATAGTTATTCATGTTCATTGATCCAAAACTTAAATTTTCATCTATTATATTCATTTATACATTCCTCCTAAATTTTATATGAGAAAAAGAGTAACCCTAAAGGTTACTATAAAATTATTCCTTATCAATATTGTTTTCTACCGTATTTGCTAATGTGTCTCCACTTTTTTCTACTGCAACCTTAAATGTAGATACTATTTTAATTAAAAATGGTGGCATTGGAGCTTCTAGTCTTGTTAGATTTTCTAAGATAGATATTAATTCATTAACAATTAACCATATTGCAACTAATAACCCAAAGAAAGTTACTGTAGGAAAATTAATTCCTATACTAGAACATACATTTATAATTAACCAATCTACTGTCATTCCAACTGCAACTTCTACACCATACATTAATTTTTTTATGATTCCCCACATTCCTGTTTTGCTATTTGTGGTACCTTCTTTTCGAGATGCTAACATACCTGTAACATAATCACCTACCATTGCTATTAATAAGAATGGTATAACAACATAGAGCATCCCAAGTTTTGCACTTAAAAATGTCCCTATACTTATTACAAATGCTTTAATATAATTTGATTTTTCCATATTCTTTTACCTTCTTTCTTAATTTTTATATAAAAAAGAGAATAGATTTCTCTACTCTCTGTATTTATTAGCAATTCATGTGTTGCTTATATTCATGTTTTACATTTTCAATTGAATTTTCTGCATATATTTGAGTCGTAGCTGGATCTGTATGTCCTAGCAAATGTTGAATAGTAACTAAATTTGCTCCGTTTTGTAATCCCAGTGTAGCCATTGTGTGCCTTAAAAGATGCGGGTAAACACTCTTATTAAATCCTGCTCTTACTGCTATATTGTGGACCACTAATTCAATCCCCCGTCTACTTAACCTATTATAGGGAAAGTTTTCTGATACGAATAGAGCAGGATCATTATCTCTTCTTCTTTCTTCATCTATATATTTTTTCAAATACACTTTTGTTTTATCAGAAAAAAATACAATTCTTTGCTTATCTCCTTTTCCAATGACTTTAAGAGTATTATTATTAAAATCTAAATCTTCGATATTGCAGTTTTCAACCTCTGAAACTCTACAACCTGTTGCAAATAAAAACTCAATTAGTGCTCGATCTCTATTATCTTCACATGCAATCCTTAGTAATTCTAATTCTTCTAAAGTTAATGCCTTCCTAAGACGTTTAGGCAATTTAGCTACTTCTAATTTTTTCGCTGGATTATTAGGTATTAGATCTTCACTGTCAAGCCAACTAAAAAATGCTTTAATGTAAAAAATCATAGAATTAATTGTACTTTTCTTTTTGCCTTCCCCGTTTATGACTAAAAACATTCTTAAATCATTCACAGTAATAGTGGCTACTGGCTTGTTAATAAATATAGATAACTTATCTAATACATATTTATAGTTTTTTAAAGTAGCCATGCTATATCCAGCCAGTTTCTTTACACTTAAATATAACATTATCTTTTCTTGCATATCTCCTTTTACTAGAGCCTTTTCTAAAGAAAGAATTTCGTAATTATACAGAGAATAATACAAACAATCCCTAACCTTTCTTTGTTGTTCCCAATCATAATTAAATTCTAGCGTTAGTTTTCCTATTGCCTTGATTATAAATTCTTCATTGCAGTTCATAAAACCACTCCTTAATTTTTTTGTATAACTTTTAAGGATATGGTTATAATACTATATGTAAGCAGGGGAATCCCCCTATTTGCATATAGTAAAACCAGGTATCCTATTTATTCAGCAATAATAGTTTTACCTGGTTTTATTTTTTTATGCACAATTTTAAAGAATACTATAATACGGCTTGTACCTGTAAATTAGCTGGTTCTCGTAAATCTATAATCCTATTG
>JAQUXS010000110.1 GCA_028692255.1 Clostridium sp.
AGCTAAAATGGAGTATGACAAAGAAATAGAGATTTATAAAGAGGCCCTTTTAAAAATTACAGACAGAAAAAATATTTTCATTGGATATGCATATAACAACTTAGGAAGAGCATATGCTGCTAAAAATGATTTTAAAGAGAGTATGAAATACTTTGAAATAGCTAGGAAAATAATTAAAGAATTAGATAAATCACTACTGTCACATAATATTATAGAAAAATCAGAGGTTTTGTTAAAACAAAATTTGTTTAATGAAGCAATTGAAACTGCAGAATTAGGATTAAAATATGCAGAAGAATTCAAGGATGTAGAATATTTACTTAAAGGTAATTATTTACTATCAGATGTATATAATAAACAAAAAAATTATAAAAATTTAGAGAGTACTTATCTTAAAATTCTGAAATTGCTAGATACTTGTGAAGATAAAAATAATCTTAAATTAGTTTATACCAAATTAGCACTTATGTATTTAAAGCAGGGAAATTCAAAAATGTGCGAAAAATATTTATTATTATCAATAAATTTAAATTAAACTAGGAGGGATTTTTATGAAAAACAAAATTTTAAAAGCTGTAACTGGAGTTGCTGTATGTTTAATGCTGACAATGACAATATCCACTGTTAAATTAAATAAGAATGTTCAAAACGTAGAACCAAATTCACATTCTTATATTTTTCAGGTTAATATGGAAATGCCGAATGGCTAATAAATATACTATAAAAAGAGCTATATAAAAGTGAGTTATATCATTTTTATATAGCTCTTTTTACGTTTAAATTTATAAACAAGATATTTATTGATGTAAGGATTAACCATTATGAATATTAACACTAGAATTTAGAAACTTGCCTATTACTATATAAGTACAAGCAAACGTCTAAATTGTAGTGTTAATAAAGTGATACTTTACTGATTGTCTGGTTTTTACAATAATTCATACAAATTGTATATGGGGGACAACTCAATAAAAATTAAAGTAGTGCGCCTAAACCAGCAACAAGTGCGCCTAAAAGTCCTAATAACATGAAAATCACATCCTTTGTAAGAAACATTTATTAGATTTATTTTAAATCCATAATTATAATATCATATCAGTGCAACGAAATCAACTAAAAATAGTTGCAATTTTAAATTGTTTTAATAAAATTATAATTTATATAATATTCCAAACAGTTTTTATTAAGGCTACCTTCTCTTCTTTTGAATTTAATATGCAGCTGCTTATAATATAACAATTTTCTAAAAATTTTGTTTCACACTTAACTTTAATTTTATTATCATGCGTTTCTTTTTCGTAAACTATATCTAGATCTTTCAGGGAACAAGTATTTAATATTTTTCTTGGAATTGTTTCAATAGCCCATTCAACATATTTTACATTATTGACATGATTGTTAGAGTCGATATCGCTGTACCTTACATTAAATTCTTGCTCTTCTGTAATGTTAATTGGTTCATTTATTTTTTCAAAAGGAACAGTTTCATTATCGTTAATTGAAAGACCAAATTTTGTCCACATACCATCAATAATTCTACAAGGTTTTCTTGTCTTTGTATCCATAAAAAGCCAAAGGGAATCACCTGAAACTAATACTTCATCTTTGGAGTTTACTATTTCATATTTTTTAAATCCATAAAATTTTTTAAATGAGTTCGCCCATGTCCTAACCTTTAAAGTTTCAGAATCCAAGGGATATTTGTTGATGTGTATACTCCATTTATATACAAACCATGCTTTGTTGTTTTCTAACAAATAATTTAAACCTATTCCAAGGGAGCTAGTTTGTTCAGAAACTATATCTTCAAAATAGTTTAAAATACTTGAAATAAATATTTTGCCGAATTTGTCAACTTCATAATGTCGGACTCTATAATTTTTCTCATAAATTAATTTTTTCATAAACTTCATTCCTTTTTAAGTAAATTAGTAGTGTATTTAAGTTTCATTATAAAAAATAACATGTCCTACTTATGCTACACATTATAAATACAATATAGTATAAATGCAACTAAAATAATCAAAATACGTTAATTTATTTACAAAAATAATCAAAAATAATCATAAATATATAAAAAATGCATAAAAAAGATATAAAAAACGGTTTTTAATGAATAAGCAACAAATTTTATAAAAAATGTTGCAACTTTGTTTAGAGAATGTTAATATAATTATAGATTAAATTAAAAAACATTTTTTGAAAGGAGTGATTGCATGAAATTACAACCGCTAGTAATAGGAAATTTGAAAGCTAAGGTTCCTATTATACAAGGTGGAATGGGTGTAGGTATATCACGTTCAAATTTGGCTGGGACTGTAGCTAATTTAGGGGGGGTTGGAGTGATTTCATCAGTTCAGATTGGATTTGATGAAGAAGACTTTGAAACTAATACTAAAGAAGCTAACATAAGAGCTTTAAGAAAACATATTAGAAGGGCAAGGGAGATTAGTCCTAAAGGTATAATTGGACTGAACATTATGGTAGCAGCAAATGATTACAATGTTACTGCAAAAGTAGCAGCAGAAGAGGGTATAGATTTAATAATATCAGGAGCAGGATTACCAGTTGAACTTCCTAAATTTGTAGAAGGTTTTAAAACAAAGATTGCACCTATTGTTTCATCTCCTAAAGCTGCTAAGGTAATATGCAAGTTATGGGATAGAAAATATAATAGAGTACCAGATTTGGTTGTTATTGAAGGACCTGAGGCAGGAGGACATCTAGGATACTCACTTGAAGAACTAGAACATAAGGAAGACATAGATTTAGGTGAGATTGTTAAATCTGTAATCAAAGTTTTAGAACCATACGAAGCAAAATATAGCAAAAAAATACCTGTTGTTTGTGGTGGCGGTGTATATACTGCTGAAGATGTAGCTAAATACATAAAATTAGGAGCAAACGGTGTTCAAATTGCGACACGATTTATTGGAACTGAAGAATGTGATGCAGACATTAAGTATAAAAAATTTTTTATAAATAGTGATAAAAAGGATATAGAAATTGTTATTAGTCCAGTTGGTATGCCTGGAAGAGCATTTAAAAATGATTTTATTAAAAGAGTTAATCAAACTAAAGAAAAAGTAACTAATTGTTATAATTGCTTGAAACCATGTAATCCAAAGAATACACCATATTGCATATCTAAAGCATTAATAAATGCTGTAAAAGGTGATGTTAATAATGGATTAATATTTACTGGAAGCAATGGTTATAGAATAACAAAAATAGTTAAAGTTAAAGATATTTTTGATGAGATTGTAACAGGTTGTGAAAGAATTGTGTAGTATTTTGGATTATTTTGAATAATAACTTTAGAACTAACAATTGTAAGGAGTGGTTTAGTGAACGTAGTTAAAATAATTGGAACAGGAAGTTATGTTCCAAAGAGATCAGTAAAAAATGATGAACTAGCTCAAATAGTTGATACTAGTGATGAATGGATTTATTCAAGAACAGGTATAAAGCAAAGAAGAATATCAATTGAAGAAGACACTTCAGTGTTGGCAAGTAAAGCAGCATTAGAAGCAATAAAAGATTCAAAAATTGATCCTTTAAAAATAGATATGATAATTTTGGCAACAACATCTCCAGATAATTTTACGCCTTCAACTGCCTGTTTAGTTCAAGGAATAATAGGTGCAGATAATGCTACTTGTTTTGATATAAGTGCAGCATGTACTGGCTTCATATATTGTTTAGATATTGCAACTCAATTTATTAAATCTGGACAAGCAAAAACAATACTTGTGATTGGAGCAGAAGTGCTTTCAAAAATAATAGATTGGAGTGATAGAAGTACCTGCATATTATTTGGAGATGGTGCCGGTGCAGCAATTTTAGAGACTAGTGAAGAAGAGGGAGTAATGGAAATATATACGGGCTCTAAAGGTAAGGATGCAAGATTTTTAAAGTGTCCTGCAATTGAAGTGAATAATTTTTTAACAGATACAAATGAAGCAAGAAAAAGTGTACTTAGCATGGATGGAAAGGAAATATTTAAATTTGCTACTCAAGTAATGCCTAAATCAATAAATAAAGTATTGAAAAATGCTTCGTTGGATATTAATGACATTGATTGTATTATTCCACATCAAGCAAACGTTAGAATAATAGATTTTGTAGCTAAAAAATTAGATATAAATAAAGAAAAATTTTACATTAACCTTGACAAGTATGGCAATACGTCTGCAGCTAGTATTTCTATAGCACTTGATGAAATGTCAAAAGAAGGATTACTTAAAAAAGGAGATAAAATTATTTTAGTTGGTTTTGGCGCTGGATTAACGTTTGGAGCTGTACTTATTAAATGGTTAATTTAAAAAATATAAAAAAATTTTAGGAGGACAATTATGATATTAGATAAGATCAAAAAAATAATAGTAGAACAGTTAGGAATAGAGGAAGATAAGATAACGATGAAAACATCGTTTAAAGAGGATTTAAATATCGATTCACTTGATTTATTTCAAGTAATAATGGAAATTGAAGATGCATTTGATATACAAATCGAAGATGCAGAAAATATAAAGACAGTTGAAGATGCTGTTAATTACATTGATTCAAAAATCAAAGTAGAAAAATAAATTAAAAACACTGGTAAAAGGACATTAGCATATTAATAAATATCCTTTTACCATATTTATTAGTAAAATATTAAAACTACAGGAGGTTATTAATGATTAAATCTGAACTTTGTCAAATGGTAGGAATAAAATATCCAATTATACAGGGGGCAATGGCATGGATAGCTGATAGTTCGCTTGCAGCAGCAGTTTCAAATGCTGGTGGACTTGGTATAATAGCAGCTGCAAATGCACCAGTTGAGTATATAAGAGAAGAAATAAGAAAAACTAAGAAGATGACTAAAAAACCTTTTGGTGTCAATATAATGCTTTTAAGTGATAATGCAGATGCAGTAGCGAAAATGGTTTGTGATGAAGGAGTTAAAGTAGTTACTACAGGGGCA
>JAQUXS010000003.1 GCA_028692255.1 Clostridium sp.
AGTCTGATTTAGCTCATCGCTATTATTACTAATTAAATTAAATCCTCTTTCGAAGATCCAAAAGAATTTGCTGGTTTATTTTTCTTATCTCTGTTTAATTTTCAAAGATCACTCGCCGCCATTAGACAGCTTATACATAATAACAAATAAATTTCAAAATGTCAATAACTTTTTTTCAACTTATTTTGTTTTGCCTGTCTTGTAACGACAAATAGTATTCTACCATATATACATATATATGCAATGATTATCTTAGATAAAAATTAAATTTATTATGCAATAATCCCTATTTTACTTTAAATTTCTTCATTGTTCGCATACAGATACACCAGGATTAGTTTTACTTGAATAGACATACTAATCGTCCTTATTCTATGGTTAAATAGATATTGAAGTATTCAATAATGTCAAAAACAAAATAATCCACTGCATATTAATTGTTATAAAAAGAAACTGTTCAAAATTTTATTTTGAACAGTTTCTTTTTGGTGGAGATAAAGAGATTCGAACTCTTGACCCCCTGCGTGCAAGGCAGGTGCTCTCCCAGCTGAGCTATACCCCCACATATGGTGGACCTTCAGGGACTCGAACCCCAGACCGACCGGTTATGAGCCGGTTGCTCTAACCAACTGAGCTAAAGATCCATATATACAATAGCTTTTTTAAAAGCTATTACAGTAAATAATTATATATATATTAATACATTTTGTCAATAACTTTATAAATAATTTTGCAAATAAAAAATATCCTAAAATACTACAGAAAATCTGAAGGTTCTCTTTATATTGTATATATATTACACATAAAGAAACCCAACAAACTTTTCTATATAGGAACATATTTTCCCTATCTATTTTATTACTTCATTGATTTTACTATATCTTTAAATTCGTTACCTCTAGCCTCAAAATTAGGGAATAAATCAAAACTTGCACAAGCTGGTGATAATGTTACTATATCTCCCTTTTGTGATTCTCTTCTAGCTATAGATGCAGCCTCTTCTAAATCAGTTGCTCTAAAAATAGGAATATTTATATTTTTTTCACTTATTACTTTTTTAAATGCATCCTCAATTTTTTCTCTAGTATTTCCCATTACAATTAATTTTTTTACAAGTTTATATCCTTTTTGTGCTAATGGCTCCAAAGGTATTTTTTTATCATATCCACCTGCAATTAAAATAACTGGTCTATCAAAAGCATTTAAACTTGCAAGAGTTCTTGTTGGACTTGTTGCTATAGAATCATTATAATATTTTACCCCTTCTAATTCTCTTATAAATTCTGACCTATGTTCTACCCCATTAAAATTAACTGCAACTTTTTTCATGCTCTCTAAGCTAGCATCATTTACTGTTGCACAAAATGCAGCAAGGTAATTTTGTACATTATGCATTCCCTTTATAACTATATCATCTTTGTTGCAAACAAATTTTCCTGATACATATAATTTCCCGTACTCATAATAAGCACCATTATTAACTTTATGATCACTACTGAAAGTCATAACCTTACCACATGGTTCATTTACCATAGAGTTAGTTATATCATTATCTTCATTTAAAATTGTTATGTCATTTTTGCATTGATATTTAAATATGTTCTTTTTTGCATCTATATACTCATTCATATCTTTATGAACATTAAGGTGATTTGGACTTAAGTTTGTTATTATAGCAATTTCAGGGGATACATTCATTGTCATAAGCTGAAAACTAGAAAGTTCAAGTACAACCCTATCATCTTTTCCTATTTGTTCTATATTTGAAAATAATGGAGTACCTATATTTCCTCCAACCCATGTTTTATATCCTTCTTCTTTTAATATATTATATATAATAGTTGTAGTAGTGGTCTTTCCATCACTTCCTGTAACACCTATTATCTTGGCAGGACAATATTTAACAAACTCCTCCATCTCAGAAGTAATGTAAGTTCCTTCTTCTCTTGCCTTTACAAATGCTGGGCTGTCTATTCTCATTGATGGTGTCTTAAATATTACATCAAAACCATTTAACTTATCTAAATAGTTCTCTCCAACTATTAACTTTACACCAAGCTTTTCAAGTTCATCTCCAGTGCTTCCAATCTCACTTCTCTCTTTTTTGTCAAAAGCTGAAATATTTGCACCTAGTTTTAAAAGATATTTAATTAATGGTCTATTGCTTATTCCTATGCCAACTACGGCTGTTTTTTTGTTTTCTATAAAATTTTTGAATTCATCAAAATTATTTTTCATATTTCATGTTTACCCCCAAATATTTTATATTTTATTTATTAATTATAACACTTTGCTGTAATTAATAAACAAATACAACCATATAATTTCACATTTTGTAACATAACCATTACAAATTAAAAGTTTTAAAATTTTACTGCATGTCCTTGCAAACAACTATTGTCCTATGCTATACTAATAAAGTGCCGTAAGGAAAACATTAATATAATTCCCCAAGTTTTAATTAAACATATAACATATCCCCATGATTAAACCCTAAATTAGCTGAATGATTATTCAGCTAATTTTTTTATACTTTTTTAGTTAAAAACATGTCTACAATTATAAAAGAGATTCCAAGCATCAGCCTAGAACCTCCTTTATTTACACCTAAATGTAAGTTTCACTTTATTATTTTACTTGAATCTTTTCATATAGGAATTTATCTATTTCGTCTATCTTTATTCTAACTTGATCCATTGTATCTCTATCTCTTACAGTTACAGTTTCATCTTCAAGAGTGTCAAAGTCTACAGTTATACAGTATGGAGTTCCTGCTTCGTCTTCTCTTCTATATCTTTTTCCTATACTTCCTGCTTCATCATAATCTATATTGTATTTTTCACTTAATTTATCATATACTTCTAGTGCCTTGTCTTTTAATTTCTTGCTTAGTGGAAGTACTGCTGCCTTATAAGGAGCTAATGCTGGGTGAAGGTGAAGTACATTTCTAGTTTCTCCATTTTCAAGTTCTTCTTCATCATAAGCATCTACTAAAAATGCAAGGGTAACTCTATCTGCACCAAGTGAAGGTTCAATTACATATGGTATATACTTTTCATGCGTTTCAGGATCCATATAACTTAAATCCTGTCCTGAATGCTCACTGTGTCTTCCAAGATCATAATCAGTTCTATCAGCTATTCCCCAAAGCTCACCCCAACCAAATGGGAATTTATATTCCAAATCACAAGTTGCTTTACTATAAAAAATAAGTTCTTCTTTTGCGTGGTTTCTTTCTCTTATATTTTCATCATTAATTCCTAAACTCTTAAGGAAATTATGGCTGTAATTTTTCCAGTATTCAAACCACTGCATGTCAGTACCTGGTTTACAGAAAAATTCAAGTTCCATCTGTTCAAATTCTCTTGTTCTGAAAGTAAAGTTTCCTGGTGTTATTTCGTTTCTGAAAGCTTTACCAATTTGTCCTATTCCAAATGGCACTTTCTTTCTTGATGTTCTTTGAACATTTTTAAAGTTTACAAATATACCTTGAGCAGTTTCTGGTCTTAAATATACTTCTGATTTTGCATCTTCTGTTACACCTTGAAAAGTTTTAAACATCAAATTAAAGTTTCTTATCTCTGTAAAATTATTTTTACCGCAATTAGGACATACTATATTGTGGTCTTTTATATAAGACTCTAATTTTTCATTTGACCATCCATCTGCGCTGGCATTTTCATCTCCATGTTCAGTCATGTAGTTTTCAATTACTTTATCTGCTCTAAATCTTGTTTTACATTCTTTACAATCCATTAATGGATCAGAAAATCCGCCTACATGTCCTGTGGCAACCCATACTTCTCTATTCATAAGTATTGAACTATCAATACCAACATTATAGTGGTTTTCCTGTACAAACTTTTTCCACCATAATTTTTTTACATTATTTTTAAGTTCTGATCCAAGAGGGCCGTAATCCCATGAGTTTGCAAGTCCTCCATAAATTTCAGATCCTGGAAATATAAATCCTCTATTTTTAGCAAGTGATACTACTTTTTCCATCGTTTTTTTAAAAGCCATATTTGTATCCTCCTATATTTATAAATTTATATAAAAAAAAGGCCAATACCTTAAGGGACGAAAGTTACTTCCGCGGTTCCACCCTTATTGGCATTAGCCCTACTTTATCTTGTTTACACTCAAAAGTTCCTTTTACTTATAAAATCTAACTGTTTCCACCAAGCACAGCCTCTCTTTGAGATTTTAAAAGTTACTTTTCTCTATCATCATGTAATATATTAAATTCTGCTTAAGTTAATTCTTATCAAAAAATAAAAATGGCTCCGCGAAAAGGATTCGAACCTTCAACCTATCGGTTAACAGCCGAGTGCTCCACCGTTGAGCTATCGCGGAATGACTACAATATCTATTATAGTGATTTTCATACAAAAAGCAATAGTTTTTTGAAAAATTATTTATATTAAAATAAAAATCTTAATACTTTGTGTAAAAAAATAGCCAATCCCCAATAAATACATAATTGCAATGCAATTAATATAAATTGTAAACTGACCATTAATTATCTTAAAGAGGTTTCATTGTTGGGAATAAAATTACATCTCTTATAGAATATGAATTTGTAAGGAACATTACAAGTCTATCTATTCCCATTCCCATTCCACCTGTTGGAGGCATACCTATTTCAAGAGCATTTAAGAAATCTTCATCCATCATGTAAGCTTCATCGTCTCCAAGTTCTCTTTCACGAAGCTGCTGCATAAATCTTTCTCTCTGCACAATAGGGTCATTTAATTCAGAATATGCATTACATAATTCTCTTCCATATGCAAAGCCTTCAAATCTTTCAGTTAGTTTATCATTTCCTCTCTTCTTCTTAGTAAGAGGTGAAACTTCAACTGGATAATCATATATGAAAGTAGGTTGCATTAACTTTTCTTCGCAGAAAGCTTCGAAGAATTCATTTAATAAATCACCTCTAGTACAGTCTTTCATTTCCTTCTTTGGAGTTATACCTTTTTCAGCTGCTATCTTTCTAGCATCTTCATCTGTTTCAATAGCATTAAAGTCAACACCAGAATACTGTTTTACAGCATCTGTCATCGTAAGTCTTCTCCATGGTGGAGCAAAATCTATTTCTGCATCCTGATAAGTTACTTTTGTTGTACCAAGCACTTTTTCACATACATAAGCAACCATATTTTCAGTTATTTCCATCATATCATTATAATCTGCATAAGCTTCATATAGTTCTATTGATGTATATTCAGGATTATGTCTTATATCTGTACCTTCATTTCTGAAGTTCTTTCCTATTTCATATACTTTTTCAAAACCACCTACTATTAATCTCTTAAGATATAACTCAGTTGCTATTCTAAGGTACATATCTATATTAAGAGCATTGTGATGTGTTTCAAATGGCTTTGCTGCAGCTCCCCCTGCTATTGGTGAAAGGATTGGAGTTTCAACTTCTAAGAAATCCTTATTGTCCAAGAATTCTCTTATAGTTCTTATTATTGATGTTCTCTTTAAAAATGTATCTCTTACTTCTTGATTTATTATAAGATCAACATATCTTTCCCTGTATTTTAAATCAGGATCTTTAAGTCCATGAAATTTTTCTGGAAGAGGTTTAAGGGATTTTGCAATAAGTTCAAAATCTGTTATATGAACAGTTATTTCACCTGTCTTTGTTTTAAATACTCTTCCTGTTATTGCTACAAAATCACCAAGATCAAGAGTTTTGTAGAATTTTAATTTTTCTTCTCCTACATCATCTATTTTAATATACATCTGCATTTTGCCGTATCTATCAAATAAATCTGAGAAGCCAGCTTTTCCATGTACTCTTTTAGACATAAGTCTTCCAGCTATCTTAACAGTTTTGCCTTCAAGTTCATCATAATTATCTGATATTTGCTTAGAAGTGTGAGTTCTTTCAACTTTATAAACATCAAAAGGATCCTGTCCTTTTTCCTGAAGTTCAGCAAGTTTGTCTCTTCTTTCCTTCAGTAAATTATTCATTTCCTTTTCAGCTTTTTCAGCCATTCTCTTAGCTTTAATTTGTTCTTTTGTCAATTGCTTTCCTTCATTTGACATTTTCTAACCTCCAGTGTTATCTTGTTACATTTAGTATTTCAAACTTGCTTACTCCATCTGGTACTTGAACCTCTACAATGTCTCCTGTTTTCTTGCCTATTAGTGCACTTCCAATAGGTGACTCGTTAGAAATTTTATTTTCAATAGGGCTAACCTCAGCAGATCCCACTATTTTAAATTCAACTTCTTCATCAAATTCATAATCTTTTACTTTGACAACAGAGCCAACATTTACAATGTCTTTTTCAATTTCTGATTCATCTACTATCTTAGCATTTTTAAGCATATTTTCAAGTTGTATAATTCTTCCTTCAAGAAAAGCCTGATCGTTCTTAGCTTCATCATATTCTGAGTTTTCACTTAAATCCCCAAAAGACAATGCAACCTTTATTTTTTCTGTAACTTCTTTTCTTCTTGTAGTTTTAAGATATTCAAGTTCATTCTCTAATTTTTTCATTCCCTCATAGGTCATAACATATTTCTTTGATTCGCTCATATTATATCTCCCCTTCTTAAACATATAATAATGCCCATAAGCAATAATATATACACATATAAATAAAAATAACGACCACTATAATCTCCTTCTATATGTAGTCATTTACGTAATTATAAAACAGCCTATTTATGTTGTCAATATTTATTGCAAACTATGTGCAGCTAACTTTTATATAATTATATTGTAATATACATCCATATAATGCTATTAATATTTATTTATTTTTCACAAAATTCATCTCTGTAATTAGTGAGAATTTCAATTACCTTTTCACTGCTATCTTCACAATTCACAGCATTTCTTATATATGCTGAATTCTTAATTCCTTTTATATACCAGGATATATGTTTTCTCATTTCCCTGACAGCTCTTTCACCATAGAAATCAAATGCAAGTTTGAAATGTTCTATACAAACATCTACTATTTCATAAGATGATGGAAATTTAACTTCCTCGCCATTTAATTTTTGTTGTATCTGTTTAAAAAGCCATGGATTCCCCCTTGCTCCTCTTGCAATCATTATCCCATCACAATTTGTTTTCTGTTTCATTTCAAAAGCATCTTCTGTAGAAAAAACATCTCCATTTCCTATAACAGGGATTAAAACAGCATCTTTTACTGATTTTATTATGTTCCAATCAGCTTTTCCTTCGTACATCTGCTGTCTAGTTCTACCATGCACAGCTATAGCATCAGCACCAGCATCTTCTATAACTTTTGCAAACTCCACTGCATTTATATGCTCTTCATCAAATCCTTTTCTAAATTTTACAGTTACAGGCTTTTTAGAAGCTTTTTTTACTTCCTGCACAATATCATGTGCAAGCTTTGGATTTTTCATAAGTGCAGATCCATCACCATTTTTTACTATTTTAGGTGCAGGACATCCCATATTTATATCCACTAAACATATATCATCATTATCATTAAAGTGGTCACATGCCTTTGCCATTACATATGGATCACTTCCAAAGATCTGTACAGCTGCTGGTACTTCATATGGAGATGTTATAAGCATATCTTCTGTTTTTTCATTATCATAATAAAGGGCTTTTGCACTTACCATCTCAGTATATACAAGGCCACACCCCATTTTTTTACATATGCTTCTGAATATAGTATCAGTTACTCCTGCCATAGGTGCTAAAAAAACATTGTTGTTAAACTTTAAATTGGCTATATCCATGATATCACCTACTTTTTGTTCTTTTCATATATTATTCTAAGTCCCTCCAAAGTCAAAAATGGATGAATAGCATCAACATATTTTGACTCTTCACTTATCAGCTTTGCAAGACCACCTGTTGCTACTACAAATACATTCTTTTCCCCTATGCTTTCCATTTCACTTTTCATTTTTCTTACAATATACTCAACCTGACCTATGTATCCATATACAATACCTGCTTGCATACTTGTTACTGTGTTTTTACATATAGTGGTGTTAGGTTTTAAGAGTTCAACTCTTGGAAGCTTTGCTGCCCTTTGGAAAAGAGCATCTGAAGCAATTTTTATTCCTGGACATATTGAACCACCTAAATAATCTCCATTTTGCCTTATAGCACAAAATGTAGTTGCTGTTCCAAAATCAATTACTATTAAAGGTTTTTTATATATTTCATGGGCTGCTACAGCATTCACGATTCTATCTGCACCAACTTCTCTTGGATTGTCATATTTTATATTTATACCTGTCTTCACACCTGGTCCAACAACTATAGGTAATATTTTAAAATATTTTCTCACCATGTGTTCTAAAGAATACATTATATTTGGAACAACAGAAGACATTATTACTCCTTCTATTGCATCTATTTTTATATCTGCAAGTTTAAATAAATTTACAAATTGTATTCCATACTCATCTGCTGACCTTATGGTTTGAGTTGAAAGCCGCCACTCAGAAATAAGTTCTGTACCTCTATATACACCAACAACAATATTACTATTTCCAACATCAAGAACTAATATCACAGGTAACCCACCCCTTAAAAAATCATAAGAGCGGCTTTTTAAAGCCACCCTTCATGAATAATTAAAATATAATAATTTTATTTTAACAATTTAAGTTTGTTTGGTCAAGTTAAAATAAACCTACGATATTACCATCTTCATCAATATCCATTTTTTGTGCTGCAGGTACTTTTGGAAGCCCTGGCATAGTCATAACATTACCTGTTAACACTACAATAAAGCCAGCTCCGTTTGATATTCTAACTTCACGCACATTTATTTTAAACCCACTTGGTCTTCCAAGTAAACTAGGATCGTCGGATAGTGAGTATTGAGTCTTTGCAACACATACAGGAAGTTTATCCATTTCAAATTTTTCAAGATCTGCAATTTGCTTTTTTGCTGCCCTGTCATATGTAACTCCGTCAGCTCCATAAATCTCTTTTGCTATTATATCAAGTTTTTCTTTTATACTAAGTTTTACATCATATAAAACTTTAAAATTACTTTCTTCGTTTTCTACTACGTTAAGTACTTTATCTGCTAAGTCAAGTCCACCTTCTGAACCTTTTCCCCAAACTTCAGTAAGTGATGATTTAACACCTAATTTTGCACAATAATCTTCGATAAATTTAAGTTCCTCTTCACTATCAGTTACAAACTTATTTATTGCAACAACTACAGGCACTCCATATTTTTTAATATTTTCTATCTGCTTTTGAAGATTTGTTATACCTTTCTTAAGTGCATCCATATTAGGATTATTAAGTTCGTCTTTCTTTGCACCACCATGATGTTTTAGTGCTCTTACTGTAGCAACTATTACTGTACAATCTGGCTTTAATTTACCATATCTGCATTTTATATCAAAGAATTTTTCAGCTCCAAGATCAGCTCCAAAACCTGCTTCTGTAACTGTGTAATCTGAAAGTTTTAATGCAGTTTTAGTAGCAAGTATACTATTGCATCCATGTGCTATATTTGCAAAGGGCCCTCCGTGGATTATTGCAGGAGTATTTTCAAGAGTCTGAACAAGATTTGGCTTTATTGCATCTTTCATTAAAAGTGCCATAGCACCTTGTACCTCTAAGTCTTTACAATATACTGGATTACCATCTAAATCATAAGCTACAAGTATTTTTCCCATTCTTTCCTTTAAATCCATAAGATTTGTTGAAAGACATAGTATTGCCATGATTTCAGATGCAACAGTTATCATAAAACTATCTTCTCTTGGGAAACCATTTACTTTTGCTCCTAGACCAACAACAATTTGTCTAAGTGCTCTATCATTCATGTCCATTACTCTTTTGAAAACTATTCTTCTTACATCAATTCTTAATTTATTTCCTTGATGTACATGGTTATCAATAGCTGCACATAAAAGATTATTTGATGAAGTTATTGCATGCATATCACCTGTAAAATGTAAATTTATATCTTCCATTGGTACAACCTGTGCATATCCGCCACCTGCTGCTCCACCTTTTATACCAAATACAGGTCCAAGTGAAGGTTCTCTAAGTGCAATTAAAACATTTTTCCCCTTCTTTTTAAGTGCATCTCCAAGTCCAACAGTTACAGTTGATTTTCCTTCACCTGCAGGTGTTGGATTAATAGCTGTTACGAGAATAAGCTTACCATTAGCTTTATCTTCTCTGCTCTTTAAAGTGTTTAAAGATATTTTACACTTATATTTTCCGTATAATTCTATATCATCTTCGTTAAGTCCAATTTTTTCAGCTATTTTATAAATAGGTTCCATTTTTGCATCTTGTGCAATTTCAATATCAGATTTCATCTTTACAAACGCCCCTTTGTAATAAACTTATTGTTCCTTCGATTAAATATTATATCACATAGTGAGTCCATATTATATGGATTTTACGAACAATATCAAAAAACAGGAACATAACGTTCCTGTTTTTTAATCAACTATTTGCAAATATATCTTCAAATTCATCAGATTCAAGCTTTTCTTTATCAAGAAGAGCCTCTGCAACTGATTTTAATTTACTCATATTATCAGAAAGAAGTGTTTCTGCTTTCTCATAAGCTTCACTAATAAGTCTCTTTACTTCATCGTCTATTTTAGCTCCAACTTCTTCACTGAAGTTTCTATTTCTTCCAAGATCTCTGCCTAGGAACACTTCATCTTGATCTGTACCAAAGGATATTGGTCCTAATGTATCGCTCATTCCGTATTCCATAATCATCTTTCTTGCAATGTTTGATGCTCTATCTATATCATTTTTGGCTCCTGTACTTATATCTCCAATAACAAGTTTTTCTGCAACTCTTCCTCCAAGAAGTCCAACAATTTCATCTTCAAGTTTACTCTTAGACATGTATGCACTATCTCTAACTGGAAGATGCATTGTATATCCTCCTGCCATGCCTCTTGGGACTATACTTATTTGATGTACAGGGTCACTATTTGGTAAAAGTTTCATAACAACTGCATGACCTGCCTCATGGAAAGCTGTAAGTCTTCTGTCGTCTTCATTAATAACTCTGCTCTTTTTCTCAGGACCAGCTATAACTCTTGTTATAGCTTCTTCTAACTCCTGCATGCCAATTATTGTCTTACTTCTTCTAACTGCTAAAAGTGCAGCTTCATTCATAAGATTTTCAAGATCTGCTCCTGTAAACCCTGCAGTTTCTTTTGCAAGTATATCTAGTTTTACACTTTCTTCAATAGGTTTATTTTTTGAATGAACCTTAAGTATTTCTTCTCTTCCTTTTACATCAGGAGCTCCAACCATTATCTGTCTATCAAAACGACCTGGCCTTAAAAGAGCTCTATCTAATATGTCTGGTCTATTAGTTGCTGCAAGTATTATTATACCTTCGTTTATACCAAATCCATCCATTTCAACAAGGAGCTGATTTAATGTCTGTTCTCTTTCGTCATGACCACCGCCAAGACCTGCTCCTCTTTGTCTTCCAACTGCATCTATTTCATCAATAAATACTATACATGGTGAATTTTTCTTTGCCTGTTCAAATAAGTCTCTTACTCTTGAAGCACCAACTCCGACGAACATTTCAACAAAGTCAGATCCTGATATGCTAAAGAATGGTCTTCCAGCTTCACCAGCAACAGCTTTTGCAAGCAATGTTTTACCCGTTCCAGGAGGTCCTACAAGTAAGACTCCTTTAGGAATTCTTGCTCCCATATCCAAATATCTCTTAGGAACCTTTAAAAAGTCAACTATTTCTGCAAGTTCAGCTTTTTCTTCATCTTCTCCAGCAACATCATCAAAAGTAACTTTATCTTTTTCATCTGGTGAAGCCATTTTAGCCTTACTCTTTCCAAAATTCATTACTCCCTTGCCACCTGCACCGCCTTGGGATTGCTGCATAAAAATAAACCAAAGCACAACAAGAAACAAAATGGACAATATACTTGGAAGCCAATTAAGCCATACCGGAACATTTGCAGGTGCTGTATATGATTCTTCAGCATCACTTTTATTTTGATTTTGACCTAAAAATTGTGAAAGTCTCTGCATAGGTGCAACTGTTTCAAAAGCTGTTCCATCTTTGTATTTACCATCAATTGTCATATTGTCATCTTTTACTTCAAAACTTTTTATTTGATTTGAAATGTATTTCTTTTCAAATACATTAAAAGTTATTTCATTATTGCTTTTACTGCTTTGCATTAATGTAAGTGCTGTAAAAACTATTACTATGGATACTATAACCCAGACTGTGGCGCTTGATATCTTCTTCACTCTAGGCCCCCCTCTCTTAATGAATACGTTACGATTTTATCATACCGCATATTTATTTACAATAATATAAATCTTAATTATTTATAAATTTGTTCTTTAAGACTTCCTACAAAAGGAAGATTTCTATATTTCTCAGCATAATCTAACCCATAACCAACAAGGAAATCATCTGGTACTTCAAATCCCATATATTTAATTTCCATTTCTACCTGCCTTCTTTCAGGTTTATTTAAAAGTGCTGCAATTTCTATGCTGTTTGGTTTTCTATCTTTAAGATACTCCTTTAAGTACGAAAGAGTAATTCCTGTATCTATAATGTCTTCTACTAAAAGTACATCTTTTCCTTCTATAGAAGAGTCTAAATCTTTTAAAATTTTAACTTTTCCCGATGATACTGATCCATCTCCATAACTTGATGCATCCATAAAATCCATAGTACATGGTATATCTATTTCTTTCATAAGATCTGAAAGGAACATAAAGGATCCCTTTAAAATTCCAACTAAAATAAGCTCTTTTCCATTATAGTTTAAACTTATCTCTCTGCCAAGTTCCCTTATTCTTTTTCTTATCTCGCCTTCTGTTAACAGTATCTCTTTAATATCTTCTTTCATCGTAAATCTTCCCCGCCTTCAAATCTGATTTCTAGTATGTCTTTAGTTTCATCAGTCACTTTAAATATATCACTAACCCTATATCCTACTATCCATGCAATCTCATCATCGAAACATATAAGAGGTATCTTATCACGAAGTGGCTTTGAAATTTTCATATCAATAAAAATATCTTTTATTTTTTTTGTGCCTTTCATACCAAACGGAGTAAACTTATCTCCATTTTTTCTAAATCTAATACTTATCTTTTCATTAATTTTACCATAATCAAAATACTTTACAAACCTATTTGTATTAAAATCAATGTTTTCATCTTTTTTTATGATTTTAATGTTTACTTTATAACCATATTCTTTTATATTATTACAAGTTTTAAGTTCAAGTTTATATTCCTTTGAATAGTCTTTAGCATTTATATTATCAAAGCGCAAAATAATGTCACCATAATTATTGTACGCTTCTATATTCCTCGGAAGAGACAATATAGATCCTGTACTTTTATGCTGCATATATATTATATCTAAAATATGTTTTTTTTCAAAATTATATGTACTTTTAGCTAGATATGAAATTGCCCTTCTAATTATCCTTGTTATTATAGCCTCTTTTTCTAAAAATGCCTCTTTTTTTATTGTAACCTTACCACTACTTTCATAGCAATATATTTTGTATTTTTTAATTGAAAAATCTTCAATAAATTTGTTATCAACACTTAAAGTATCGCTGAGCCTATTAAGTGCAGCAATTATATCGCTATTGAAATTCTTTTTTATATATGGAATGATATCTAGTCTAACTTTATTTCTCCCATATATATACTCAAAATTTGTTTTATCTATCTTTGGATTTAATTTATTTTCTCTACAATAATCCTCAATTTCATCTCTTGAAACTTTTATAAGTGGTCTTACATAAACGTTATCTCTTACAGGTCTTATTCCTATAAGTCCATTTAATCCAGCCCCCCTCATAATGTGCATTAATATTGTTTCTGCTTGGTCATTGGCATTATGAGCTATGGCAATTTTATCTGCTCCTATTTTACCCTTTAGTTCTTCAAAAAATTCATATCTCGCTGTTCTTCCTGCCATTTCACAGGATTGCCCTTTTTCTCTGCAAAGAGCATTTACATCAACTCTTTTGCTGTAAAAATCTATATTCTTTTTTCTGCAGAATTCTCTAACAAATTCTTCATCTTCGTCTGCATCTTTTCCCCTAAGACAATGATTTAAATGTGCTGCACAAATATCAATATGCAGTTCACTTTTCAAATTATATAGAGTATTTAAAAGACACATAGAATCAGGGCCTCCTGAAACAGCAACTATAACTTTATCATTTTTACAAAACATATGATTTTCTTCTATTGTCTGTAATACTTTATGAATCAAAAAAACACTTCCTATTTTTACAAAATATTTTCACTAAGATAAATAATTTTCACACAATTTATATTAGAACATTATAACATATTTTTAAATTTTCATTCAATGTATAATCATAAATATTAGTAAAGACTGTACACTTTAGATACTATTGCAGTTATATCATCTTTTGCTCTTCCCTTTCCAAGTTCCAATGATTTTTTCACAAGCTCCTCTACTAATTCTTTTGGATTATTTGAACTTGCATTTTTTAAATATTGTTCTATCCAGCCTGTTTTACCTGCATTATTATTGTCAAAGTCCGTAACCCCATCACTTAGCATTACTATAATATCACCATTTTGTAAATTTTTATTTTTTATATCTATATCAGCTTCATCAAGAACTCCTATTGGAAGTGTCCTTGAATTTATTATTTCGACTCTATCTTTTCTTTTAATAAAACTAGGAGCTGCTCCAACTTTCATAAAAGAAGCTTCACCCGAATACAAATCAACACCGCAAAGATCCATAGTTGAAAATTTTTCATCTTCACTAAACTTTAATGTCATAACTGAATTTATACAATTAATTGCTGTGAGTTTATCAATTCCAGCATGTGTAAATTTTTCAATTAAATCAATTGCCGCTTTACTTTCACGACCAGCACTTCCCCCTGAACCCATACCATCACTAATTGCTATCATATAATTTTCATCTCTATTTTTTCCAAAACTATAACTGTCGCCATTTTCTTTTTCACCATACTTATTTTTACGGCTTACATAAGAAACCATATAATATTTAGGAGTCTTTTCAAATTCAACACTGCAAAGCTCAGTTTTAGGGTCAATTTTGCATCCATCATCCCTTATACACATACATGTATTGGTTACTTCGTTTATTAATGGCAGGATTTTTTTAACACATATTTGTCTCCCTCCACATGCATGCATTGAAATTTTTATATTGATTCTATCAGTTTCATCGTTTATGCACATAACATCATTAAATTTAATACCAGTTTTTAAAAACACACTTATAATTTTTTTCTCCATTTCGTAATTAAAATTGATATTGTTCTTAAATCCATTATTCATTTCATTTAATATTTCAGATACATTATTTATCTCACCTGCAATCATCCTTCGTCCACTTCCAAGTTTAGCTCTCCACATTTCATCTGAAACATAATTATTTACAATTTCTTCAGTACTTGCAATAAGAGAATTTTTCTTTATACATTTTTTTATTATCTCATGGGGGATCTCACCCTTATTATCTTGATAATTTGATATAAGTTCTTCAAATGCAGCATAGGTATAGTATAGCTCCCTCTTCCAACATATATTTTTCATATTGCAGTTATTGCATACCCTATCAGCAAGATTCTCAATAATGCCACTACTTTTAGTTTTTAGGGAAAGCTTATCATTTTCTGCAAGACTATTTAAAACCCCTCCCATACCATTTAAGGCCTTCGAAAAATCATCAAGTCTCTTTATATATATATTCTTAACCTTTTCAATATAATTTTCTGATATGTTTTGCTGCTTGTTATCAACGTTTATTTCTCCTTTTATTTTTTCTATAATTTTAGACGGAATTAAAATAAATACTCCTGATGCCAAGATTCCTTCAATTGGATTAAAATTGTTTAAATCCCTTGTATAAATTAGCATTATAAGAAATACTATACTAAAACTTATACCTGTAATCCATTTATTTTCCCCTTTAAATATTCCAGATACTATAGCACAAATTGCAAATACTGCTATATACATTTCCATTTTATTTGTAGACATACCTATTATTATCCCATTAGTCACTCCTATAGTTGTACCTATAGCAAGTCCATTTATATACGTCACTATAATGATGCTCAAAAGCGCAATGATATTGGTTATACTAATGTTATATAATTTAAAGCCTTGTGTTCCACTTATAACAAGTGACATCGTTACAGTCATACATATGAGTTCTTCATTAGTGAAAAGATGTCTTGTTTTTACGTTTTCAAAGCATAAAATAGATTTGTTTATAATATAATATACTGGAAGTATACAGAGCACTTGAAGAAGAGCAATGAATACAGCCATGTTAAAAGAAGTTTTGCTAAATATAATGCTTACAGAAACAAATATAGCCATTAGTAAAGCAGAATACACAACTGTCATCTTTTTCTTCGGATATTTATCCGTAAAAAGACTTATAAAAGTAATAATACCTGCAGCTATTATGTAAGTATAATATTCTGAAACTGTATTTTGAATAGTAAGGTACCCAATTAGCGTACCAACCATAGCTATAATTTTACTTCTCACTTCTTTATTTATGAGTACAGACATTAAAAAAGCAATTCCAAATGGCGCAGTGTGGTTTATTAATATAACCCTGCTTATTAATATTGAACATAAAAATAAAGCTGTAAGCTTTATATATCCAACATTAAATAAGATTTTTGCATTTATCTTCCCTTTTGTATTCTCCCTGTTTCTTTGATAAGTATAAATTTCTGAATTGTATTGCATAAAATCATCTCCCCAATAATAAACTATTTTTATTATAGCAGTATTACCTGGAATTATTTGTCAAAAATGATTTTACAAAAAAAGTTTTTTAAGACATCAATCCCTAATCATGTTAATAAAATATCATTTTATATTTTTATATTTCACAATAGCCAAATATAACAAAATAAATTCTATATTTAGATTAGCATTTGAAGAATTTAGGAACTTATTTATCAATTTATTAATGATTTTAGTCAAGTAGATTAGTTAAATATATGAATAGCAAAAGAACTCATACAATGTATGAGTTCTTGGTAGCGGAAATAGGACTTGAACCTACGACACTTCGGGTATGAACCGAATGCTCTAGCCAACTGAGCTATTCCGCCAAGTTTGGTTGCGGGGGCAGGACTTGAACCTACGACCTTCGGGTTATGAGCCCGACGAGCTACCAACTGCTCCACCCCGCGATATTTTGGTGCCGAAGACCGGAATCGAACCGGTACGGTGGTTTAAGCACCGCAGGATTTTAAGTCCTGTGCGTCTGCCAGTTCCGCCACTTCGGCAAATCATCGTTCTTGACGACATTAAATAGTATATAATAAAAAAGAATACTTGTCAATACTTATTTTTGCAATAAAAAAACTCATACATATGTATGAGTTTGGTAGCGGAAATAGGACTTGAACCTACGACACTTCGGGTATGAACCGAATGCTCTAGCCAGCTGAGCTATTCCGCCAGATTTGGTTGCGGGGGCAGGACTTGAACCTACGACCTTCGGGTTATGAGCCCGACGAGCTACCAACTGCTCCACCCCGCGATATTTGGTGCCGAAGACCGGAATCGAACCGGTACGGTGGTTTAAGCACCGCAGGATTTTAAGTCCTGTGCGTCTGCCAGTTCCGCCACTTCGGCAAGCCATCACTTTTGACGACGAAATTTATTATATCTTATATTTATGAAAATGTCAATAATTATTCTCTAATAAATAAAAGAGACTTAGAAGTCTCTTTATTTTCTCGTATTAACCTTTTTTATAACCTCCGTGGCCTTTAGCTTCTTGATGTTTCTTAAGATCTTGAAATCTTTCCTCGCTGTCCTTTAAAAATTTAGAAAGTCTATCTTCAAAGTCAGCTGCTCCATTTTGTTTTGATTTTACGTTTTTAGTCCAGTCAATCTCAATAGGCTTTACTGATTTTTTTGGTATATTTGCTTGCTTTATTGATAAACTTATCTTACCATTATCGTCTACTGATAGCACTTTTACCTTTACTTTATCTTCTTCTTTTATATAATCCTTAATATCTTTTACAAAAGTATCCGCAACTTCTGAAATATGCACCAAACCTGTTTTTCCTTCAACCTCAACAAATGCGCCAAAATTCGTAATGTTAACTACTTTACCCTCTAGAATCGTTCCTGCCTTTAAGGTCATGTTAAAAAGACTCCTCCTTGATTATGTTTATATTTTATAATTATATAATGATTGACTAATACTATAAATAAATTATAACATATATGTATTCATATTATATCTAATTGTTCAATCATAATATTATTTACCACTATTTAATACAGGAATTTCACCCTGCTTAATAAGACCCAACTTTTCTCTAGCAAGCTTTTCACTGTATTCATCAGTTTTTGCCATCTTAAGTTCATCTTGTAATTTGGAATTGTTATTTTCTATTTCTTTTGCCTGTTCAGTTTTGTCATAAATTTTAGATTGGATTCTATTAATAATAATCTGTTGATTTACTAATAAATAACACATATTAATAATAAAGATTCCGAAAATGAGATATTTTAATTTAGACCTTTTCTTCATAGCCTTTCCCTCACAATTAAGAATATTAACATATCTATATTCTAATTTCTTTTTTACATATATTCAAGTTTTTTATTTTAAAATTTAATGTTTTTGAAAAAAATATTCAATTGCAACTTTAAATGGGTAAATTATTATGTTAAATAATATTCTTATTACCTTAAATATGTTTATTAATATATTATTTTCTATTTTTAATAATACCCTGCTTAGAATTTTAAAATATATATACATACCTATTGATATAAAAATATAAACATACATATTAAAAAAAGCTCCAGTATTGCCATATAAGAAAATAAATATTAATAATGCTGCTAAGATCCAAAATAAAATGTCTTCCGCAAATCCAATTATCTTATTTGGTATCTTAAATCCTCTCATAATTCTATACGTGTCAAATAATATACCTGTAATAATTCCTGCAATTAAGCTATATAAAAGTAATCTAAACTGTGCATAATTAGATAAAGCCATAAAATCACCTGAACAATCTCTTTAATATACTATCTTTGTTCTTTATATTTTCACTTGCAGAGTAGATACATGAATTTATTTTCCCTGTTATTATCATATCTCCATTTTGAACATCTAGTTTATTCATTTTAAGTTCATTGCCTTTTATTGTTAGAAGTCCAAGATTAGTAGTTAAAACTATAATCTCATCATTAAAACTTATAACTTCCTTTACTCCTGTAATAGACAACCTTTTTCTATTTTCAAGTAAAACATTACTCTTTTTATCTTCATTTTTTACTTCCATAGTTTTACCTCCTAATTCTACTATAAAATATATATGAGAATAGAAGTTAGTATATTACATCTAGAAGTGAACTTATTGATTATTAAATTTATTTATCTGTTAAAATTTCATACATTTCTTTTGCATTTTCTTTATGTGTAGAATTGGATATATTGATTATTCTTGCCTTTAATACACTTTGTGCATATCTTATTTCAATTATATCCCCTTCCTTTACATCTACCCCTGGCTTAACAACCTTGTCATTTATTGAAACTCTCCCACTTTCACAAGCTTCTTTTGCCACAGTTCTTCTCTTTATTATCCTTGATACCTTTAAATATTTATCTAATCTCATAAAATTCACCTTTCAAGTTAAGATAACATATATAATAACGAAAAACCTGGATAAAATCCAGGTTTAGCAAAAAAATCAACTGTCTATTTATTATTTACTCTATCTTTAAATTCTTTTCCTGCTTTGAAAACTGGTACTGTTGAAGCAGGTATTGTTATTTCTTCTTTTGATCTTGGGTTTCTTCCTTTTCTTTCTGCTCTATCTCTAGTTTCAAATGTTCCAAAACCTACAAGTTGAACTTTTTCACCCTTTTCTAATGATTCCTCTATGCTTTCAATAAATCCTTTAAGAGCTGATTCTGCATCTTTCTTAGTTAAACTACTTTTTTCTGATATACTGCTTATTAATTCTGCTTTGTTCACTTTTGTTACCTCCTTAAAATTAAGAATACGTTAGTTCTTTATAGCATATTCTTCAAATATTTTTTAAATCCTTCTTTTTTTGAAGCATTTAATAAAATTTTAATAAATTCACAAGTTTTCAGATTGATCCCATAATTTATCCATTTGATCTGTTTCCATTTCATCTAAATTACTCTTTGCTTTTATTGCACTTGTTTCAACGAATTCAAAACGTTTAATGAATTTATCTATAGTATAATTTAAAGCATTTTCGGTATCAATGTCAAGAAATCTTGCAACATTAACTACACTAAATGCTAAATCACCTATTTCTTTTTTTATTTTATCCCTTTTATTCCCTTTATATACATGTTTTACTTGATTTAATTCCTCTGAAACTTTATTTATTGCTCCATCTACATCTTTAAAATCAAAACCAAATTTTGCCGTTTTCTTTTGAATTTTTTCAGCTCTCATAAGTGAAGGCAAATTTTTAGGTATATGCTTTAAACTTTCGGTATATGTATCCAATCCCTGTTCCCTCATTTTTTCTTTTTCCCAGCTGTCTTTTACAATATTATTATCGTCAAGTAATTTATTTCCTTTAAAAATATTAGGATGTCTTATAATCATTTTTTTACATATTCCATTTATAACATCATTTATATTATAATAACCTTCTTCTTTTCCAATCTCACTATGAAATACAACTTGAAGTAGAACATCTCCCAATTCTTCTATAATCATATCATCGTCTTTTTCATCTATTGCCTCAATCACCTCATAGCACTCCTCTATGAGACATTTCTTCATAGACTCATGAGTTTGCTCCCTATCCCAGTCGCACCCATCTTCTCCCCTAAGCTTTTCCACTACATTCAAAAGGTCAAGGAAATCCATAGTATTTTCAATATCTTTAGGTATATAAACAGATGTAAGGTAATCTATATTATCCTGCCAATCTAATTCATAAAGAGGTATTTTCTTTATAAATTCTTCACCTTCTATACCAGCAGCTCTCACAAAATAAATTTCAGTATCATCGTTATAATAATCTTGAAGTGCAAGTTTTACATTTGAAGCCACAAGTTTATTATATACCTGAGTTATAATAAGCCCACATCTCTTATCCATTTGCTGCTTTTTCATGTCAAATGAATCTATTATTTTAAGTCCACCTATAGGATCAATATTTAGTGCTTCCATCATTGCATCAATGAAACTTACAGCTGGAAGTATTTTAACTTCTATATTTTTATCCTTGCAAAGTTCAAGAAGTATACTAACTGATTTTTCTGCAACTAAGGGATGTCCTGGCACAGCGTAGACAATATTTTTAAATTTTTCATGCTTATCTATAAGATCCTGTGCTATTGTTTTATATACGTCGTCAAAATTATCCGCTTTATTATAAATATCATCATAAGTTTCAAAATCTATGTTTTCATCTTCCAAAAATTTAACTGTAGGATGCTTTTGGGTTCTCAAATATATATTTTTACTGTTTTTTAGCATTTCTATAGTTCCAATGGTAAGAGCCTTTATATCTCCAGGCCCAAGTCCAACAACATTTATCATGTAATCCACTCCTCTTTGTTGTTTTATCGTTAATTTTAATACCTTTTTACAATCTTATTTTTTATTTGTTTAAAATTAAATATTCCAAATAAAAGTATTAAAATTAAATAAATAATAACTCCTATAAACACAGCCGCAAAGCAAGCTATACTGCTACTCATTGTATTATTATAGACATTTATATAAATAAATACAACAGAAATTGTCATAATAACAGCTGCATAAGAGGGTTTGATTATACAATCATAGTAGTTTATCTTTGCATTCAAATTGCGCTTTACTTGATAAATATTCAGTATTGATGCTGTTATATATCCTAATACTGTTCCAATAACTGCACCATATATATTGATACTTGGAATGGAAACAAGTGAAATAGTAATTATTACTTTCACAACACATCCAAAGAAAAGATTTGCTACTGGTATTGTATATTTTCCTATTCCTTGGAGCACAGCAGTACTTGTTTGGCATATTACAATAAATGGTATTGAAATGCTTAAATATTTTAGAATTAAATATCCACTTCCATTACCAGGAAAAATTAAATTTAGTATTGGTTTAGCCATAAAAAACAATCCAAAGAATGACGGTATAGCTATTACCATGGATAATCTAAAAGCCATTTGAAGCCTATTAATGACAAGATTTCTATTTCTAAGTATATATGCTTCTGAAATTATAGGTACAAGGGAAGAACATAATGCTATAGAAAGAGTAAGCGGCACATTTACTAACACAAATGCCTTTCCTGTAAGCTGTCCATAAAGTATAGCTGCTCCCTTGTAGCTAAAACCTGCAAGAAGAAGTTTTTGAGGCACTATTATAGAATCAATAAGGCTCATAATACTGCTTACAGCTGATCCTAGAGATATTGGAATGGCTATTAGTAATATTTCATACATTGTTCTATTTGACTTAGCTAAAAATGATATCCTGTTTTTCTTCATAAAAGCTAAAAACTTAAAAATTAAATAACTTCCCGCGATTATTGCACCAAATGAAGCTCCAAATGCAGCTCCGCCTGCAGAGTATTCTATACCCTTTTTTAAAAGTATATAAGCAAGTCCCACTCCTACTATTACCCTTCCACATTGTTCTAATATTTGAGATACAGCTGTTGGATACATGTTTTGAAATCCTTGAAAAAATCCTCTAAATGCACTGGCAACTGATATACATAACGGTGCAATTGCAATTGCCATAAGAGAGTAATATGACTTCCTGTCCCAATTTAGCATTGAAATAATATTATTGCTAAATAATAAAATGAATGCAGTAAATATACCGCCCATAATAACCATTAAAAAAAGTGCCTTTTTTAGAATAGAAACGGCACCATCCCTGTCTCCTAAAGCATTGGATTCTGATACCAATTTAGAAATAGCTACAGGCACCCCTGATGCACAGGCTATAAAAAACATATACATCGGATATGACATTTGATAATATCCAATTCCTTCGTCTCCAATAAGCATAATGAGCGGCCATCTAAAAAATATTCCCAAAAATTTTGAAAATATTCCTGCTGCACCTAATATTAAAGTTCCTTTAACAAGTGATTGTTTTTTCATAACTTTATAATACCTCCAAAGTTCCTATAGATATTAATATTTAAACTTTGGAAGTATTATTACTTATTTTTAAATACCATGTATTAATTCTATTGTTCCATTTGTTTACCCAAAAATATTGCTGCTGTATCTCCTAACTTTTGTTCAATTTCACCAAATGTAACTCCAGATTCACTTGATGCTATTACTACTGCACCAATAGCATCGCCTTCTGCAAGTATAGGTATTATTATTTGAGCTGAATATTTATCAGTTACATCTTCATCATCATAAAGAGGTACTGCTTTTTTATCGTTATCCTCCATATTGTACGTTTTTCTTCCGTCCATAACCTTTTCTAGCTCGTCACTTACACGTTTTTCAAGATATTCTTTTTTATTTGCTCCGCTTATTGATATTATGCTATCTTTATCACATATCATCACAATATGGTCAATAGCTGAATTTAAAGATTCTGCATATTCTCTGGAAAAATTGCTTAATTCACCAATTGGAGAATACTTTTTTAGTATAATTCCTCCTTCTCTATCAGTAAATATTTCAAGAGGGTCTCCCTCTCTTATTCTTAATGTCCTCCTTATCTCCTTTGGTATAACTACACGACCAAGGTCATCAATTCTTCTTACAATACCTGTTGCTTTCATAAAATTATTACCTCCTACTTAAATGTATATTTTTTAATATACGCTTAGTATTTTACGAAGATTGAAATTTTATACACATATGCATGTTTTTATATACTTTAATATCTAAATAAAATTTCATTACTTAAAAAAAGCTGCCTCACTATTTTTTAGTGCGGCAGCAATATTTGTACATTACTCATTGTATTTATTGTATTTTATCTGTATATTCCGTTATTGATGCTGCTTTCTTCCAAGTTGAAATAGTTGAAGAAAACTTCTTTTGTTGTGACTGTTTTAAAAGAGTGGAACTAATGTCAGCTTTAACTTGGTCAAGAGGCTTCTCAGGATAATCATTTCTAGAATCGCACTTTATTATATGCCATCCATACTGAGTTTGTACTGGATCTGAAATCTGTCCTGCTTTAAGTGCTACTGCTGCTTTCATAAAGGTAGCATCTAATTGCTTGCTAGTATCATCATTAGCTTGATCATAGTCACCTAAATCCCCACCATTTACTTTACTTCCAGTATCAATTGAATTTTGTTTTGCAAGAGCAGCAAAATCAGCACCACCCTTAAGCTGAGTTTCTATTTTATCTGCTTCTGCTTGAGTTTTCACTAAAATATGTGAAAGGTGTATTGTATTTGGCTGCTGAGTATATTTTAGTGGATTTGCTTTATAGTAATCTGAAATTTGTTTATCTGTAACTTTAACATTTTTAGTTGCATAATTTTCTACTGCACTTGTTATAATTTGAATTCTAATTTGATCCTTAAATAAACTTTCAGTATATCCAGCCTGACTTAGAGCATTTTTCCATGCAGTTTCACTCTTTTGCTGTGATTTATATGTATTGTATTGTTTGTTTATTTCTGCATTTAACTTTGAATCAGATGGCATTATCTTAAGACTCTTAGCTTTTTGTATAAGCAGTTTCTCTGTAACCATTTCATCTAATAACTGCTGTTTTTGTTGAGTTATAGCCTGCTTTCCTTGATCACTTTTTAAATTGTCTGCACCATATTGTTGCTGCATTCCTATTAATACAGGTTTCATTCTTTCGGTTAATTCACCTTGAGTTATTTTTTCATCATTAACTTTTGCAAGTACAGTATTATTTACACCTTGCTGTGTCTTTTCTATCATATTACAACCACTAAATACAGTGGTAAATACGCCAACCATTACAGCAGCTGCTATAATTTTCTTCATATTTTTCAATTTTATTCCCCCTAGAACTTGTTTTTAATAACATGATTTTAATTTTATCATACATTTACTTTGTTTCAACTACAGAGTTCATATATTCTAAAAGATCTGTAAGCTTTTTTAAGATGTCTTCTCTCTTTATTTCTTTTAAATTATAAGCTACAGTAGGATTTTCATCATTTTTAAACAATATATTTTTACTATAATTACTTATAAGCGCATTAACAAGTTTTTCACTTAATCTATCCTTATTATCAAATTTAAGATTGATAAAACTGCCCTTATCTTTTATGTCTATAATCCCTATTTTTTGACCAAGTGTCTTTAAATATGCTATTATCATTAAGTTATTTACACAGTCTGGTATGTTTGAATATCTATCTTCAAGTTCTTCTTGTACGTCAAAGAATTCTTGTTTATCTTCAATAGATGCAATTTTCTTGTATATTTCAATCTTTTGCACTTCATTTTTTATATAAGAAGAAGGTATATATGCATCCGTCTTTATTGCAATAGTAGTCTGTACAAGTTCCTCTTCTTTTTCACCTTTATTTTGCTTTATTGCATCTTCTAACATTCTGCAGTAAAGATCATATCCTATAGATGCCATATGTCCATGCTGTGCTGAGCCCATCATGTTTCCTGCACCTCTTATTTCAAGATCTCTCATTGCAATTTTAAATCCTGAACCAAGCTCTGTAAATTCCTTTATTGCTTTAAGCCTCTTTTCAGCTACCTCTGCAAGCACTTTATCTTTTTTGTATGTGAAATAAGCATAAGCAATTCTGTTTGTTCTTCCAACTCTTCCTCTAAGCTGATAGAGCTGGGAAAGTCCCATTTTGTCAGCACCATATATAATCATTGTATTTACATTTTGTATGTCAATTCCAGTTTCTATTATAGTAGTGCATAAAAGGATATCATATTCTCCATTCATAAAGCCGAACATTATTGTCTCAAGTTCTCTTTCAGTCATTTGTCCATGCGCTATTGCAATTTTAGCTTCAGGAACAAGCTTTGATAAACTTGAGCCCATCTCTTTTATTGTCTCAACTCTATTGTATACAAAAAATATCTGTCCTTTTCTATTTATCTCTCTCATTATTGCATCTCTTATTAGCTGCTCATTATACTCAACTACATAAGTCTGAACTGGATATCTTTCTTCTGGCGCAGTCTCAATTATACTTATATCTCTTACACCAGTAAGGGACATGTGAAGTGTTCTAGGTATTGGTGTTGCTGTAAGTGTCAATACGTCAACATTTTTCTTTAGTTTTTTTATCTTTTCTTTATGTGTTACACCAAACCTCTGCTCCTCATCTACAATTAAAAGTCCAAGATTTTTGAATGTTATATCTTTCTGTAATATTCTATGGGTACCAATTAATATATCAACATTACCCTCTTTTAAGCTCTTAATTGTATTTTTTTGCTGCAGTGGAGTCCTAAATCTACTTATCATATCTATTTTAACTGGAAAGTCTGAAAATCTACTTATAAAATTGTTATAATGCTGCTCTGCAAGTATTGTAGTTGGCACCAAGAATGCAACTTGTTTTCCATCCATAACAGCTTTAAAAGCAGCTCTTACTGCTACTTCTGTTTTCCCATATCCAACATCTCCACATAAAAGCCTATCCATAACTTTGCCTGTTTCCATATCATTTTTTATGTCTTGTATTGATGAAAGTTGATCTGGAGTTTCATCATATGGGAATTCATCTTCAAACTGTTTCTGCCATACTGTATCCTTTGAATATATATATCCTTTAGTTGAAGATCTAACTGCATACAATTTTACAAGTTCATCTGCTATTTCATTTATTGATTTTCTTACTTTATTTTTAGCCTTATTCCATTCATTTCCGCCTAATTTATTTACCTTTGGAGATTTTCCATCACTACCTATATACCTTTGGACTAAATCAAGCTGTTCTACTGGAACAAAGAGCTTATCATCGCCTGCATAACTTATCTCTAAATAATCTTTTTTGTGTCCATCTAAATCAAGCTGTTTTAACCCCTTATACACACCTATTCCATGATTTACATGTACAATATAATCTCCTGGCTTAAGTTCAGTAAAACTCTTTATTTTACTTACACCTTTTTTATTTTTTCTTTTAGCTTTTCTCTTTGTTTGACCAAATAACTGCTTATCAGAAATAGCACATAATTTTAAATCAGGAAATTCAAAACCATTATCAAGGCTTCCAAAGGTTACTGCAACTTCTCCAAATTGAAGATTCTGAAGGTCATCCTTATAAAAAGATTCTATACCATTATCTCTAAGGGTATTTACAAATCTTTCACCCCTTGATCTGCTTCCGCAAAATATAACAGTTTTATATCCATCTTTCTTTTTTGAAGAGATTTCCTCAATCAATAAATCTAAGACCTTTCCAAAACTATTTAAAGTTATAGATCTAAACTCCTCATTAACTATTGGTTTTATAAATCCTCTTGTTTTTTTTATGCCTGATATATTTATAACTTTTTTTTCATTAAACATATCATAGACAGAATTTTCATCAAGCAAAAGGTTTCCCTGTCCTGGAAGTATAGCTCCTCTCTCAATAAACATATTGTAGCTTTCCCTAAATTCATAAAATACGCTGCTGAGTTTCCCCTTACACCTAGTATCATCATCCATAACTATAACAGAGTCCTTAATATAATCAAAAAAAGTTGAAGGATGCTTATAAAAGTAAGGTAAAAAACTATCCATTGCTTCAAAACTTGAGGTCTCTTTTAGTGATTCTAGTTTTTCATTTATAGTTTTAGTTATTTTTTCTTTTTTTTCACTATCTTTTAATTTTTTTACAATTGAATCTAATTCTTGTTTTATATTGTTATATCCATCTTCAACATGTTCCTTATCAAGTATTATTTCTTTAGCTGGAAATATATCTATTTTATTTACTTTATCTATACTTCTTTGTGAAGTAGTATTAAATGTTCTTATGGAATCAATTTCATCTCCAAAAAATTCAATTCTATATGGTATATTAGAAATTGGAGGATATAAATCAACTATACCTCCTCTCACTGAAAATTGCCCCTTAGAATCAACTGATTCAACTCTTTCATATCCTGAGAGCACAAGATTACTGCTAAGTTCTTTTATATCTACAGTATCTCCAAGTGCTAGTTTAAAAGAATATTTTTTATATAACGCTATAGGCGCATAATTTTCTGCAAAAGACTCTGCAGACATTACAATTATTTTTTTATTTCTCTTTAATATTTCTTTTATTACTTTTATTCTTTCCCACCTAAGATCTCCTGAAACTGCATCTATGTTATAGAAAACAACTTCTCTTGTTGGGAAATAATAGACATTAGGTATGTATACTGACAAATCTTCATAAAGTTTTTTTGCCTCCACGTCACTGTCAGTAACAACTACAACGTTTTTATCAATCACTTCATATAAGCTGTATATAAAATAGCTTTTTGCCGATTCAGATATTCCAACAACATCCATAGGAAAATTGCCTTTTTTAATGCCCTCTGCTATATTTGAAAATTCGGTACTATTTATTAAAGGCTCGATAAGTCCTTTAAATCTCATATTAACACCTCTAAACTTACTTATCCTTGGAAGCCATTGAATTTATTCATAGCTTCAGTAGCTCCATTGTCAATTAAGCATTTAATAGCATCACAAGCAGCATCAAATGCTTTTTCAAGCGTAACCCTATCATCTCCTGTAATTTTACCTAGGACATGAGAAACAAGGTCTCCTTTTGGAGACCCAACTCCTATTTTTATTCTTAAAAATACATCTGTGGACATATTAAGTATTATATTCTTAATACCATTATGTCCACCCGCACTACCCGATTTTCTTATTCTAAGTCTTCCTACATCAAGACTAATATCATCATATATTATTATGATATTTTCTTTTGGTATTTTGTAAAAATCTGCAGCTTCCCTAACACTTTCTCCACTTAAATTCATAAAAGTAGTTGGTTTTAAAAGAATTACTTTTTCATTTGATATAATTCCACTTCCGCATATTCCTTTAAATTTTGTTCTATTAATCTCTATATTATACTTTGAGGCAATTAAATCTAAAACATCAAATCCCGTATTATGCCTTGTATGTTCATATTTATCTCCCGGATTTCCAAGTCCAACTATAAGATACACTACATCACACTTCCTTATCATTTTATCTTGCATATATATTATACTAAATATGCGCAATAAATGAAATTAACTTTGTGATGCTTCTGTCAAAATAACATGTAACTTTATGGTTTTACCGTCTCTTAGTATTTTAACTGGAATGGAATCTCCAACCTTGTGCCTTAAAATAATATCCTGCAATTCTTCATTTGACTCAAGTTTTATACTATCAAACTCAACTATTATATCATTTTGCTTAAGTCCTGCTTTTGATGCACCCGAATTATTTACTACATTCTCTATTTTAACACCCTTTTCGTTATCTTTATCATTTGCAATATATTCTTCTGTTTGAGCCCCAAAATAAGGACGTATAACCCTTCCATATTTCATAATTGAATTTATTACACTTTTAGCATCATTTATTGATACAGCATATTCCATACCTTGTGCATTACAATTTATACCTATTACCTCTCCATTTAAATTGCATAGAGCACCTCCGCTCATGGATGGATTTATAGATGCATCCGTCTTCAATATATTATAAGAAATATTATCACTCTGTATAGTATTCCCTGTATTCCCTAACGGCTGCATTTTCTGATTATTTACACTTATTATCCCTGCTGCTGCTGAGCTTTGAAATTGCTTGCCTGTTGGATTGCCTATTGCAATAGCATATTGCCCTATCTGAACCTTAGAAGAGTCCCCTAGTGTTACCGCTGGAAGATTATCTGCATTTATCTTTAATACTGCAATGTCAGTTGCAGCATCGTATCCAATAAGCTTAGCTTCATATGGTTTTGAAGATCTTATATTTGAAATTTTAACAAAGTGTTTTTTAGAATTTGCTATTATATGATAATTGGTAACTATATATCCATCTTCTTTTAATATTATTCCAGATCCATTATTAATCTCAGAACCATTGTCATCATCAGTATTATATACATCAACAACACTTTGACTAACTTGACCAACTACCCTTGTAATAGAGTTTTGCACATTATTTTCGAATTTTCCAGAGTAATCACTTGAAACCTTACTTCCCTGTATAACAGATGGTGAATTATTCATTATATTTAATTGTGAATACATTCTTTGTGAAAAATAAGCTCCTGAAATTCCACCTGAAACAATTGCAGTAAGCATAAATAGTATTCCCTTTGATACTTTAATAAAAATAGGTTTTTTATCTCTATTTCTAAATTCTATTTTACCTTTTTTATAACTAGACTCATCTTCTATTTTCTCCCACTTAACATCTTTTATACTTTTACCCTTTTCCAAAATAACACCTCCTTACAAGTTAATTTATTTAAGCCTTTTTAAGAGAAAACACAAATTCTACTCCACCTTCTTTGCTATTTTTAACAAATATATCTTCTCCATGCTTACTGAGTATACTTCTTACAATTGGAAGCCCCAGCCCCGTACTTTCTTTTGAAGTTCTAGACTTATCTTTCTTATAAAATCTGTCCCATATATGTTTAATTTCTTCTTCTGACAGAAAATCACTCTCATCATATATAGAAATATATACCTTATTTCCCTTAATTTTATTTGATATTCTTATCTTTCCGCCCTTTTTTCCATACTTGATTGCATTGTCAGTTAAATTTGTAACTACTTGAAGTATCCTATCCAAATCTCCCAGTACATAAATTTGCTCTTTGCCAAAAGATACATCTACCATTAAATTTTTATCTTGTATTTTTCTTTCAAATTTTATAACAGTTCTCCTTATAACTTCATTTATATCAAATTTTGTCACATGAAGATTTACCTGCCCCGATTCAATTGTAGATAAATCAAGCAGATCATTTACAAGTCTAGTAAGTCTTTGAATCTCGTCATAAGTAAGAGACAAATAGTAATTTTGTTTTTCTCCTGGAACAACTCCATCTAATATAGCTCCAATAAATCCTTTAATCGAAGTTATAGGAGATTTTATTTCATGAGACACATTAGATATAAATTCTCTTCTGTTTTTTTCAACTTTTGCTATAGAATCCGCCATATAATTAAATGACTTTGAAAGTTCGCCTATTTCATCTTCTGATTTTATTTGTACTCTTTTATCAATATCACCTTTAGCTATTTTATTTGCCACTTCATTTATATTTGAAAGTGGCTTTATTATTAATCTTTGAGATAGAATGTAAGTTACAACGCATACCAATATTATTGCAAATATAGCTAGCATCCATATTACTTCATAAACTCTTTCTAATGGTTTTTCTAATTCTGTAAGAGGAGTGTTTAGCATTATTGCTCCTGCAAAACTAGTTCCATTTATCATTATAGGCTTAATATAAGTATGCCCTGGTACATTAAACAATCCATCATATGTTCCTGTTTTGGCTATATAGTCTCCATTTCTAAGAGAATCTATATCCTTTCCATTTATCTGTCTTCCTATTAGTCTTTCATTTTTTAAGCTAGAAACTTCATATATGTATCCATTGTTATCAAGCAGTATAATGTTTTCATTTACATTTTCTCCAAGATTTTTCAAATTATAATTTAATGAATCCATGGACATGTTTCCAATTTCATAATTTATTGCCCATTTTGCTATACCCTCAGCTTCTTTATCAAACTGAGAGTTTACACTTTTAAAATAATATGACTGAAACCAAAAAGACAATAAGATAGAAACTATAATGAAACTTATAGTGATAACAATAATGTATGTTGTTATCATTTTAGTGAATAGTCTTTTTTTCATATACTATTTCACCTCAAATTTATACCCAACACCCCATACGGTTTCAATCTGCCAATTTGATCCAGATTGTAATTTTTCCCTTAATCTTTTAACATGAACATCAACTGTTCTTGAATCTCCCGGATAATCATAACCCCAAACTTCACAAAGAAGCTGTTCTCTTGTAAAAACTCTATTTTTATTACTTGCAAGATAATATAAAAGTTCAAATTCCTTTGGAGGCATTTTAATCTCATTTCCGTTATATACTACTGTATATGAATTCATATCAATCTCAAGACCATCAAAATCAAGTTTTTCCTTAGTCTGATTTTCAGCTGTAGATCTCCTTAAAACTGCCTTTACTCTTGCAATAAGTTCTTTAGGCTCAAAAGGTTTAACTATATAATCATCAGCTCCAAGTTCTAATGCAAGTACCTTGTCAAATGTTTCACCCTTTGCTGTGAGCATTATTACAGGAACCTGTGAATCCTTTCTTATTGCTTTTAAAACATCAATTCCATCCATGTGTGGAAGCATTACATCCAAAAGCACTAAATCTGGATTGTTTTCCCCAAATACCTCAACAGCTTCTTTCCCGTCATAACATAATCTTGTAGAATAACCTGAACTCTCAAGATATATCTTTATTACATCAGCAATATTTTCATCATCATCTACTATTAAAACTGTTCCTAAAGTACCTTCCATAAAGCACGCCTCCTAAATATTTATATGTAAAATTATACTCTTTATATTTATAATTTGTAATTTTCTTTCAATTATAATTATTTCCTTACAAATAATTTAACATATTTTATAATTATAATCATGAATGTTACAAATTATTAATCATAATTTAAAATTTGGACATATAAAAAATAGACTGCTGCACTATTTTTTTAGTGCCACAGTCCCATTTTTATATATTCTCGTTTATCTATTTTCAAATTGTTCTTCGAATATTTTACTTACTGAAATTTCTTCATATATTCTTCTTATTGCTTCTGCAAAAATACTTGATACACTTAATACTTTAATTTTACTACACTGTACATCTTTCTTGAATGGTATTGTATCAAGTACAACAACCTGCTTTATTACTGAATTTTCAAGTCTCTCGATTGCTGGACCAGAAAGAACTGCATGAGTGCAGCATGCATAAACTTCAGTTGCGCCAAGTTTTATAAGTGCATTAGCTCCTCCTGTTATTGATCCTGCTGTATCTATCATATCATCAACCATTATTACTTTTTTACCTTTTATATCACCTATAACATTCATTACTTCTGAAACGTTTGGTCTAGGTCTTCTCTTATCTATAATTGCTATTGGTGCTTCAAGTTTTTCAGCAAACTTTCTTGCTCTTTTAACTCCTCCAATATCAGGTGAAACAACTACAAGTTCATCTTTTTTGAAATTAAGATCTCTGAAATATTTTGCAAGTATTGGTACTCCCTCAAGGTGATCAACTGGTATGTCAAAGAATCCTTGTATCTGTGCTGCATGTAAATCCATAGTAAGTACTCTGTCAGCTCCTGCTGTATGTATTAAATCTGCAACTAATTTTGCTGTTATAGGCTGTCTTGCCTTTGCTTTTCTATCCTGTCTTGCATAAGCATAATGAGGTATTACCGCAGTTATTCTTCCTGCTGAAGCCCTTTTAAATGCATCTAACATTATAAGAAGTTCCATAAGACTATCATTTACAGGTTCACATAGAGTTTGAACTACAAAGACATCTGCACCTCTTACTGTTTCATTGATATCTACAGATATCTCGTCATTACTAAATTTGCTTACCTTTGAATTTCCAATTTTAACACCTAAAAGTTTTGCAATATCCTTTGCAAGTTCAGGACATGAATTACCTGCAAATATTTTTATATTTTTTCCATGACAAATCATAATAAAATAATCCTCCTAAAAGTTTTTTATTTATATAAACCTTTTTCCTTTACCCATCCTGTTTTGTTAACCTGTCTAGCTCTTGCTATTGCAAGATCTCCTTCATTTACTGTATCTGTTATTGTAGAACCTGCTGCAATATACGTGTTGTCCTCTACTTTTACAGGAGATACTAGGTTTGTATTGCAACCTATAAAAGAATGGTTGCCTATTATAGTCTTGTTTTTCTTTTTACCATCATAATTTACAACTACTGTTCCACATCCAAAATTACAACTTTCACCAACCTCAGCATCACCAATATAAGTAAGATGTGATACCTTAGTATTATTACCAATTGTTGCTTTTTTTATTTCAACAAAGTCACCAATACGAACACTACTGCCTATTTTACTTTCAGGCCTTATATACGCAAAAGGTCCAACTGTAGTATTTGAACCTACAGTACTGTCTAATATTACTGAACTTTGAATAGTTACATTTTCACTTACAACACTATTAGAAATTCTGGAATTTGGATATAAGGTACATCCAGATTTTATAACTGTATTTCCCTCAAGAACATTTCCTGGATAAATTATTACATCTCTTTCTATTTCAACATCATTACCAATGTAAGTTGAATCCGGATCTATAATTGTAACTCCATTTTCCATATGTCTTTCATTTGTTCTTTTTCTCATTATCTTTTCAACATTTGAAAGTTGAATTCTTGAATTTACTCCAAGTGTTTCTTCGAAGCTTATAGGTACTGCTCCAACCTTTTTATTACCATTGTTAAATATTTCAACTATATCTGTAAGATAATATTCACCTTGAACATTTTTATTGTTTATACCCTTAAGGCCCTCTAAAAGATCCTTTATGTTAAAACAATACATTCCTGAATTTACTTCTCTCACTTTAAGTTCTTCACTGCTGCAGTCTTTGTCTTCTACTATTTTTTTTACGCTATCATTTTCATCCCTTATTATTCTTCCATAGCCATCTGGCTTATCAAGAATTGATGTAATAAGAGTTGCACTATATCCACCTTTTTCATGAAATTCAATACATCTTTTTATTGTATCTTCTGTCATCAAAGGTGAATCACCATTTAATATAATAACCGTACCGTTTTTATCTTTTAAAAAGTCTTCAGCACACATGACTGCATGGCCAGTTCCAAGCTGCTCACTTTGCATAGAGTAGTTAACTTTCCTATTCTTTGTAGCTTCTTCAACCTGACTTGCGCCTTTACCAACTATTACATTGATATCTTTTAATCCTGACTTTTTAAGAGCATCAATAACATGATTTACCATTTCTTTGCCACAAACCTTATGTATAACCTTAGGCAAATCTGATTTCATTCTTTTACCCTTGCCTGCTGCTAAAACCAATGCACATTTATACACATTAACACCTCTTTATGTTAAATATCATTATCATTTCAAACATATTACGACAATAACCTTTATTATTATATTTTATAATTAATGTATTTTCAACTATTCACGCAATTAATTTTTTGCAGAACAAAAGGGAGTTAAAAAACTCCCTTTTATTTTTTTATTCTCGATTCTCAACCTTAACTTCTTCACTCTTTACCTTTTCGTATTCATCTAGTATTGCAGTTTGAATTTTTTCTCTGGTGTTTGTGTTTATTGGATGTGCTATGTCTTTAAATTCACCATCTGGTGTCTTTCTGCTTGGCATCGCAATAAACAAACCATTTTGCCCTTCAATAACCTTTATATCATGAACAACAAATTCGTTGTCAAAAGTTACTGAAACAATGGCCTTCATCTTTCCTTCTGTAGTTATCTTTCTAATTCTTACATCTGTAATCTGCATATCTAAATCCACCTCCAAGATGCTTTATATATAAACTATTCTCTAAATTTTGTAATTATCCTTCTTATTTTTCAAAAAATTTTTAACTTTTTAGTAAATTCTGTTTTTTTATATTTTTTGATGGTTTTAGAATTGCACATCCTTCTTCTGAAATACCGCTAAACTGTATTATTGATATATAATTATCTATAAGTTTTGATTTATTTTCAACATAACTGTCAACTAAAACGCCTATACCTATGAGCTCACAGCTAAACTCCCTCAAAAGATCCATTATTCCAAGTGCAGTGCCTCCTGCCTTCATAAAATCATCTATGAAAATGCATTTACTTCCTCTTTCAATAGATTTTCTTGAAAGAGACATGTTCTGAATTCTTCTTCCAGAACCACTTACATAATTTATACTAACAGTTGGACCTTCTGTAACCCTATTGTCTCTTCTTACTATAACAAGCTCAACTCCAAGCATTTTTGCAACCTCATAAGCAAGTGGAATACCTTTTGTTTCAACAGTTACTACATATTTAATTCCTAAATCATTAAAATTAGAAGCAAGTATAACTGCGGCCTTGTGAACAATTTGTGGATTATACATTACATCCGTCATATAAATAAAGTTTCCCGGTATTATTCTATCCTTCTCCTGCAGAATCAAGCATAACTCATTAACGAACTCTTCTCTTTCATTTAATGAACTATCGCATACATATTTAATCCCACCTGAAGCACCAGTTATTGTTTCTATATTACCTGCATTTAATTTTTTTAATATATCTCTTATAATGACAATGTCTTCACTTATAGTGGACTTTGCAGCATTAAACATTTCGGTAAAATAATTTAAATTCACTATTTTACTTGGATTTTCAACCAAAATTTTTGTTATAGCAGCTACTCTTTGGTTTCTACTAAACTTCTCCATGTTATCACCTATCTATATTTTAATTACGAATTATTAATTCAAAAAACGTTTTATTATTCATATTTTATGCTATATTTAAAATACAATCAATATAAATATAATTGTATTAACATATTTATTGATTTATGTATTGATTTTTTTTATATTTGTATATAATTAGAATGTAGGAAAATTAATATTTTTTTACCTAATGTAACAAGACTTTAAGGAGTTGATATTTTATGTATTTTAATTTAAATACAGATCGTGATAAAAAAGTTCACTTTATTGGTATAGGCGGAGTCAGCATGAGCGGTCTTGCAGAAATTTTACTTTTAAAGGGCTACAGTGTAAGTGGCTCTGATATGAAGTCCTCACCAGCTACTGACAAGCTTTCAAAAATGGGTGCAAAAATTTATATAGGACATAACAGCAAAAATATCCAAGGTGCTGATATAGTAGTTTATACAGCAGCAGTAAATGACAGCAATCCTGAAATGAAAGAAGCAAAGAAATTAAATATCCCAATATTAAAGAGAGCCGAGCTTCTTGGCTTTATTATGAAAGGTCATAAATATAATGTAGCAATTTCAGGAACTCACGGAAAAACTACAACTACATCAATGATGTCTCATATAACTCTCAGTGAAAAACTAGATCCAACAATTTTAGTTGGTGGAGATCTTGATATAATAGATGGAAATGTAAGAACGGGGAAAAGTGAATATTTCATAACAGAAGCGTGTGAATACAAAGCTTCCTTTTTAAGTTTTTACCCATTTATAGGCATCATATTAAATATTGATGCAGATCATCTTGATTACTATAAAACAATAGATAATGTAGAAAAAGCATTTAAAGAATTCTCTGACCTTATACCTAAGGATGGCTATTTAATTGCAAATGCTGACGATAAAAGATGTCTTGAAGTTGCTTCAAAAGCAAGATGCAATGTTGTAACTTTTGGTATCAATAATGGTGAAATAACTGCTAAAAACATTGAATATGATGATAAGAGCTGTGCATCTTTTGACGTATACAACAAAAGCACTTTCCTGTTTAACATAAAATTAAATGTACCTGGAAAACATAACGTTTTAAATTCACTTTCCGCAATAGCTGCATCACTTGTACTCAAAATAAGCAGTAATTCGATAATAAATGGTTTAAAAAGTTTTGGGGGAACTCATAGGAGATTTGAATTAAAGGGAAAGAAAAATGGAGTTACAGTAGTTGATGACTATGCTCATCATCCAACAGAAGTAAAAGCTACACTTGCTGCTGCAAAGAATTATCCTCATAAGAGAATTGTATGTGTATTTCAACCTCACACTTATTCTAGAACAATTAATCTTTTTGAAGAATTTACAAATGCTTTTGATGGTGTAGATGAACTTATTATTGCAGACATATATGCAGCAAGAGAAAAGGATACAGGTGAAGTAAGTTCAAAGATGCTATCAGATGCTATTGTCAAAAAAGGTATAAACTCAATCAATATACACAGTTTTGAAGATATAAAAGACTATCTTGATAAAACCCTTAAAGAAGGAGACCTTCTTCTAACAGTTGGTGCAGGAGATGTGTTTGAAGTAGGAAATTTATATCTTGACAAATAATTTTATATATTCTATTATTAAAATATATCATTTCAGTAAGGAGGTAGGAAATATGGAAATTTTTACAGTGAAACAAATACTTAACAAATTTTTTAATTTACAAGTTAGCCCTACCTTAAATTATATGTATTCTAAATAGAATGAAATCATATAGTCATGGGCTAAAACCCATGGCTTTTTTATTATCTTCTTAAAATAAAAGAAAATATCCATGCCATGGGTAAATAAACTTTTACAATCTACATTTTAAGGAGGTAACAAAATGAAACGAATCATGAAATATTTTCTACGGTATAAAATCCTAGTGATAATACCGTCTATAGCAATGTTCTTTGCTGTAAGTCTCGATCTTATAAACCCATATATAGTTCAAAATATAATAGACAAAGTAATCATAGGAAAAAGATACGATCTCCTCCCAAAATTTCTCATCTTTACAGCACTAATTTCAATTGGGATAGCAATTCTAGGATATATTAAAGAATTTGGTTTTGACTATATGTCTACAAAAGTAAATATAGATATAAGAAAAGATTTATTCAGCCACATCCAAAGCCTTTCCTTTAGCTATTTTGACAATATGAATACAGGTGAACTTATGTCAAGGATGAGCGAGGATATCGAAAACATCTGGAGAGTTTCTGGCTTTGGAGTATCTCTAATAATAGAAAATACTATTTATTTTGTTTTAGCATCAATAATACTATTTTATTTAAATTGGGTACTTGCACTTGTATGTCTTATAACACTACCGTTTCTTGCTTACGTAACAGTAAAACTAAAAAAACAAACAAGTGAAGTTTTTGATAAAATAAGTGATGAAACCGCAATTTTAAATACAACTGCACAAGAAAACATTGCAGGGGTTAGGCTTGTTAAAGCTTTTGCAAGAGAAAAGCATGAAATTTTAAAATTCTTTAACTTCAACAATACCAATTATGAATTAAATGTAAAAGTAAATACTATATGGGGAAAATATAATCCTCTTCAAGATCTTTTAGGAAATATATCCGTACTTTTAGTAATATGCATAGGCGGAATGCTAGCCATAAAAGGTAAAATGACAATAGGAACACTTGTAGCATTCAGTTCCTACGTATGGATGCTTATACAGCCAATAAGAACTATAGGTGCTCTAACGAATCTTGTTGCACAAAGTTCTGCTTCTGCTAAAAAAATTGACAAAATAATGAATACAAAACCTGAAATAAGAATTTCTAAAAATGCTGTAAAACTGGACAATTTAAAAGGTGATATAGAATTTAAAAATGTATCTTTCAAATATAAGAATCAACTTATACTTAAAGATATCAATTTGAAAATACCCGCTAAAAGTACCGTTGCTATAATGGGTGCAACTGGAGCCGGTAAATCATCTCTAGTAAGTCTTATAGGAAGATATTATGATGTCTTAGACGGAGAACTATTAATAGATGGCATCAATATAAAAAATCTAGATTTAAAGTTCATTCGTAAAAACATGTCAATAGTACCCCAAGATACTTTTCTTTTTTCCGACACTGTAGAGAATAACTTAAAATTCAGTAAAACCGATGCCTCAATGGATGAAATTATAAAAGCTTGTACTGACTCATGTGCAATTAATTTTATTGAAAATCTTGAGAATGGCTTTGACACTATAATAGGCGAGAGAGGTATTGGCCTTTCAGGAGGTCAAAAGCAAAGACTTACTATAGCAAGAGCTCTTATAAGAGATTCAAAAATATTAATTCTCGATGATGCTACTTCAGCATTAGACATGGAAACTGAATACAATCTTCTTAAGAACCTATATAAAAATAAAGAAAAGAATACAACTTTAATAATTGCCCATAGAATATCCGCAGTAAAAAATGCTGATTTAATATTATTCCTTGAAAAGGGACGTATTGTAGAAAGTGGAACTCACGATGAATTACTTGCGAAAAAAGGACACTATTATAGAATTTACAGCGAACAGTTTAAATCAGCTAATAAAAGCGAAAGCAAGGTGATATAATATGGCAAGAAACTCTATAAAACAAGATGAAGATCTAAATACAATTTCAAATACAAAACTCTTAATAAGATTGTTTTCGTATATGAAACCATACAAAATGAAAGTTTTTATAATATTGATTCTGTTAATCTATGTAATGCTATGCCAAATTATAAATCCATATTTACTTAAAGTAGCTATTGATAAATATATTGCACACAAAAATTTAAACGGACTTATTATGATTGCTGTCATAATGTTAATTTTAAATATAATATCTACAATTGCATCTAAAAAAAGAATTGAAATGATGTCAAAGGTTACAAACAATGTTCTTCTAAAAATAAGACAGGACTTATATAAGCACATTCAAACTCTTTCATTTTCTTTCTTCGACAATAGACCTGTTGGTAAAATACTTGCTCGTGTAATAGGTGATGTAAATTCACTTCAAGATTTATTTTCTACAAGCATAACAAGTTTTATACCTCAAATTCTAACTATAATATGTGTAACCTTTATCATGTTCTATATGAATTTTAAACTTGCACTTATATCAATACTAGTGCTCCCTATTCTAGCTATATGTCTCTTTTCAGTGGAGACCTTTTCTAGAAAAAGATGGCAAGATTACAGGAAAAAAAGATCAAATTTGAATGCTTACAATCACGAAGATTTTTCTGGTATAAGAGTTATACAAGGGTTTAGTGAAGAAGATAAAACCCTAAAAAATTTTACTGATCTGACAAATGACATGATGAATTCCTTTATAAGTGCCGTAAAACTAAATGATACTTTTTGGCCTATAGTAAATCTTTCTTCTGGAATTGGAACAATACTTGTTTTTTATTTCAGCGTAAATCTTGTGAAAAATGGTCAAATAACCATAGGCACTGTAGTTGCTTTCACTTCATATGTAAGCATGTTTTGGAGACCAATTATAAATATAAGTGATTTCTACAATACTCTTATAACAAACTTTGCAGCAGGTGAAAGAATTTTTGAAATACTTGATATAAAACCTGATATTGTTGATTTAAAAGAAACCATAATGCCAAGCATAAAAGGTGCTGTAGAATTTAAAAATGTAAGTTTTGCCTACGATACTTCTGATTCTGTACTTCAAGACGTAAACTTTAAAATAAACCCTGGTGAAACAGTGGCTCTAGTTGGTCCAACTGGTGCAGGTAAAACTACTATTGTAAATCTAATAAGCAGATTTTATGATTGTACTAAAGGTGCTGTATTAATAGATGGTATAGACGTTAAAGATGTCACCCTTGAATCCCTAAGATCACAGATGGGAATAATGCTTCAAGACACCTTCCTGTTTTCAGAAACAGTAAAAGAAAATATACGCTATGGTAAGCTTGATGCATCAGATGATGAAGTAATTGCTGCTGCAAAGGCTGTAAATGCTCATGAATTTATAATGAAGCTTAAAGATGGTTACGATACAAATGTAAATGAACGTGGTTCAAGACTTTCTGTTGGACAACGTCAGCTCCTATCTTTTGCAAGAGCACTCCTTGCCAATCCAAGGATACTAATTTTAGATGAAGCTACTTCAAATATAGACACCTACACAGAAAAGCTTGTGCAAAAAGGCATAAAAAAGCTTCTCTCTGGAAGAACTTCTTTTGTAATAGCTCACAGGCTCTCAACAATCAGAGATGTTGATAAAATAATGGTTGTAAATGATGGTACTATAAAAGAAGTTGGAAACCATAATGAACTCATGAAAAAGAAAGGACTTTATTATGATCTTTTTGTATCACAATATAAATTCTTGCAATAATCAATGTACAAATTAAACTATAGGTAAAAAACAAAATACAAAGTAATATCTAAGAGTTAATAGTTAAAAATTGTGTAGGATTTTCGGATTTGCCGAATAATCCACATTACTTCTTCACTTTACTTTTTACTTTTTAACTATAAAAAATGGGACCGCTGCACTATTTTTTAGTACTCCAGTCCCATTTTTAATTACGCTTAGAATATTTATATACTAATCAATATGTATTATTTAAATCCATACCAAACTGTTTTTTTGCACTTACATCATCATTTCTCTTTGGTCTATTATTCTTTTTCTCATTGCTCATTATTCTTTTTTTCATTGACCATTGATCATTCGTTCATTGATCATTGTCTTTTGATCATTGCCTATATGTCCATTTTATTATCAATTATATATGCTGTGATTATAAATAGAATAATGCTTATTACAAAATAAAAAACTAAATACGCTTCATTAATTGGCATACCTTTTGTAATAATATCAACATTATTACTACTTATATTTCCTGAAACACTTTTAAATAATTTTACATAATATTGCTTTTTAAACACCTTTTCAAAACCAAGATTAACTATAATAATAACTGCTTCAAGTAAAACATAAACAACAAAGGCTGAAAATTTTCCAAATCTTCTTTTAAAATTTGATAATCTTGTTACTGCTATTGAGAAATATACATCTATAAGTCCAGCAGCTGCTGCTATAGTAGTGTATATAATATACATAATAAACACATGTGAAGTATTAAATTTTATTCCGGCTTGATCCATACCTTGACTAATAGATTTAACTCTAAGACCTATATACATTAAAAATGCCAAAGAAATTGAAGTTACTATAAAATAAAATATCATAACAACAATTAACTTTGAAGCTAAAATAACACTGCCACTTTTAGGCACTGAAAAAGTAAGATATCCACTTTCACCATATATATCATTTGAAAAAATAAATATGGTAAGTACAAACAACACTGAAGAAGCTGCTATAAATACAACAATAGATATACCAAATATTAGTTCGTCTGGCCAGTGTCCAAACGTTGCTATTATTGCACAATTTACAAGTAACGTTAAAAGTGAAAGTATAGCTACCGATTTATATCTTCTTAAAAATTCATATTTTACAAGTTGCAACATTATTTGAACACCTCCCTATAAATTTCGTCAATTGACTCTCCCTTTTCATTTCTCAGTTCTTCAGCATCACCTTTTAATAAAATCTTTCCATCTTTTATAAACATAACTTCATCAAATAGCCTTTCAATGTCATTTACAAGATGTGTACTTACAATCATCGAGCTACCTTCACTGTAATTTTCTATTATCATATTTATTATTTTCTCTCTTGCAGTTGGATCCACCCCTCCAAGAGGCTCATCTAAAATATATAATTTAGCTTTTCTTGAAATTGTAAGAGTTAAATTTAACTTTTCAATCATTCCTTTTGACAGTGAATTAATTTTTGAATTTTCGTCAAGATCCATAACCTCTAAAAATTTTATACACTTTTCTATGTCAAAATCGCTAAACATATCCTTGTAAAAATTAACTGCATCTCTTATTCGCATCCATTTTGGAATAAAATTAACATCAGGTAGATATGACACAATAGATTTTGTATATTTCCCTGGAACATGTCCGTCTATTTGTATTTCTCCTGAAGTTTGTCTTGTAAGACCTGCTGCTATTTTCATAAAGCTTGTCTTTCCGCTTCCATTAGGACCTAAAAGGCCCACTATTTTACCCAAAGGTATTTCAGCATCTAGACAATTCAAAGCTTTCTTATTTTTTCTATAAACTTTTGTTAAACCTGATGATTTAAGAATTGTAGACATAATTACACCCCTCTTTTTAATCGTTCTTCCAATAATTCAATCATCTTATTAGAATCATAGCCTAATTTAAGCATTTCTCCTATATAAGTATTCATTATTTCAGCCGCCATGTCTTTTTTCAATAACTTTATCTTTTCGTCATCCTCGGTTATATACCTTCCAAGACCTCTTTTACTATGAGCTACATCTTCTCTTTCAAGTTCCTGATACGCTCTTTGAACAGTATTAGGATTTACCTTTATACTCTGTGCTAGTTCCCTAACTGATGGAAGTTTATCACCCTTTTTTAATTCCTCTATAATTATCATTCTTTTTACATAATTAATTATTTGAATATATATTGGTATGTTATCCTCAAATTTCACCAATTTCACCTCTTAACTGCGGACTGTTTTACCTTGATAATACACTCCTTTTTCAAATTTGTAAATAGATATTTTCTAATATGTATTGATTTTAATCTAATACTTGTATATAATAATATATGTCCTTCGGGGTGTAGCGCAGATGGGAGCGCGCGTGGTTTGGGACCATGAGGTCGCAGGTTCAAGCCCTGTCACCCCGACCAAATAGAAAGAGCAGTATTTTTACTGTTCTTTTTTTTACTCAAAAATAACATTACTTTTGTTAAATAATACTTTATTTTGTGATATTATTCTATTTGAGGTGATATTATATGCTTAAGAACATCAAAGCAGCAATATTTGATATGGATGGTACCATTATTGACTCCATGTGGGTATGGGATACTATAGACAAGGTTTATCTTGAGAAAATAGGACTTAAAGTTCCAGGTGAACTTAGAAATGATATTAAAGACTTAAGCTTTTTAGAAACTGCACATTACTTTAAAAATAGATTTAACATAAAGGATTCTCCAGAAGAAATAATGGAATCTTGGAATAACATAGCTTATTTTCATTATTTAAATAATGTTAAAATGAAACCTTTTGCAAAAGATTATTTATTAAAAATAAAAAAACTTGGTACAAAAATAGGACTTGCTACAAGCAACAGCAATTTACTCGTTGAAACCGTCCTAAAAAAGTACGACGTATATAATATATTTGATTGTATTACTACAAGTGATGAAGTAGCTAGAGGAAAGGATTTTCCAGATATTTATTTATTAGCAGCAAAGAAACTTCAAGTAAGCCCTAAAGATTGCGCAGTTTTTGAAGACATACTCCCTGGTATTCTAAGTGCAAAATCTGTTGGCATGACAACCGTAGGCGTACATGATTTTTATTCTGATAGTGAAAAATTAGATATAATTAAAAATTCAGATATGTTTATAGAAAACTACAAGAATTTAGCAGTTTAAATTAGAATATAAAATATTACAAAGTCATATATTATAATAATATTAACTTAAAGCATTATTTTGGAGAGATTATCTTGATTTTTTTATTATTCATAATATCATGTTTCCTTTGTCTATTTTTTATTTATCATTATTCAAACATAGTTTACTCTCAAAAAAAACAAATGATGATACTTACAAAAGAAAACAATTTGTTGAAAAACAAGCTGTCTTTTATATCTTTCCCATTAAAAGACATAAAATTATATTATAAAATTCCCAAATATACCTTTGCAATTCTAGGCACTCCTTGTAATTTATATATTGCACCAATAAAAAATTGTACAATTATAAAAAAACTAAGATCAAATATTTCCATTGAAATACTAGACAGTGCAGAAGTTAACAATGAAATTTGGTATGAAATACGTTTCAAATCAAATGACAATGTAAACAACAAAGGATGGATACTTGGGAATAATATATCACTATTTAAAAATAGCAGTGATTTTTCAAATGGTAATACTCTAGAAAATTTAAAATAATTGAGCTATTTACTATTTTATTACTCCATCTATACATTCTGGTACAATGTCAACTATATCTTTAGAGCAACAATATTTAAGATCTTCAAATAATCCAAGTTCCTTTATAACATTATAATGATTTGCATACTTTATAAAGCTTTTCACATCTTTATTTTGATCATACACATAAAGTGCAGTAGTTGCTATATCCGTTAAGTTTACATTGCCCATTTGCTTTAATAAATTGATTATGTAACCTGCACATATAAAATCATCAATAGAAAAATTTCCATTAGTACCCGCATTTACAATAACAATATCATTTTGAAGTTCAAAAAGTCTTTTAGCCGCTGCCTTTGCATTTATCATTGCAGCAATAATTATATTTTTTGCAGATGAACTGCCTTTTATTGCCTTTGTACCATTAGTAGTTGTCATAATTAATGTTTTCCCATTTACTAAATTAGGCTTGTACTCAAGCGGAGAATTTGAAAAGTCAAACCCATCAATTTTAACAGCATTCCTTTCCCCTCCAAGTAAATAGTCACCTTTAAATAAAGCTGCAGTTTTCTTTGCATCTTCCACTGCCACAACTGGTATAACCGCTTTGCATCCATTATTCATGGCAGTAACAATAACAGATGTTGCTCTTAAAATATCTATAACAACTGCTGATTTTCCCTTAAGCTTTTCTTGTTTAATATCATCAGCTGATATCATAACGTCAATATTCATGTAATTACCTCCAAATAATTAAAAACATTTGTAAGTAATTATACCATGTTATCTGCTTTCTTTCCAAACAAGAAATACCATTATAAACCTAGCAGCCTCTTTAAAATTTCTAATATCAAATCCTGTTTCTCTTTTTATTTTATCAAGTCTATAAACAAGTGTATTTCTATGAATATACAGTTTTTTAGATGCACTACTTATATTTAATCCACTTTCAATAAATTCTTCAATAGTAGAAATCATTTCTGCGTCAAAAGCATCAAAAGTTTTTTTCTTACTATTTAAAATTTCCAATTTTGTCTCCTTGTTAAAACTGCTCACTATTCTTTCAAATATAAGTGAATTATAATCCAAAATCTCTGTCTTAAGTAAAAATGTTCTTTTCAAATTCATAGCTTGTCTGCTCTGGTCAAAACATCTTTTTAAATCATATATACTATACGCAATACTTGAAAAAGCAACATAACATTTACAAAATAAATTTGAATTTATAGCATCTCTTATGGCCATAGCATGTTCTAAAGATTCATCAAAATTTGATATCAAAACAATGTAATTATCTAGTGCAGTTATAATTACATTGTTTTCACTGTAAATTTCTTTTATTATATTTTCAGCTTCTTTTATGTCCCCTGCAATTTTTATAAGAAAAAGAGCATACCCTTTATGTAAATTCTTTATTATTTTATTTACTTTTGAATTATCTACTTTTTTCCCCATTAAGACTAAATTAATCGTATTAACTTTAGAGCAGTATATCTCTTTATATTTAGACTCTATATTGTACTTTAAAAGAGGAACACATTCCTTAAATTTCTTTGAAATATGAATAATGTAAGTTTCTTTTTCAAGTATAATTGGGACATACATTATACTGGAATTAACTTTGAAGGATTTACTTTTAAATATAATTTTCCTATCTTTTGAAACCACACAAAAATCAATGTGTGAATTATAACTTATTATTTTTAGAAAATCTAATAAATCCTCCACAAGCCTTCACCTCTACTATAATAATGTTTTTTGCGTGTCGCTATCAAAAACATGAATTGAATTTGTCTTAAATCCAATTTTTATCTTGTCACCAGGTTTTGCACCAGATATTCCATTTACCCTTGCAGTAAAGTTAGCATCACCCTTTTTAAGGTACAAGAATGTTTCTGCTCCCATAAGTTCTGTAACTTCTACATTAGTTTCAATTACAGCCTCCTTATGTGCTTCTATAAATTCAGGATCCTCACTTATATTTTCAGGTCTTATTCCCATAACTACATCCTTACCTACATAACCACCATCTTTTAATACTTTGCCCTGTTCTTTTCCTAGAACAAGTGTATCCTCTCCAAATTTTAATTTTATTACACCTCCATCTTCAGATAATTTTGCATTTACAAAATTCATCTGAGGACTTCCTATAAATCCAGCTACAAAAACATTAACTGGATGATGATAAAGATGCTGAGGAGTATCAACCTGCTGAATTATTCCATCTTTCATAACTACTATTCTAGTTCCAAGTGTCATTGCCTCTGTCTGGTCATGTGTTACGTATATAAATGTAGTCTGAAGATTTTTATGAAGCTTGGCTATTTCAGTTCTCATTTGAACTCTTAATTTTGCATCCAGGTTTGATAGTGGCTCATCCATTAGGAATACCTTTGGATTTCTAACTATTGCTCTTCCCATGGCGACCCTTTGCCTTTGGCCACCTGAAAGAGCTTTAGGCTTCCTATCGAGTAAATGTTCTATATCAAGTATCTTAGCAGCTTCTGTAACTTTTTCTTTAATTTCTTTTTTAGGAACCTTTCTCAGTTTCAATCCAAAAGCCATGTTATCGTATACAGTCATATGCGGATAAAGTGCATAGTTCTGAAAAACCATTGCTATATCTCTATCCTTTGGAGAAACATCATTCTTAAGTTCATCACCTATGTAAAGTTCCCCTTTTGTAATTTCTTCAAGTCCCGCTATCATTCTAAGAGTTGTAGATTTACCACAACCAGAAGGTCCAACAAAGACAATAAACTCCTTATCTTGTATTTCAAGATTAAAATCTTTTACAGCTGTTACATCCCCTGGATAAACCTTGTAAATATGTCTTAATGATAATCCTGCCATTTTTAACTCCCCCTATATGTTATTATAGTTAAATATTAACTCTAATTAATATATTTTTCCATATTAGAAGTTACAAAATAGCTGCTGTTAATTTGTATGATAATACAAACCTTGGTACAAATTATCATTATTCATCTTATTATCGATTTTATTGAGCACATCCCATTTCTTTAAACTCCATTTTGGCTCTACCAAAAGATCTCTTGGTGCATCTCCTGTCATTCTATGTATTACTATTGTGTCTGGAAGTATTGTAAGTGCCTTGCATACTAAATCTACATATTCATCCTCACTCATAAAGTTAAGTTTGCCCTGCTCATACAACTTTATAAGAGGCGTATCCTTCATAAGATGCAAAAGATGCATTTTTATCCCCCTTATATTCTTATGTCCCAGATAATCTATAGTTGAAAGCATGTCCTCTTTACTTTCACCAGGAAGTCCAAATATTGTATGTACAACAACATCTATATTCCTTTTTTTAAGTTTTTCAAGTGCACTTTCAAATGTATCTAAGTTATATCCTCTATTTATTAATTTTGCAGTGCTATCCTTAGTTGTTTGAAGTCCAAGTTCAACCCAAAGATAAGTTTTAGAATTATACTCTTCTAATAAGTCCATAACATCATCATCAAGGCAATCTGGTCTTGTTGCAATGGCAAGGCCAACTACATCTTCCTTTAAAAGTGCCTCATCATATCTTTTTCTAAGTGTATTAACATCTGCGTAGGTATTTGTATATGCCTGAAAATAGGCTATATATTTACCATGTTTCCACTTTTTGCTCATCATTTCTTTTATATCATCAAATTGATGTGAAATAGAGAAGTTTCTATTCCCAGCAAAGTCTCCTGAACCTCTTTCACTGCAGAATATACAACCTCCACTACTTATAGTTCCATCTCTATTTGGACACGTAAAGCCTGCATCCAAAGATATTTTAAAAACTTTTTCTCCAAATTTACCCCTTAAAAAACTATTTAAACTATAATATTTTTTGCCTCTCCACTCATGATCCTGCATATAAACTACAACCTTTCGTTACTTTAACTTTTCCTTTAATTACATTCTAACATTTTAACTTGTTAATATACAATAATTGCTTTATTTTCATCTACTTTCTTGCTTTTAAACTTCTCTACATCCATTTGATAAGTACCTATTAGTTTCTTTACTTTTGGATCATTTTTATATTTATCTTTTGGTGTTACTTTATAAACAAGTCCCTTCTTTACAAAATTGATTATATTTACATCAACCTTTTCCTCTGGATACTTACTTTGAAAGTTAAAAGGAACAATTTTACCATCTCTACACCTATAGACTCTAATAGTAAATCCAGTGTTAGGTTTTGAATATTGTATAGCAACAAATCCTCCATCCTCTGAAAACATTATATTACTCAAAGTTGCTCCTATTATAAGATCTAGCGGTGTTATATTTTTACCAATAGGTTTTTCAGGTGCAATGTTTACTTCTCCATTTGAACTTTGTCCTGAATTTTGTGCATCACCCTCTGTCATCATAGCTTCATCTAAATCTACAAGTTCAATATATGGATTACTCCCTTTTGTTGTAACTATAACTGAAGTTCCTTCATAATCTATACCAAGAATACCATAAGTACCTAATGATACTGGTATTTTATTATTCCCAGCTTTATCTTTATAAACATAATAATATTTAGGCATACTATCAAAACTTGTTACAAGATTCGTCTTAACATTATCTTTAAATCTTATTCTTATCTGGCTTACATCCTCTCCTAAGAAAATTTCTTTGTCATTTTTAAGATCAATACTTTTTATTTTGTATTTTCCTTTTTCCTTTATAACTTTAAAAGTCCTTGATTCAAGGGAAACATATGGCTTCTGTCTGCTAGTCTTACTTATTTTAACTTGAACTACAGCCATATCCCCGGATTGACTTATCTCGTCAAACTTATATCCGTTAACAAAAAGAGCTTGTTCTTTATTATCTTCATTTCCTTTTTTAAATTGCTTTGAATACAATCCATTTTCAGTCTTAATATCGTTCTTCATATAGGCATTCATATATATATTAACTACTCTTATTGCTTTATTTATATCAAACTTTTTAAGTACCTCACTTTGATTCAACATATTTTTATTGCAACTGCACTGCATTGACATCATTAAAATAGAAAGAATTATACAAAAAAATTTTTTCATAAATATACCTCCGATATAAACTACTTTTATACTAGTTTGCCTCAAATTATAAATTTAATTTACGAATAATTATTTTATTTTTGAATATTTTATAATTAGCAGACAAGCTTGCATAGGAGGAAATATGATAAAATCAATAAAAAGTATACTTCAAATTTCTGCAGTATTTATAGGTACCATAGTTGGTGCAGGACTTGCTTCTGGTCAGGAGCTAACTCAATTCTTCGCACGCTATGGTTATATTAGCTTCATAGGCATTTTTTTATGTATGTTTATATACATATCTGTTAGTTTTATGATAATAAATTTAAGTTTAAAATATAATATAAATTCCTACAAAGAACTAATTAACCTTGTGAATTCTAACATTCTAGGGAAACTAACAAATATTTTGACAAGCTTTTTTATGATAAGTGGTGCTGCTATTATACTTTCAGGAAGTGGTGCCCTAATCCATCAGTACTTTCATATAAGTAGCGTAATAGGTATTATATTAATGTGCACAATATCAATTGTTGTTCTTTTAAGAGACACAAATGGGTTAATTGAAATAAATTCTATAATAGTTCCATGTTTAATAGTAGTAATATCAGGAATCTTTATACTTTATATATCATTTTCGAAAAATCCTATTAATAATCCTAAAATAATAAATACTATATATTTTAAAAATCATTTTTGGCTTATATCTTCCATTTTATACGCAAGCTTTAATACTCTATCTTTTAGCGGCGTTTTAGTTCCTCTTTGCAAGACTGTAAAAAATAAATCAAAACTTCTTTGTGGAACCATCATAGGAGCAGTATTCTTAACCCTTCTCTGCTGCATGATAAATTTTATGCTTATTAACAATATACCTTATATATACAAATATGATATACCTCTGCTCTATATTTCTAACCGTTTTGGAAAAACCATACAAGCAATACTGATAGTTGTGATATGGCTTGAGATGTTTTCAACTGAAGTTTCAAACATATACAGTGTGGCAAAAACCATTGAGAAATCAACAATATTATCCTATAAAGGATCAGCAATATTAATAATTTTAATTTCTATTCCTATATCACAGATAGGTTTTAAGCAGCTTATAACTATGTTATATCCTTTCTTTGGGCTAATAAGCTTTATTTTTATAATCCAGTGTGCTATATTTTATAGACGTAATTAAGTTATAATTATCATTGTTTTTACAATCATATAATATTGATTTAGAGGTGTGCTTTAATGTTAAATATGCTTAGAAGCTGCAAGCTTTGCCCTAAAAATTGCAGCATTAATAGATTAAATGACGAAATTGGATTTTGTAAATGTAAAGATTTAATAGATGTTGCAAGGGTTTCTCTTCACATGTGGGAAGAGCCCTGCATTACAGGAAAAAATGGTTCTGGAACAGTTTTCTTTTCCGGTTGTAATTTAAATTGTGTTTTTTGCCAGAATCACGAAATAAGTCAAGAAGGAGTAGGAAAAAGTATTACTATTAGAAGGTTAAGTGAAATATTTTTAGAAGAACAAGAAAGAGGCGCTCACAATATAAATCTTGTGTCTCCAACACATTTTGTTCCACAGATAATTGAAGCCATTAAAATAGCACGAAAAAATGGATTAAAACTCCCTATAGCCTATAACAGTAATGGTTATGAAAATGTAGATACAATAAAAGCATTATCAGGATACATTGACATATACATGCCAGATCTTAAATATATGGATGACAAATATGCAATTAAATATTCCCATGCGAAAAATTATTTTAAGTTTGCCTCAAAGGCAATAGAAGAAATGGTAAAACAAAACCCAAAGCCCGTGTTTGATAGTAACGGACTAATGACTAAAGGGGTTATAATAAGACATTTAATGCTTCCAGGTTTGCTTTTTGATTCCAAGAAAGTAATAGACTACATATATAACACATATGGTGACAATGTATACATAAGCATTATGAATCAATATACTCCTATGTTTAAATCAAAACTTTATCCTGAAATAAATAAGCCTTTAAATCCTAAACACTACGACAGCCTTATTAATCACTGTATAAGTCTAGGAATTAAAAATGCCTTTATACAAGAAGAAGGAACTGTTAAAGAGAGTTTTGTACCTCACTTTGACTTAAGAGGAGTTTAGACAATGATCAATTAACAATGATCAATGATCAATTAAAAGAACAATAAAGGAGCAAAGATCAATAAGGAGCAATGAGCAATTAATATAATTGGGGAACGTACATAGTTTGTGTAAATCAAATCTATGTACGTTCTTTTTTATGTATATATAGCTGGTAATAATGGGTTAATGTAACGGACTATTTTGAAATATAATTTAACAATTTCTAGATGATGAAATAGAAGAATACTTAGACAGATCAAAATATGAAAGAATTTCTCAAAAAGACAAAAATTACAGAAACGGATACAACCACAAAAATGTTAAAACTAGTTTTGGAGATGTTGATGTTAATGTTCCAAGACATAGAAAAGCAAATTTTGAGCCATGCATAATTAAAAAATATGAAACAGCACTAAATGCACTTAAAACGCCGGATGAGACCTGAGGAAGTAAATATCCTATAGTAATATAAAGCTTGTTATCTTACTTTATTATTGAAAAATTAAAATCAGTCTATTCTATTTTAATTTACACATAACTATGGATATTCTCAAAAATTTTATTATTTTTCACTGTCCTCTTGACAGGTACCACACCACAAAACCATGCACATTTCCACAAAAAAGGATTATTTCAAAATGATTTTATTTTGAAATAATCCTTTTTATCAGTTGAATTCTTGCACTCCATGTTTTTTCTTTTGTTTATTGAGCATTCGTCCATTGATCATTATCTTCTCATACAATGATCAATTGTCAATGATCATTTATCAATGAATGTTGAAATTGCCCCGCAATTTCTTAAACTTAGTTAAAACCTTTTAATTCTGAAATGTTTTTTCCCATATATTGTTTGTTAATCTTTTGTTCGTTAATCTTTTGTTCGTTACTTATTGATCATTGATCATTCGTTCATTGATCATTTTTCTTTTGTCCATTGATCATTGATCATTCGTTCATTGATCATTGTCTTAAAGTTTGTACTTTTTTAAATCTTTCTTAAATTCATCAGTTAGCATTTTAAAATGACCTATGTTATCACTTAATTTCTTAATTCCATTTGTGTAGCTTGAAACATCTGCGCTTACTTCTTGTGATGAAGCAGAATTTTCCTCTGCACTGGCTGCCAATGATTCAAGTTTATCATTTATTCCAACCATTAGACTTGTCTCATTATTAAGCTTATCTGCATTTTTTATCATATTTTCTGATACCATAGATGCTGAAGCTTTCGCCTTGTAACTTAAATCTTGTACATTCTTTAAATTACCTATTTCATTTGACAAAGCACCATACTGATTTTCAATATTATTAACAAGTTGTTCTATTTCTTTAACAAAAGTACTTAAATTTACATTTATATCTCCAACTGTTGAGTCTGTCTGCTCTGCAAGTTTTTTAACTTCTTCAGCAACTACGCTAAAGCCTTTACCTGCTTCACCTGCACGTGCTGCTTCTATGGATGCATTAAGAGCAAGTAAATTTATTTGCTCTGATATTTGAGATACTACTCCAACTATCTCAGTTATATTTTTAGCTCTATCTCCTAATTTAACGCCCTCATCTCTAACATCCTTAAACTTATTAACACTAATTGTTATATCTTTGCCTGAATTTTCAACACTTTGATAACTATCATCAATTATCTTAATAGCATCTTCAAGCTGTTTTTTATTTTCATTTTCTTTTTCAGCAATCTTATTGAGAGATTCAATATTTTTATTAAGTGTTTCTGAGCCTGTCTGCGTATTTTCGGCTTGTTCGCCTGCTGTACTTGCAAGTTGTTCAACAATATCAGCTATTTCCTTAGAGGTATTATTCATTTCTAAAGATATATCTTCTATCTTTTCAACAAAATTGTGCATCTCATCAGTCATACCTTTAAATCCAACAAAATCTTTACCTATAACTTTTTTATATTTAATTATATTTTTATAGGCATCTTCCAAATAATCACCTGTAACAATATCACTGTCAACTATAAACTTATGATTTATCATATTATTAAACTGCTCATTTATAATATTCATAGGTCTCATAAGCTGTTTAATACCTAAAAATGAAACTGCCGAAACAATTAAAGAACCAATTAATGATTTAACTATATTTTGAATTCCAAACATTGGAGCAAATACTACTATAGAAACTATAAAAGATAAAATAGCTGCTTTCCCTTCTATACTTTTTATAAAACCTAAAGATAATAGTTTGTTAAATCTATAAACTTTTTTATAATATATATCTTTATCAAATGTTATTTTTAGTTCTGCATAATCTGATTCCTGTTTAATAGTATCTACTTTTATATTTTCTTTAAAAAATTCTCCAGCTCCATCTAAAAGTCCATACATGTAGTTAAACATACCTCTTTTAGACTTGTACTTAAATATTGCTTCTCTTTTCGAAATTGGTTCTATTGAAACAATTGGTGGCTTAGCACCTGGTAACTTTTTAGTCATTACAACATGAATATCAAATAATGTTCTTAGAAAAGAATACATGCTATCATGCTGAAAAAAAGCTGGATAGTCATTAAAAAACGATTTTATATTATCCTTTCCAACTGCTCTCCACAATTTTTCATCACTTATATTTTCTTTACTTGAAACATATTTCATAAAATCTTTTACTTTTTCATCATTTACATCTTCAATAGGCGTAAAAACTTTTTTGCAATTGTAACCAATTGATTCCATAGCTCCATTGATTACGTCATTGCCATACAATTTACGGCAAGTTTTTACCCACGTAGATACAACTGTTCCTTTCATATTAACCCCCCATTTTTCTTAAGTTAACTTTTAATAAAATCATCTTATAATTTTATTTCAACTTTATCTAACCTTGCTATTATCTTTATATCCTTTGTATTAACTGTATGTGTTATAATGCTATTTCCATTGCTTACAAGGAGAATTTTACTACTATCTATTTTCTTTATTTGCCTTATTACATTTTCTCCATTGTAATCAACGATACATATAGCATTGTTTCTTACCTCATTTTCAACATGTGCAAAAGCTATATCTCCTTTAGCAATTCTAAATCCAATCATGTCATTATCCTGAACTTCAACCAAAAATACTTTTTCCTTTGGATGTCCTTCTATTTTATTTGAAATAATAGGGAGCGGCCTTACCCCAACCTTTGTTTTAAGATCCATTTTAAATATAGTTACATCTTTAAGTATTGATTTAAATGCATCTCCCCATACTTCATTTATTTCTTTTTTCTTTAAAGGTCTTGATTCAATTGGTTTAATCTTTACTTTTTCCTCATTACTGCTTTCTTCTGCATACATATTTACATCATCAAGTTCGGTCGAAAACATTTTTGAAATCTTGCTTATAATATCTTCTTTTACAACTTTTCTTCCATTTTCAATTTCATTTATATAGCTTTCTGAAACACCAAGCTTCTTTGCAAGTTTCTTCTGTGTCATTCCGTTTTTATTTCTTAAAAATTTTATTTTCTCACCAATTCTTGTCAATTATATCAGTCCCATATATTTTAATTTTATAAAACATTATTTTTTATGAATGCTCTCAGCCCATTTTTTTTCTTCACAAAGATGTTCTAAAAGTTCTTCAAAAGTCCACTTTATGGAGTGTTCTGTTACAACGGCAAAAATAGTACTTGAATCAACATATTTTTTCAATGTACTTAGGGTATTTTTAACTTCGTCATCTTCAAGATTATTAAACAAGATTACCTTTTGATTAAACACTTTATTTCCTTCCGTTAAAATTGTAACTCCATCTAATATGTTTTTTACTTTCATTGTAGTCATATTTCTATCTACAACTTTAAAATTTATAAGATTATTACTCAAAACCGCTTCTGCAATTTTAAGAATTTCCTCTTGACTAAAGCCATATATAAGCATCATTTTTCCATTACTAAGTCCCATAACATTCACCCCATACCTTTTTACTTTTTAAATTGTTTCAGGCTCATCATACTCAGTGTCAAAAGTATCAACTGTTATTGTTTCTATAACAACATCTTCTAATGGTCTATCATTATAATCTGTAGGAACTGCTATTATTTTATCAAGTACATCAAATCCTTCTGTAAGTTTCCCAAATGCTGCATACTGTCCATCAAGATGTGGTGCATCTCCTGCCATTATAAAGAATTGACTTCCTGCTGAATCTAGTGCCATTGCTCTTGCCATAGATAAAACACCCTTAGTATGTTTCATCTCATTTTTAAATCCATTGGATGGGAATTCACCTTTAATTGAATATCCAGGGCCACCTGTACCATCCCCACTTGGGCATCCTCCTTGAATTACAAATCCAGGTATAACTCTATGAAAAGTAAGACCGTCATAAAATTTCTTATTTATAAGACTTATAAAATTTCTAACTGTATTTGGAGCCTCTTTGCTTGAAAGTTTTGCTTTCATAACATCTCCATTTGCCATTTTTATAGTAACTATAGGTTCCATTTTGTTACCTCCTAATTATCGTATATCTATTATACAACAAAAATGTCTAAACAATAAAGGTTATTATTTATATAATAATTTTTTACTTATTTCTATCATATTGTTACCTTTAAGTGAATTTAATATTTCAACGTCTCCTTGTTTTTTGCAAGATCTTAAAATATTATCTTCAACTAATTTATTTTTAAGCTGACTCGCGGTTCCATGTCCACCATCTATAATAGGGACATCTTTAATAATTTTTTTTATTTCATCTTTTACAAATGGAAAATGTGTACATCCAAGCACAACTGCTGCGATTTTTGAATTCAAATAAGGATTAAGTTTATCCCTTAAATATTCATTTACCTCTCCCCCGCCAAAAGTTCCTGATTCGACAAATTCAACAAGTTTAGGGCATGGCATTTTAACAATATCTGCTTCATCCTTGTACATCTTCATATGTTCATTAAATTTTTCATCAGCAAGTGTCCTTTGTGTGGCCATAATAATTACTTTTCCATCTCTATCAAACTCTACAGCTGGCTTCAAAGCAGGTTCAATACCAATTATAGGGATATTAATATATTCCCTTCTTAAATCTTCAATAGCTGCACTAGTAGCAGTATTACATGCAACTACAAGCGCCTTTATACCTCTACTCACTAAATACTTTGCAACATCAAGAGTCAGTTTTTTTACTTCTTCTTTTGATTTCGTTCCATATGGCGCATTTTTAGAATCACCATAATATATAAAATTCTCCACTGGAAGTAATTTTATTGCTTCTCTTAAAACACTTATACCACCAACTCCAGAATCGAAGACCCCTATTGGCCTATCCTGTATTTTCATAATATCACCTCATGTTACTCATTAAAGCACTTTAAATTTAGTTATTCTCATAAGTTTTATTATAACTCATATATATTTTTAAAAAAAGATATGTGCTTACTAATACATGTATTTATATTCTTTTATATTTATCACCGTTTTAACAGAATTTCAAAATACATAAACTTTAAATAGAAAATTTATAATTTATCTTGTATAAATTTAATAATTATATTATAATTAACAAATATAAGATTACAAATTCATTTTGCAATTATATAAAAATTTAACCTATAATATTTGATTTTTCATTTTGAAAGGAGATTTTTACATGAGTAATTTTGGTACTAACTACGGTACAGATGCATTTACTGATGCAGTTATGAAAGAACGTCTTCCTAAGGCAACATATAAGGCTTTAAAGAAATCCTTAGAAAAGGGTAGCAAACTTGATTTAGAGGATGCAAATGTAATAGCAAATTCAATGAAAGACTGGGCTGTTGAAAAAGGTGCAACTCATTATACACACTGGTTTCAACCATTAACAGATATTCCTGCTGAAAAACATGATTCATTTATTAATCCAATTTCTGATGGAACAGCACTTTTAAGTTTTTCAGGTAAAGAACTAATAAAAGGAGAACCTGATGCTTCTTCATTCCCTTCAGGTGGTCTTAGAGCTACTTGTTCTGCAAGAGGATATACAGCTTGGGATGCTACTTCACCTGCTTTTGTAAGAGATGGAACATTATACATTCCTACTGCTTTCGTTTCATACACAGGAGAAGCTCTTGATAAAAAAATACCTCTTCTTCGTTCAATGGATGCACTTTCAAAAGAAGCAATAAGAGTACTTAGATTGCTTGGAAACAAGACTGCAAAGAAAGTTACAACAAGTCTTGGACCTGAACAAGAATATTTCCTTGTTGACAAAAAAGTTGCTGATAAACGTCTTGATTTAAGATACACAGGCAGAACTCTTTTTGGTGCAAAACCACCTAAGGGTCAAGAACTTGATGATCAATATTTTGCTTCATTAAAACAAAGAGTATCTGACTTCATGAAAGATATAGATAAACAGCTTTGGGCTCTTGGCATCTCAGCTAAAACAAAGCATAATGAAGTTGCTCCAGCACAACATGAGCTTGCAACTATTTATACAACAACAAATGTAGCTTCCGATAACAACCAAGTAGTTATGGATGTTATGAAGAAAACTGCATTAAAACATGGACTTGTATGCCTACTTCATGAAAAACCATTCGCCGGAATAAATGGTTCAGGTAAGCACAATAACTGGTCAGTAACTACAGATGAAGGTGTAAACTTACTTAATCCTGGTAAAGCGCCTCACGAAAACACTGAATTCTTAGTTTTCTTAACAGCTGTTATAAAAGCTGTAGATGAATATGCTGATATTCTAAGAGCATCTGCTGCAAATGCAGGTAATGACCACCGTCTTGGTGCAAATGAAGCTCCTCCAGCAGTTATTTCAATATTCTTAGGAGATCAACTTGAAAATTTAGTTGACCAACTTGAAAAAGGTGATGCAACTTCAACTCTTCCAACTGGAGAATTAGATCTTGGAGTTTCAACACTTCCTATACTTGTAAAAGATGCAACTGATAGAAACAGAACATCACCATTTGCATTTACAGGTAACAAATTTGAATTCAGAATGGCTCCTTCTTCAGGAAACACTTCAGATCCTAACATAGTTTTAAACACAATAGTTGCAGAAGCTCTTTCACAAATTGCTGATAGACTTGAAAAAGCATCTGATGTTAAAGCTGAAGTTAAAGCTGTATTAACAGATATAGTTAAAAATCATAAAAAAGTTATATTCAACGGAAATGGATATTCAGATGAATGGATAGCTGAAGCTGAAAAGAGAGGCCTTCCAAATGTTAAAACTACTGTTGAATCAATGAAAGCTTTCGTTACAGATAAAGCTGTAGCATTATTTGAAAAACATAATGTATTAAGCAAAGCTGAACTTGAATCACGTTATGCAGTTGGTCTTGAAAATTACACAAATATAACTAATATAGAAGCTGAAACAACACTTTTAGTTGCAAAGCGTCAAATATTACCAGCAGTTTTGAAATTTGAAACACACCTTGCTAAATCAGCTGCAGCAGTTAAAGCAGTTGGCGCTGATGCAAGTGTACAAACAGATCTTCTAAAAGAAGTTACTGCTCTTGCTGATACATTAAATAAAACAATAGGTGCTTTAGATGCTTCAGTTGTAAAAGCTCAAAGTCTTGATGGTGATGATTATGATACAGCTCACTTCTATAAATTCGATGTATTCGAAAAAATGGGAGCTGTAAGAGAAGCTGCAGATAAACTTGAAACTGTAGTTGATAAAGAATTCTGGCCAATGCCAACTTATGGAGATTTATTATTCACAGTATAATCTCTGTTCATAATTGAATTATATATTCAAGAATTATACAAGGCTGCCTCAAAATAAATTAATATTTTGAGGCAACCTATTTTTTAGTATAGAATGATGTATAATAATATAAAAATCATTATTTTTAAAAGCAGTTTTTACAATTTATTTAGCATTATTTACAATTACATTGTTAAATGTTTATACTATAATAAAATTATAACTATAAGCAAACTTTTTGGAGGGATAAAACATGCAAAAGAAATTAAATGTTGGTATTCTCGGAGCTACTGGTCTTGTTGGTCAAAGGTTTGTAACTCTCCTAGAAAATCATCCGTATTTTGAAGTAACAGCTCTAGCCGCTAGCAAACGTTCATCCGGCAAACCTTATGTTGATGCCGTTGATGGTAGATGGAAAATGAATCGTCCAATACCTGAATATATTAAAGATTTTGTTGTAAAAGATATTTATGACATAGATGAAATTTCAAGCAAAGTTGACTTTGTATTCTGTGCTGTTAACATGAAAAAAGACGAAATAAAAAAAATAGAGGAAACTTATGCAAAACATGAGATACCTGTAGTATCAAATAATTCAGCTAACAGATTTACAGATGATGTTCCTGTTGTTATACCAGAAATAAATCCAGAACATTTTAATATAATACCTGAACAGAAAAAAAGACTAGGAACTAAAAAAGGATTCATAGTTGCAAAACCAAACTGCTCCATTCAAAGTTATGTTCCTGCTATAAGTGCTCTTTTAAAATTCAAACCAACTAAAATACTTGCATGTACTTATCAAGCAATATCCGGCAGTGGAAAAACTTTCAAAGAAATGCCTGAAATTATTGATAATGTAATTCCATTTATACCTGGTGAAGAACAAAAAAGTGAACAGGAACCATTAAAAGTGTGGGGACACATTGAGGGGAATAAAATTGTATGCACAGAATCACCTATAATAACTTCTCAATGCCTTAGAGTTCCAGTAGCAGATGGCCACATGGCAGCTGTTTTTGTATCCTTTGACAAAAAACCTTCAAAAGAAAAAATTCTTGAGGCTTTTAAAGAATATAAAGGTAAGCCTCAACTTTTAGATCTTCCAACTGCTCCAAAGCAATTCCTAACTTATTTTGAAGATGACTTTAGACCTCAACCAAAACTTGATCGTGAAATGGAAAAAGGCATGGGAATTGGAATTGGCAGACTTAGAGAGGATTCTCTATTTGATTATAAATTTGTATGTCTTTCTCACAATACCCTTCGTGGTGCTGCCGGCGGTGCACTTCTAACCGCAGAACTTCTTTACAAAGAAGGCTACCTATACTAGAAATTATTAAATGATTTATTATAAGTTATACACACTTGTTAATTAATATTGATAACAAGTGTGTATAACTTTCTTAATAAATTGAATTAACCTGTAATTCAATAAGGTGCCACTTGAAAATGATTTGCTTATTTTCAAACGGCACCTTATTCATCTAAATTCATAAAACTCTTTGTTCTTTTTAATTGATTCGTTCATTGATCATTGTCCCTTTATCTTTTCTATTGATCATTCGTACATTGATCATTTTTCCTTGTCTTTTTTATTGATCATTGATCATTGTACATTGATCATTGTCTTTATCTTCTCTTATGTCTCCTGTAACTTTTTCTTCTAGGTGTAGATGGAATGAGGCAATTTTCCCCTTCTCCAATTAAGTCTTCTCTTCCAGCTTTTAAAAGTGCTTCTTTTACAATTCTATAGTTTTCGGGTTTAGCAAATTGAAGCAAAGCTCTCTGCATGTTTTTCTCATGCTGCTTTTTCGCTACATACACTTTTTCTCCTGTACGAGGATCTATACCTGTGTAGTACATAGTTGTAGACAAACTTCCCGGTGTTGGATAAAAATCTTGAACCTGCTCTGGAGTGTAGCCCATCTTTTTTATATAAAGTGCAAGCTCTATTGCTGCATTTAAATCACTGCCTGGATGACTTGACATAAGATATGGCACAAGATATTGATTCATACCCAGTTCTTTATTTATTTCAAAATATTTTTTTACAAACCTGTTATATACTTCTTTCTTCGGTTTACCCATTTTCTCTAAAACCTTGTCACTAATATGTTCAGGTGCAACTTTAAGCTGCCCACTTATATGATATTTGCACAATTCTTTAAAAAATTGAGTATTTTTATCATGTATTAAATAATCATATCTTATTCCTGAACGTATAAACACCTTTTTAACTTTAGGAAGTTCCCTTAGTTTTCTTAAAAGACTTAAATATTCAGTATGGTCTATTTTTAAATTCTTACAAGGTTCTGGAAACATACACTGCTTTCCCTTACAAACTCCTCTTTCAAGCTGCTGTTTACATGATACATGTCTAAAGTTTGCAGTAGGCCCTCCAACATCATGTATATATCCTTTAAAATCATCAAAATTGGTCATAAGCTTTGCTTCATCAATTATAGACTTCTGACTTCTATTTTGTATTGTCCTTCCTTGGTGAAAAGTAAGGGCACAAAATGAACATCCCCCAAAACATCCTCTATGACTTGTAATTGAAAATTTAACTTCTTTTAGTGCTGGAATTCCACCCTTGTTCTCATATATAGGATGGTACTTCCTTGTAAATGGAAGATTGTATACATCATCCATTTCTATCTGTGTGAGGGGCCACTGAGGTGGTGCTTGAACTATATACCTGTCACCATGCTTTTGAACTACAGTTTTGCCTCTAACCGCATCCTGCTCCATTGATTCAAGGTTATAAGCTTTTGCATACTCACTTTTATCACTGTTAACCTCTTCAAAAGAGGGAACTTCAATATAGTCTGTTAAATTGTCGATGTTTGAAGTTATATATACTGTTCCACGTACATCATTCATTGTCTTTATATCTTTTCCGTACTTTAAAAGATTTGCAATTTGTGCAATTGTCTTTTCACCCATGCCATAAGACAACAAATCCGCTTTTGAATCAATAAGTATACTCCTTCTAACTTTATCTTCCCAGTAATCATAGTGTGCAAATCTTCTAAGACTTGCCTCTATTCCACCTATAATTATAGGAACATCTTTGTAGGCTTCTCGAGCTCTATTGCAGTAAACTATAACTGCCCTATCTGGTCTATGTCCCCCTTCACCACCTGGAGAATAAAAATCATCATGCCTTTTTTTCTTTGCAACAGTATAATGATTAACCATAGAATCAATATTACCTGAATTAACTAAAAATGCATATTTAGGTTTACCAAGCTTTTTAAAATCATCTGCATTGTGCCAATCAGGCTGTGGTATTATTCCTACATTAAATCCTTCACTTTCAAGAACTCTCCCTATTATAGCTGTGCCAAAAGAAGGATGATCAACATAAGCATCTCCTGTAATTATTATAAAATCAAGCTGTGATATACCTTTTTCTTTTAAATCAGCTTTACTTATAGGTAAAAATTTGTTTCTTATATTCATAAAATGAATGCTCCTCATTTAGTTTATACTAAAACTATAACACACGAATAATCTATTTGAAACGTCTAAATCATATTATCTCATAGTCTTCCTTATTTTTATCAATTTTATTTAATCTCTTTATTTCAAACACAAAAAATATAACTGCAAGTATGGTTGAAAGTAAATCTGAAGCTGCTCCAGCTATCCACACACCATTTAATTTAAGAAAACGTGGCAATATTAAAACAAGTGGAATGAGTATTAATATTTGCCTTGAAAGACTTAAGAACATAGAATGCTTTGGTTTTCCAACAGCCTGATAATAATTCGTAATAGAAGCTTGCAGTCCAACAAATCCAAACATCATTAAAAATAACGAAAGTCCGTTAGACGCCATTTTAATAAGTGCAGGATCATTTGTGTTGAATATTTCCACTATATTTGTTGGAGATATATGAACAATAGCAAATCCCATAATAGCTATAATCAAATTAACGCCACAAGCATAAAAAATAGTCTTTTTAACCCTTTTAATATTTTTAGCACCATAATTATAACCTATTATAGGCTGAGCTCCCTGGTTTACTCCTAAAAGAGGCATAACAAATAATATTGCTATACTATTTATAAGTGCAAAAGAGGCTACTCCAAGATCCCCACCATATTTATTAAGACTTGTATTTAATATAATAGTAACCATACTTGCCGCAATCTGCATAGCACAAGGAGACATTCCTATTGACAAAATTTCTTTTACAATTCTACTATCAAGCTTTAAATTTTCTTTTCTTAGTTTAAGATTACTTTTACCTTTTGTAAAATAAAACAAAACCCACAAGGAACACATTGTCTGTGAAGTTATAGTTGCAAGAGCTGAACCTCTAACTCCAAGTTTAACAACAAATATTAAAAGAGGATTTATTATACAATTTAAAACTGAAGCTGTAAGCATCATTTTCATTGCCATTTTAGGATCACCCTGCGCTCTTATAATTGGATTCATTCCAAATCCAACATTTTGAAGTACAGTTCCTAAAATTAGTATAGTAGAAAACTGCTTTGCATAGATCATAGTATCATTGCTAGCACCTAAAACTCTTAATATAGGCTCCTGAAATAATAAACACACCACAGTAACAAATAATGATATTATTATTGTTAAAATAATTGAATTTCCTACAATTTTCTCTGCTGATTTTTTTCTTTTTTGTCCAAGTTTAAGTGAAACAAGAGCTCCTCCTCCTCCTCCAATTAGCATGCCAGCTGCCATAATTATATTTGTTAATGGAAGTGTTATACCAACTCCTGAAAGTGCAAGAGGACCAACCCCTCTTCCAACAAATACTCTGTCCACAACAACATAAAGTGCATTTACAACCATTCCAATAACAGATGGAATGGAGAATCTAAATAATAATTTTACAATTCCTTCTCTTCCTAGTTCATTTGTGTCATTCAAAAAATATTCCTCCTATAAACTAATTAGCTTCCTAAATAAAAATTTATAATTGTATCTATATCAATTATACTTATAAACTACTTATATTTTTCTTCGCTGACTATATTTTTATAAATTTTAATCATCCATGAATTTAAAATCACCTGTTCATCCTCTGAAAATCCATCTAAAAGTATGTTTTCAATCTCTCCTATTATTTTAATAGAAATTTCTTCAAGCTTTTTACCCTTCTCAGTTAAATGCAGTCTTTTAATCCTTGCATCTTCCCTATCTAGCTCCCTTGTAATAAGATTTTTTGCACAAAGTACATCTACAAGTCCTGATACAGAGGCTGGTCTTAAGTTTAAATTACCCTGTATTTCTTTTTGACTTAATCCATCTTTATTCCAGAGTACATATAGAATTGAAACTTGAGATGCCGTAACACCATATTCATTTAGTTTTTCATCATAAACGTTATTCATAGATCTAGACACCTTTTTGATACTATGTCCAATATATACTTTTCTTTTAGGATCCATATATTTAGCCTCCTAAGTATTTATTGTATAATAATAACATTATCCCTTCTTTTTTTCAATATAAAAATTTTTATTATTGATTTATGAAAAAATTATATGTATAATTATTTATTGTTAGTTTAGTATATTTAAACCTGAAGTTTACATATACTATTATAGGTATGTGAAAATACATCTATTTTATATATTTTTTATTTCATATACCTAAGTAAAATATCAGGGAGTACTTTATGGAAATAGGAGAAAAAATTAAAAGACTTAGAGTCGAGAAAAATCTTACTCAAGAGGAACTTGCCAATAGATGTGAACTTTCAAAAGGATTTATATCTCAAATAGAAAGAGATTTAACATCACCATCCATTGCAACGCTTACGGAACTTTTAGACGTACTTGGTACAAATCTTACAGAGTTTTTTAGCGAAAATCTTAATGAAAAGATAGTTTTTACTAAAGATGACATGTCTGAAACATTCAATGAAAAATACAATTATAAACTAAAGTGGCTTGTATCAAATTCTCAAAAAGATTTTATGGAACCCATTATTCTAACGTTAGAATGTGAAAAAAGCTGTCTCGAAGATAAGCCACATGAAGGCGAAGAATTTGGATACATTTTAGATGGAACGATAATACTTAAACTTGGAAGAAAAAAATATAAAATAAAAAAAGGTGAAAGTTTTTATTTTAAAGCAAATATAAATCACAGCATATTAAACGGTGGAAAAACTTGTGCAAAGCTCATATGCATAAGCAGCCCACCTTCATTTTAATTTTATAAAGAGGTGTTTAAACAACTATTATGGAAAAAGATATACTGTTGGAACTTAAAAACATAACAAAAAATTACGGTGAAAATTCCGTTGTTAGCAATCTAAATCTTAAGGTAAGAAGAAATGAATTTGTAACTCTCCTTGGGCCCAGTGGCTGTGGCAAAACAACAACCTTAAATATAATTGCAGGTTTTAAAGCAACTGATGATGGAAGCGTTATTTTTGAAAATAAGGATATAAGCAATATTCCACCAAATAAAAGGCAAATAAATACCGTATTTCAAAAATATGCACTTTTTACACATATGAATGTATTTGAAAATATTGCTTTTGGGCTTAGAATCAAAAAGCTTCCAGAAAACACTATTAAAGAAAAAGTCCATGCAATGCTAAAACTTGTAGAATTAAGCGGTTTTGAAAAAAGGTCTATTAACTCATTAAGCGGAGGTCAACAGCAGAGAATAGCCATAGCAAGAGCTCTTGTAAATGAGCCCAAACTACTTCTTTTAGATGAACCTTTAGGAGCACTAGATCAAAAACTTAGAAAAGAAATGCAAGTTGAATTAAAAAGAATGCAGCAGCATCTTGGAATAACCTTTATATTTGTAACTCATGACCAAGAAGAAGCTCTAACTATGTCAGACACTATAGTTGTTTTAAATAAAGGAATTGTACAACAGATAGGTTCTCCAGAAGAAATTTACAACGAACCAAATAACAAGTTTGTTGCAGATTTTATAGGCGAAAGTAATATTATAGAAGGTACTATACTTAAAGACAATAAAATTAAATTTGATAATCATGTTTTCAAATGTGAAGAAAACAATTTCAATAAAAATGAAAACGTTGATGTTGTAATAAGACCAGAAGACATACAAATCACAGAATGTTCTACTTCATCCATTACTGGAAAAGTTATTTCTTCAGTGTTTAGAGGTGTTTACTATGAAATAATTGTTGAAACAGAAAATAACACAAGATGGACAATTCACAACACAGCACAAACAGATATAAATAAAAACATTTGCCTAAGCATATCGGAAAAAAATATACATATCATGAGAAAGGACTGGGACGATAAGTGATGAGCAGAAAATCGAAAGCAGCTTACCCCTATATAATATGGAGTATCCTTTTTATAGTTATCCCCATATTTCTCATAATGTATTTTAGTATTATAGACAGCAATGGCAACCTAACAACTAGCAATTATACAAAACTATTTAATCCTGTTTATTTGACTGTTTTTTTTAGCTCATTAAAATTAGCCTTTATCTCTACTTTAATTTGTCTTATTTTAGGCTATCCTGCTGCCTATATAATTTCTAAATCAAAAATTAAGCTGAGAAATATGCTAATGGTGTTTTTGATTATACCAATGTGGATGAATTTTCTTTTAAGAACTTACTCCTGGCTATCACTTCTAGGAAAAAACGGAATTATAAACACTATTATAAGCTTTCTTGGTTTTCCTAAAGTTGATATTCTATATACAAATACAGCGGTTATTCTTGGAATGGTATATAATTTTCTTCCATTTATGATAATACCAATATACACAGTATTAATAAAAATTGATAATGACATTATAAAAGCTGCAAGGGATCTTGGAGCAAATGAATTTACAGTGTTTAAAAGAATAGTTCTACCATTAAGCATACCTGGAGTAATGTCTGGCATTACAATGGTTTTCATGCCATCAGTTTCAACTTTTGTAATTTCGCAGCTTTTAGGCGGGGGTCAATTTATGCTAGTTGGAAATCTTATTGAAAATGAATTTATAACTGTAGGAGATTGGTATTTTGGTTCAGCACTCTCAATACTTATGATGATAATAATATTTATTTCCATGGCAATACTTTCAAAATTTGATACTAAAGATTCTCTAGAAGGTGGTGGCTATTTATGGTGAAAATTTACGCAAAAAAAATATATCTTGGTTTAATATACGTATTTTTATATATGCCCATATTTTTTCTAATAGTTTTTTCATTTAACTCAGAAAAGCTTCCTTCAAAGTGGGGCTATTTTTCATTTAAATGGTATGCTGCTCTTCTAAGCGATGACAGAATTTTAACCGCCCTTTATTATACAGTGCTCATAGCTATAATTTCTTCAATTATATCAACTATATTTGGCACAATAACTGCAATGGGCATAGACAAAATGGTTGGATTTAAAAAAAATTCTCTTTTAATGATAAATGATATACCTATTTTAAATCCTGATATAGTTACTGCTGTTTCTCTTATGACTTTATTTATATTTTTTAATATTCCTTTTGGACTTACAACTATGATAATTGCACATGTGGCATTTTCAACTCCCTATGTTATATTATCTGTACTTCCTAAATTAAAACAGCTTCCAGATGACACTATAAAGGCAGCTCTTGATTTAGGTGCTTCAAAAGCTTATGCACTGCGTAAAGTTATACTTCCAGAAATAAAGCCTGGTATATTTGCAGGATTTTTATTTGCCTTCACAATGTCCATTGATGATTTTGTCATAAGCTTTTTTAATTCTGGGTCTAACGTTACAAACCTCTCAATTGAAATTTATTCTATGGCAAGAAGAGGTATAAGCCCCGAAATAAATGCACTATCAACATTGATGTTTATAACAATTTTAATACTTCTTTTCCTTGCAAATGGAAAAGATCTTTTTAAGAAGGGAGAGAGAAATGAAGACTACTAAGAAATTTGCTTTAATTATATTATCTCTTTGCGTGTTTTCATCTATTGTCACAGGTTGCTATGCCCCTGGCAAAGTAAATAGCGGAACAAAATTAAATGTATTTAACTGGGGTGAATACATAGACCCAAGTACTATAAAAGATTTTACAAAACAAACTGGAATACAAGTTAACTATTCCACCTTCTCTACTAATGAAGAAATGTATGAAAAAGTTAAATCCGGAATGGGCGGTTATGATTTAATATGTCCTTCAGATTACATGATAGACAGAATGAGAAAAGAAAATATGCTTTTACCAATTGACTTTTCAAACCTTCCAAATTATAAAAATATAGATAAACAGTATAGAAATTTAAGCTATGACCCTTCAAATAAATATTCTGTACCATATATGTGGGGAACTATAGGTATAATATATGATAAGACACAAGTAAAAGACAAGATAGACAGCTGGAATGTGCTGTGGGATAAAAAATATAAGAATGACATTTTTATGTCTGATGATATGCGAAATTCCATAGGTATATCACTTAAAAGATTAGGGTATTCTATGAATTCAAAAAATCCTGCACAAATAAATGCTGCTACAAATGAACTTCTAAAACAAAAATCTGATATGAATCCTGTCTATGTTGGTGATGAAATAAAAGATTCATTAAGCAGTGGCGAAAAATCCATTGCAGTGATATATTCAGGTGATGCAGCAGTGCTTATGAATCAAAATCCTAATAAATTTGAATATGTTATACCAAAAGAAGGCACTAACCTATGGTTTGACAGCTGGGTTATTCCTAAAAATGCCCTACATAAAACAGCCGCCGAGAAATTTTTAAATTTTCTTTTAAATGCAAATGTAAACAAGAAAAATGTTGATTATATTGGATATGGGACTCCAAATGATGCCACACTTAAATTGATGAGTAAAAAAGATAGAGAGAACAAAGCATCTTATCCAAGTAATCAATCCCTTAAAAATTCTGAAATATTTACAGACCTTGGTTCTACAAGAAAACTTTACAGTGATAGCTGGGTAAAAATAACGGCAAAATAGCAAGACATTAAATAAAGGAGAAATACTGCAAAATGGTTTTAAAATCACCATATGCAATAGTTCTCCTTTATTATTTCTCAATCATCATTTAAAAAGAATTTCATCATATAACAAATCTCACTATCAGAGATTACTATAAAGTACTTATTATATATATATACTAAATTTTCTTTTATGATTTTATATAAGCCTGGATTTTCTTTTATATATTCACTTTTTTTAGGATACTCAGCAGTAGTTTTCCCATCCTTTAATCTGCTAAAAACAAAGGCCATATGTAGGCTTAACGCAATAAGCATTTTATCACTAAGTTTAGCATTTAATTTATATTCTGTTCTTTTTATAAATTCATTAATATCCTCATATAATTCATCACTGTCTAAATTTAATATATTTTCTCTAAAAACCGAAGGCATTTTCAAAATAACCGTTTTAGTATCTACCATGTTTTGTAATTCAGGTAATACCTTCATACTTATAACATCATACATATTATATTGTTTTAATTTTGTATCTATAGGAAAAGATAAAATTATAAATAGAATTTCTTTTTCCATTTGAATTTTTCTTAATTGTTCTTTAAAAAACTTAGTGTCAACGCAATTTAATGAAATTATATCAAATATATTACTGTCATAATTCAAATTACTACTTAAAAAACTTTTTACAGCTAAAGAGCTTCCTTGTCCTGTTAAACATGCTGTAATAATAGCCACTTTATTTTTAACATTACTTTTTTCTTCAAGAGTTTTTTTAGAATAATCACAGAAATTAATAGATTTAACATTGTGATATATTTCATTTATAGAGAATCCAAGTAAAGATTTTCTTGCAGCTTCAATTACATGAATAGTAGAAACAAGTGGAAAAACTTTAACCGGCACTTTAAATTCATTTTCAATTACCTCTCCAAATGTAATTAATGACCCCATGTCTACTAGAAAAACGTACCCCTTTGTTGAAAAATTATGTTTAATAACTTCTTTAAGTTCTTTAAGGACTATAGATGGTTTAACTTCAAGCGGTGCATTAATACCAATAACAAAATCTTCGCCTAAAAGTGTGTTAGCAACCTCTGCCATAGAAGTTGCAGTAGTTTTCCCATGAGCTATTACGACAACGTTTACTTTATCAATACATTTTTGAGATTTAGTGTCTTCATCTAGTAAAAATAAAGTTAAATACCCTGCTTCGTCTTCTGGAATAGGTTTTTGTACATATTCCTCAATTGCCTTTTTTGCCATTAGTGCTATTTTATATTCCTTAGGATATAGCACTTTAATTTTACTAAGTTGAGGATTTATTATTTCTTTATTATTGTAAACTCTCGTAATCAATGTGTTTATATGAAGAGCCATTGCAGTATAAATGTTATTGCTTATATTTCTTTGAAGTGCAGAAACAACTTTATAAATAACACTATCTACGAAGTCTAATACTTCTTCACCAATTATATTCACCAAATTTTTTCTATTTATATTTTCGGATACACCGTTTATGTAGTTTTGAAAATATTTTGTTATGTCCTTCTCAAGTATATTTTCTATATCTATATCTGAAATTCCTTTTGTTTTGAGTTTTTCAAGCTTATTTTCTATAATCTCATAAATACTGTTATTTTTAATAGATATATCCTCATTGGAGATTTCATTACCAGAAAACTTAAAATATTCTATATCTTCACTGACTAGTTGAGTCCATACTATTCTATTTTCTTTTTCTTTATATAGACCTTCATGTATATATGAAGGAATACTTCGGCTATTTACTCTTACATCAGTTTTTATATTAGTAAGAAATTCAGAATATGCTTTAGCACAAACTAGCTGTACATCACTCTTAAGTTGTCCAATATTATTAGGACAATCATAGGATAAAAAAGCTCTTATTGTATTTAATGAAACATAAATTTCTCTATTTAACTTCTTACTTTCATTTTTAAAGAAACTTTTTATTAAGTATAATCTCTCTTCAAGTGTTCTTTCCTTAAGTGAAGGTAAAGTTATACACATTGGTATTCTTCTAGTAAATGTTTTCAATAAAGCCGACTTTGGGTCTTCTGTGGTAGCGCCTATTACTAAGACATCAGATTTTCTTAAAACATCATCACCCATTCTCCTAAAAGATCCTGTATCAAGAAAAATAAATAGAGCTTCTTGTCCTTCAGGTGGTAGTCTATGAACTTCGTCTAAAAATAATATTCCTCCATTTGCCTTTTCAATTAAGCCAACCTTATCACAATCAGCTCCAGTGTATGTCCCCTTTTTAACACCAAATAGCTGTGAAGTTAAAAGTTGAGGATTGTTTGTATAGTCAGCACAGTTAAAAATGATAAAAGGTGATTTGGGGCTTTTTACACCCATTTCTACAGCATAACTATGGATAAGAGAAGCAAACATAGATTTACCTACACCTGTATTTCCAAGAATTAAACAATTCATACCTTTAGGCGGATATAACACAGCTGCCTTTAACTGCTCAATTTGATGTCTTAAGCTTATATTATTTTTAACAAGTTCATGAAGCTCAGAGGTTTTTGCCTTAGTGTTTGAAACAGAAAATTTAACCGGCCTGCTAGTAGTTTTAATTACTTTTCCTTCCTTACAAAGAATATTTAGTTCATGACTTACATTAGCTCTACTCATATTTAAAATAGATGAAATGGTTTTCGTATCACTTCCAGCACCGTCTTTAAGTTCTAATAATTTATTATATATTATTTCTTTCCTATTCATGGTTTTATTACCCTCTTTGAACTAAATTTACCATCATAATTTAATTATAATATATATGCATATTTATTTCTAGGAAAAATATGATCAATGTGCAAACATTTATTGAACATTGATCATTTGTAAATTAATCATTTTATTTTAACCATACCCTTGTTATAAATATTAAAACAGACGTTATAATTACAATTGCAATTATAATAAAAGGTACTACTGTTTCAACGATAGCCAATGCTATTGCAATGTAATCTTTAAAACCTGGCTTTATATTGTCTTCAATTTTTAAGTTTTTATTTTCATCCATGATCTTACTCCCCTTTAGAACACCATTAAGTAAACATATTTAAACTATATGACACGCAACAAAATGCTGAGGTGCTACTTCTCTATACTCTGGGTTTTGTTCACTGCAAATCTTTTTGGCATAGGGACACCTTGTATGAAATTTACAGCCTGACGGTGGATTTGCAGGACTTGGGATATCACCTTTTAATATTATTCTATTTTTCTTATAAGTTGGATCTGGTATTGGCACCGCTGATAAAAGAGCTTTTGTATATGGGTGAAGTGGATTTTTAAATAATTCTTCTTTACTTGCCATTTCTACCATAGAACCTAGATACATTACTCCAATTCTATTACATATGTGCTGCACAACACTTAAATCATGAGAAATAAATAAATATGAAAGTCCCTTTTTCTGCTGCAACTTCATTAGCAAATTCACAATTTGGGCCTGTATAGATACATCTAAGGCTGAAACTGGTTCATCTGCAACTATGAACTTTGGATTTAAAATAAGTGCTCTTGCAATACCTATTCTCTGTCTTTGTCCCCCTGAAAATTCATGAGGAAACCTTCTATATTGATATGGGGCTAATCCACATACTTCTAATTCCTTCATAACTCTATCACGAACTTCACTTTTAGGACAAATTTTATGGTCTATAAGAGCTTCACCTATAGCATTGCCAATAGATATTCTTGGATTTAGCGAACTGTATGGATCTTGAAATATTATTTGCATATCTAATCTCAATTTTCTAAGTTCTTCCCTATGGAGTTTATATATATCTTTACCTTCAAAAAACACATCACCACTTGTTTTATTCTCTAATCTAAGTAAAGTTCTACCTGTAGTTGATTTCCCGCACCCAGATTCACCGACAAGTCCTAGAGTCTCACCTTTTTTTATTTCGAAAGAAATATCTTCTACAGCTTTAACATATCCAACAACTCTTTGAAACACACCACCTTTAATAGGAAAATATTTTTTTAAATTACTTACTTTTAATAAAACCTCCTCCATTTATTTTTCCTCCGTTTCTTTATCATAAATCCAGCATGCAACCTTATGGCCTTTATCTAAATCTTTTAGTTCTGGTACAAATTGTCTGCATTTTTCTGTAGCTTTTTCACATCTTGGATTAAACGCACAACCTTTAGGCATTTCATAAGGATTGGGTACCTGTCCTGGAATTGAATAAAGTTCCTCTTGGAGTTTATTTATAACTGGTTTAGATTTTAAAAGTCCATTGGTATATGGATGAAGTGGCTTTTTAAACAATTCAAATACATTTGCCTCTTCTACTATTTTTCCTGCATACATAACCACTACATAATCCGCTGTTTCTGCCACAACTCCTAAATCATGAGTTATAAAAATAATGGACGTATTTAATTTCTTTTTAAGATCTTTCATAAGATCCAAAATCTCCGCTTGAATTGTAACATCCAGTGCTGTAGTGGGTTCATCTGCAATTAAGAGCTTGGGCCTACAAGACATAGCCATAGCTATCATTGCCCTTTGCCTCATACCACCACTTAATTCATGTGGATATGCATCTACAATTTTTTCTGGCCTTGGAATTCCAACTAAATTTATCATTTCAATTGCCTTTTTCCTAGCCTCAGTTTTACTTAATTTTTTATGAAGCATTAATGCCTCTTCAATTTGATTTCCTATAGTAAATACAGGATTCAATGAAGTCATTGGCTCTTGAAATATAACTGAAATTTTATTGCCTCTAATTTCTCTGAGTTTATTATCATCTAACTTTAATATATCTTCACCTTCAAAGCTTATTTCCTTTCCTTTAACAACTCCTGGTGGTGAAGGTATAAGTCTTATAAGAGACATAGCTGTCATGCTTTTTCCACTTCCAGATTCTCCAACTATAGCTAATGTCTCACCTTTTTTAATGTTAAAACTAACATCGTCAACGGCTTTAACTACTCCTCTATCAGTATAAAAATAAGTTTTAAGGTTTCTAACCTTTAATAAATCATCTGCCATAACTCTCTCCCCCTAATTATTGTGCTTTGGATCTAACGCATCTCTAAGTCCATCTCCAATTAAGTTGATGGATACAACTGTAAGCAAAATACAAGTACCAGCTGGTATCCAAAGCCATGGATAATTTTGAAGTGTTTGCATGTCATCTACGGATTGTATTAATGCACCCCAGGAAGGCGTTGGTACCGTTACTCCAAGTCCTAAAAAACTCAGTGCTGATTCTGTAAGAATAGCACCTGCAACTCCCAGTGCCGCTGTAACAATAATAGTTGCCAGTGTATTGGGCAGAAGATGCTTAAACATTTTTCTTCTATCTCTAAGTCCCAATGCTTCTGCTGCCTGCATATATTCTTTTTCTCTTAGAGATAAAATTTCACCCCTCACAAGACGGCAAAGCTGCGGCCAGCTTAGTATTCCAATAACAACCATAAGCACATACATTTTACTTGAAGGGTTAACCTTTAAATCCAGCATTATAGCTCCAATCATCATAAGTATTGGAAGTGTAGGCAAACATGAAAATATATCTACAAGCCTCATTATTATTGAATCAACAATCCCACCGTAATACCCTGAAGCAACACCCAATACACATCCTATTAAAACTTCAACCACAACTGCAAAAAATCCAACTGCTAAAGATATTCTCCCTGCATACATAACCCTGACTAATTCATCTCTTCCATTTTCATCTGTTCCAAGTAGGTGAGTTATAGTAGGTGGTGATGATGTATTTTCTAAATCTATATCATCCATTTTATATGGAGACAACATAGGACCAAATATGGAAATTAAAATAATAATTATAAGCAGTACAAGTCCAACCATTGCAATCTTATTATGCCTAAATTTTTTCCAAGCTATTTTGCCAGGACTAAGTATAACCTCCTTAGAGGCATTTTCTTGAATTTTACTGCTACTTTGTAATTTACCTTCCATGCTATTACCCCCTATTTAAGTCTTATTCTAGGATCAACTACTGCATAAGTAACATCTGCAATTAGGTTACCAATAAGCATTAACACTGCATATATCATATTTATCCCCATACTTAATGGATAGTCTCTATTTATAACTGCTAGATAAGTAACAGGACCAATTCCTGGCCAAGAAAAAATCTGCTCAGTTATAATTGCTCCTGCAAATAACCCTGGAATAGTAAATCCTAATAGAGTAATTATAGGTATAAGTGCATTTCTAAGTGCATGTTTGTAAATAACAACTTTTTCCCTTAATCCTTTTGCCCTAGCCGTTCTAATGTAGTCTTCACTTATTACTTCAAGCATATTAGATCTCATATATTTCATAATCCCTGCAATGCTTGTTATAGTTAAAACTAAGAATGGCAAAAACATATGATAAAGTACATCTGTTATATGCGATAGCCCTGCAGCTGTGCTTCCTGTAGTTGTCATCCCTGATATTGGGAATATAGGCAAATCCACAGAAAAGAATTTTATTAAAAGTAGCCCTATAAAAAAATCCGGAATAGACATAGATAATAAAGCAAATACAGAAGATATAGAATCAAATTTTGAATATTGCTTTGTTGCCGCCACAACTCCAACTGGAACTGCAATTGCAATTACCGCAATGGTAGATGTCAATCCTAAAATGAAAGAGTTCCATATGAAAGAATTTATTACAGTCCCCACACTCTTTTTATAAAAAGTTGAAGTTCCAAAATCTCCATGCAGTGCACCCTTAAGCCAGTATAAATACTGAACTATTTTAGGCTTATCTAAATGCATTTGATGTCTTATCTGTGCTCTAGCGGCAACTGACATATGAGGATTTGCAGTTGTTACAGCATCCCCAGGTGCCATGGCAAATATAAAAAATATGATTAGTGAAATTCCTAGCAAAACTGGTATCATAGTTAAAATTCTTCTTACTATATATTGCCTCATTTCTATCCCCCCAATTATTTAATTCTTAATATGTATATAAAATTATTGTGTTAGACTCACTTTTAATGTTTCTAACACAATAATTTTATTTTACTTCAATTGTAGTTTTTCAACGTTACGGCTCCAATCTGAAAAAGCTCCAAGCTTATAACCTTTAACACGTGAATTTATTGCCCAAAGTTCTTTGCCCTGTGATACAAATACATATGGACATTCATCATTTATTAATTTAGCCCATTTAGCATATATTTGTTTTCTCTTGCTTTGATTTAATTCAGATAAACCTTGTTTTAAAAGTTTGTCACTTTCAGTATTGTGGAAGGATACATTATTTGAGCCACCAGCTACATCTTGGCTGCTGTCAAATATTTGAGTAGCATCTGGATCAGGTGTTAATTGCCATGCCATTGTAAATGCATCATAATCTCTTTTACCATTTACTAGGTCAGTCTTTGTTATTATTGTATTAAAATCAAGTGACACTGGGTTAAGGTCTATACCAATTTTTTTATAATTCTCTTTAGCTATAGTAGCTATTGCTGTATAATTTTTTTTGCCCTCTGGATACATAAGTGTAAATGAGAACTTTTTGCCGTCTTTATATCTATAACCATCAGATTTATTAAGCTTCCAGCCTGCTTCATCTAGAAGCTTACCTGCTTTAGTAGGATTGTAATCATATTTATTTACATTGTCTGTATATGCCCATTGAACCGGTGAGAATGGTTCATTTGAAACCTGTCCATATCCCTTGGAAAATGAGTCTACATATCCTTTTCTATTAAACCCATAAGTTAAAGCTTGACGAACTCTTTTATCAGTAAATAGTGGGTTTTTTAAATTTAATCCAATATAATTGTAAGAAAGTGATGGGAATAGCTGCATATCTAAAAATCCTGCTTTTTTGATAGAACTTACATTTGTAGGATTAGTCGCAACTGCATCTACATCTGTTTCACCTTTCTCTATTTTTTCTAAAGCTGTAGTTGAATTTGTATTAAGACAAACTATATTCTTTATTTTAGGAGCACCTTTAAAATAGTTAGGATTTCTAGTCAAATCGGTTTCTTGTCCTGCTTTAAAAGATGTAAGCTTATAAGGGCCACTTCCCATTGGCTTTAAATCTAAATCATGCACTTTTTTAAAGTTTCCTTTATCAAAAGCATAATATTTCTTTTCCATAATTCCAGTATTAAAAAGCGATATTAGCACACTGGCATTTTTATCATTTAGAGTAAATGAAATTGTTGTTGGATTTTTTACAACTATACCTGAAACTGAAGTTGCATTTCCTTGGTTGTAATCATTGTATCCTTTTAAAGCAGCTACGTAGCTTCCTAGTGTACCATCATAAGTAGGGTCACATGCTGCTGTATAGGTAAATGCCACATCGTCAGCTGTTAGTGTATTGCCATCATCGAATTTTACATCATTTCTTAAATGGAAGGTATACGTTAGTCCATCCTTTGAAACATCCCAAGACTTAGCCACTTCAGGTATAGGCTCCCCATTTGCATCAAAGTTTACAAGTGAATTAAATGTTAAATTAACTAAATACAAATCATACTCAGTTTGATTTGTTATTGGATTTATTTGACCTGATGGATCCATACTACCTACAACTAGTGTATCCTTTCTATTCTTTGCAACAGTTGGATTAGCTGAAGGTTTTGTTGCTGCAGTTACCTCTGTTGAAACCTTCTTTAAATTTTGCTCTTTTACTGCTTGAGTTCCACTTGAACATGAAGTCAACGCTACTGCTAAAACTAAACCACATGAAATACTTGCAATAAGCCTCTTTCTTTTCATTTTGATTATCCCCCTTTTTAATAACAAAATTACTTAAATCCTTTAAGGATCATTTTATATATAAATTCAAAAACACTAATTAATTTTTTTGAATTTAAATCAATTTATATATGTATGCAATTTATATATTTTGAAATTTTGAATAAATAAGGATGCATGATTCAAAACATGTATATATGAAAAATATTTTTAAATAATAACATATCAATATTTCGCTAAATAAATATCGATATGTTAAAAATTGGTTTCAAATCATCTTCATTTCATAAATGTATATTATTTTATGTAATGTAAATATAATCCTTTAATTTAATTTTATAACAATACTACCTTTTTTATGACTCATTGTCAATACGAGATTTCAATATTTTGAAAATTTTTTCAACACAAAAAAATAAACCGCCGCACTATTTTTTAGTGCGGCGGTTTACTTCTTTATCTTATCTGCCCTTCTCCATGAATTATATACTTAACCGTAGTCAATTCATTTAGCCCCATAGGACCTCTTGCATGAAGTTTCTGAGTACTTATCCCTATTTCTGCTCCAAAGCCAAATTCATTTCCATCTGTAAATCTTGTAGAAGCATTTACATAAACAGCAGCTGCATCTATTTCCTTTGTGAAACGCTGGGAATTGTGATAATCATTTGTTATTATAGCTTCAGAATGACCAGTGCTGTATTTATAAATATGGTCTATAGCTTCATCTATAGAATCCACTACCTTTACAGCTAAAATTAAATCTAAAAATTCTGTTGCATAATCATTTTCAGTAACATTATTAGCATAAGGTATAAGCTTTCGAGTTCTTTCACAGCCTCTTATCTCAACCCCAAGCTTTCTTAATGTTTCTCCAAGATGAGGCAAAAATTTAGCTGCAATATCCTTATGAACAAGAAGTGTTTCCATGGCATTACATACTGCTGGTCTTTGTGTCTTGGCATTTACTATTATGTTCTCAGCCATATTCATATCTGCATTGTAATCAACGTATACATGGCAATTTCCAACTCCAGTTTGAATTACAGGAACAGTTGAGTTATTTACAACATTATTTATTAGTCCACTGCCACCTCTTGGTATTAAAACGTCTATAAATCTGTTTAATCTCATCATGACATTAACAGCTTCTCTGTCAGTATTATCAATAAATTCTATGGAACCCTCAGGAAGGCCTGAATGAGCTGCAGCAAAATTTATTATATTGTATATCTCTTTATTTGAATTTAAGGCTTCACTTCCGCCTCTTAATATAACTGCATTACCACTTTTTATACAAAGAGCAGCAGCATCTACAGTTACATTAGGCCTTGCTTCATATATGATTCCAATTGTACCAAGTGGAACTCTTACCTTTTCCACAGTCAATTCATTTGGAGTTTTCCACATACTATTTGAAGATCCAATAGGGTCAGGAAGATTTGATACATTGATAAGACCATCTGCCATATCCTTTATCCTTGCTTCATTTAATGAAAGTCTGTCTATAAAAGCTTGGCTTTTTTTATCTACCTTGGCTTTTTCTATATCTTTTTTATTTGCTTGTAAAATTCTATCTTCATTTTTTAAAAGAGCTTCAGCCATATTTAAAAGAGCTTTATTTTTAACTATAGTGTTTGCATAGTTAAGACTTCTTGAAGCCAATTTTGCTTTTTTTGCCTTTTCTATAACATAATTTTCAATATCTATATTCAAATTAAAATCATCTCACTTTTTTATTGATAAAAACAATGTACCTATTTCATCACTTTCTAATGATTTTTCTATAACATTGTTTATAGAACCATTTGCAATTATCATTGGTATACCTGCAAAGGACACTATTTTGGCCGCCTTTAATTTAGTAGCCATTCCTCCAGTACCAAGTTTTGATTTAGAAATTCCTGCATAATTTTCAACTTCTTTTGTAACTTCCTTTACACAAGTTAAAAGTTTTGCGTCCTTATTTTTCCTTGGATCAGAATCATATAATCCATCTATATCTGAAAGTAATATTAAGACATCAGCATCTATAATAGTTGCTACCAATGCTGAAAGCGTATCATTATCTCCAATTTTTATTTCATGTACAGCAATAGCATCGTTCTCGTTTACGATAGGTATAACACCATGGTCTAAAAGAGCATTGAAGGTATTCTTAGCATTTGTAAAACGAGTTTTATTTTTTATATCGTCTTTTGTAAGAAGTATTTGTGCAGCTATTTCACTATATTCAGAAAAAAACTTTTCGTAAATGTGCAGCAGAATTCCCTGTCCAATTGCAGCCGCAGCTTGCTTTTCAGGAATTGTTTTCGGCTTCTCTTTAAGCCTTAGTTTTCTAGCACCCACACCTATAGCACCTGACGTTACAAGTACTACATTTTTACCTTGATTGTGAAGGGATGAAAGCTGCCTTACAAGTTTATCTATTATTTCAAAGTTCAAAAGACCATTTTCATATGTTAAAGTTGAAGTTCCAACCTTTACAACAATAGTTTTAACATTCTTTAAATATTTTTTCCTCATTTGAATAAAATCCTTTCAAAGCAGTATAGCTTATCCTTTTATATTTATATAAACATAAAATTATACCTTGCATTTAAAATAATAAAAAAACTATGATATAATTAAGCCAATTATATCATAGTATGATGAAGCTTTTCAATAAATAGCAGGAGGAATTGTCATGATAAAAAAAATAGGATTCATAGGATGCGGAAATATGGGTAAAGCAATGATAGGTGGAATTGTAAATTCCAAATTATATTTAGGAAAAAATATAATTGTAAGTAATCCATCTAACACATCACTTCAATACGTAAAAGAAAATTTTAATGTAATTACAACTAATGATAACAATAAGGTAGCTGAGAATTCAGATCTTATAATTCTTTCTATAAAACCAAATAAATACGAACATGTAATAGAGAAAATTAAATCTTTTGTAAAACCAGGAACTGTTATTGTATCTATTGCAGCAGGAGTTACAATTGAATCCATAGAAACATGGTTTTCAAAGGCCAACTTAAAAATAGTAAGAGTTATGCCTAACACACCAGCACTTGTAGGAGAAGGCATGAGTGCATTATGCAGAAATAAAAACGTTAAAGACGATGAAATGGAAGTCGTAACAAACATATTTAAGTCTTTTGGTAAAATCGAAGTTGTCACTGAAAATATGATGGACATTGTTACAGCTGTATCTGGTTCATCTCCTGCTTTTGTATATATGTTTATAGAAGCACTAGCAGATGGCGCAGTTTTGGAAGGAATGCCAAGAGATAAAGCATATAAAATGGCAGCACAATCTGTTCTTGGTTCTGCAAAAATGGTACTTGAAACTGGAAAACATCCAGGTCAATTAAAGGATGAAGTATGTTCACCAAAGGGAACTACAATTGAATCCGTATATTCCTTAGAAAACAATAAATTTAGAGGAAGCATCATTGAAGCTGTAAAAGTATGCGTAAGCAAATCACGAGAGATGGGAAAACATAATTAAAAAAATAGCCACCGCACTATTTTTTAGCGCGGCGGTTTATTCCTTTATATGTTTTATCCAACTTATAATTTAAATATTAATTATGTTATCTACCCAATCTTTCAATAAATGAGTCAACTTTAGTAAACTTTAAAACCTCTTTTTTTAAAAATGCCCTATCAACATTTTGAATTGTCATTTTAACTTTTATATTTATTGGTGAAGCAGATCCATTAGTCTTTAAATCCTCATAAAACTTATCATATTTTTCCTGCTGACTACCTTCATAATTACATGCACTATAATCTATACCAAAATTTGTTGAATAATTATATTCAATCTTAAAATCTTCCCTATTACCTGTAACCTTTAATTTAAATAATTTCATTTTTATTCCCCTCTTCATCTAAGTCATAATTTCAAAGTAAACTAACATACTTACTTATAATTTTCTTTAATATACTCAGTATATTATTAACCCAACTTTCCTATAACGCTATAAGAAAGTCGGGTTATTTATATTACTTTAATCCTTTATTCAGCATCACTGTCTTCTGGTGATTCCAATTCTTCTTTTGCATATATTCTATCTTGAATTTTAAAGAATGGGAAGTAAATTGCTGTAGAAATTACAATTATAACAAGCTGCAGCAGTGAGCCTCTCCAACCTGCAACTATAAGCCCTGATAGTATTGGTGGTGTCGTCCATATCGCCTGTACTGCTGTAAAACATGGAACTAAACCAGTGTATATAGCAAAGTAAGTGAGCAAGCCAGAAATTATTGGAACTATTACAAATGGTATAAACATAAATGGATTTAATACCATTGGAAAACCAAATAGTACTGGTTCATTTATATTAAAGAAACCTGGCACTAGTGCCAAATTACCTAAAGTTTTTAGACGTTTTGATTTAGCAAATAGGAACATTGCTAAAACAAGACCTAAAGTTATACCTGAACCACCCATAGTTAGAAAATTATCTTGGAATTGCTGAGCAATTATGTGAGCATTTCTTCCAGCTCCTGAAGCAATGAGTGCTGCACCAGTCTTCATAACATCCTGATTTGCAAGGCAATCTGCCTGATATATTGGTCCCATAACACCACCAACAAGAATAGCACCATGAACACCAAACCACCAGAAGAAAGAAATTATAAATGGTATAGCAATTGCGCCTCCTAGTGAGTCTGTAAGTCCTTGCATAGGGATTTCAAGCATCTTGTAAATCCATTCAATTGCAGTGCCACTAGTAACCACAGCAAAGAAGATGTAAACTAACATTGAGGCAGTTATAATTACAGCAGCTGGAATAAGTGTAGAAAATGCATTTGAAACACCCTCAGGTACACTTTCTGGCATTTTAATTCTTATATCTCTTTTTATAAACCAAGAGTAGATATATCCTGCAAGCAATCCAAATATTATAGCTGCAATCATACCTTTTCCACCACACCAGTCTGAACTAGGTATAACTCCTGAAAGTTGACCAGCAGTTTTTGTTACAACTCCACCAACTTTAGTTCCAACTTTAACAGCTAAATAAGATGGTGATACAATTATAAAAGAGACAATTCCAAGTATTCCTGCTGAAACAGGATCACAGCCTTCATTTTTCGAATATTGTGAAGCTATTCCAAATGCAGAAACAATAGCCAATATATTGAAAGTTGCATCGTTAACTTGAGCCAGTGGTACTCCCCAACCTGCTCCAAATATATTAGTCATCCAAGAATTCCATGCTGGTATAGGAAAGTTAGCGATTAATAGGAAAATAGAACCTATAAGTGTTAATGGCATTGTTACCATAATTCCTTGTGATATAGCCATAATAATTTTTGAATTAGCAAATTTCATCACTGGTGGCAATACTTTTTCTTGAATTGCATCAACTTTACTACTCATTTTTATAATTCCCCCTTGAATTTATATTTTTTGGCTAAAAACTTAAGTTAGCCTTTACACTATATATTAAAAAGGATTTCCTCTACTTTTGTGAAATATATATTGTTACAGAATAAGCGCGGGGTCACCCTCATTACAAATTATATGTTTTCACCCCTCTCTTCAATAACTTTTTTGTACCAGTAGAAAGATAATTTTTTCTTTCTACTTAAATTATTCTTTCTGTCTACATATATAAAACCATATTGTTTTTTATATCCATTTAACCAACTTAGAAGGTCAATCACAGACCATGCATAATATCCTTTAAGATTAATCCCTTCTGAAATTGCACTTTTAATTGACTTTAAATGAGCTTCTATAAATTTTATTCTAGCCACATCCATAACTTCATTTTCTATTATTGGATCTGCATCACCTAAACCATTTTCAGTAATATATAGCTTAATATCACCATAATTAGACCTTAATGTTCTTAATCCTTCCAATAATGCATTAGGTGCAATTTCCCAGCCCCATTTTGTATATTTTTTGTCCTGCATTTTAACTGTCCTATACACTCCATCAAAGGAAGCACTTCCAGGTGCTCCAGTAACATTTTCTCTTGTAGGACTTGAACTTCCCTCAGTCTCAACATTATTTTTAATAACTCTTTTAGGTTGATAATAATTTAAGCCTATAAAATCATTTTTAGGTGCTGCTGATTTGATTACAGCTAGTTCCTCATCTGTCCAATCGGGAGTTATTCCTTGTTCTTTTAATTGTTTTACAACATATTCGGGATAAGTTCCTTTAAGTATAGGGTCATAATACCATGAAATTTCATACTGATTTGCATGATAAGCTGCAAATACATTTTCTTCTTTGTCATCTACACTAAATGCCGGTGAAAATACATGAGTAATACCTATTTCACCAAATTGTTTTAATTTTTTATATTCTTCAACTGTCCTAGCATGAGCAGTGAAAACATTATGTGTAGCCATAAAATATTTTTTGGTATCGTTTACTATTCCCGGTGGATGAGATCCTGTCAAATAACCTGAACTGCAAAAAACTATTGTTTCATTAAAAGTAATCCAATGTTTTACCCTGTCCCCAAAGGCCTCAAAACATGTCTTTGCGTATTTTACAAAAGCATCGACTGTTTTTTTATTTGTCCAGCCCCCTTTTTCTTCTAAACTTTGTGGCATATCCCAATGATATAGCGTTGCAAAGGGAACTATCCCATATTTTAAACATTCGTTTATTAAATTGTTGTAGAATTCAATTCCTTTTTTATTTATTTCTCTGTCACCATTAGGCATTATTCTTGTCCAAGAAATAGAAAACCTATAGGACTCTAATCCCATTTCTGCCATGAGTTTTACGTCTTCTTTATATCTGTGATAATGGTCTACAGCAACATCACCATTAGTTCCTTCGAAGGTTTTACCAGGAATTTTTGAAAACACATCCCAATTACTAACCCCTTTACCGTCTTCATTCCACGCACCCTCAACTTGATATGCTGCTGAAGCAGCACCGAAGAAAAAATCTTTTGGAAATTTCATATTAAGCCTCCTCTTTTAGTTAATATGCTTATGCTTATTTATTAGCTAACTTTAATGCTCGCTGTAATACTTTAGCTCCATTCATAAGTCCATAATCTGCAGTATTTATAACTTCTACTGGTATATTCTTTTCATCACATAGTTTTTTTGCTCTTGGCAATACATATTTAATTTGAGGTCCTAACAATACTACATCTACCCCATCTAAATGTTTAGACATTTGAGCTTCTGGGAATGCATCAATAGTAGCATCAATGTTTTTATTTTTAGCCTCCTTTCTCATTTTTGTAACCAACATACTTGTGGACATGCCTGCATTACAAAATAATAAAATCTTAGTCATAAAAATCTCCTCCCCTACATTTATTTTATAAATTTAGTAAGCAATTTATGATAATTTCTAATTAAATCGCCCCTATTTGGAACTTTTATTCATTAAGGAATTAACGGTTTTTGTCAATTCTATAATTTCTAAAATCATATTTTTTTCTGATATCGTTGTCATAAGATGATCTTGTGAGTGCACAAATAAAATTGAAACTTTTAAGGGCTTTCCCTCAGCTTCTTGTTGTAACATTTGCGTTTGAATATCATGTGCTTTGCCAATAGAATCATTTGCCTTTTCTATTAATGGATCAATTTCATCATATTTTCCTTTTTTTGCGGCACTAAGTGCTTCATAAAAATAGCTTCTAGCTTCACCAGAATATATAATTATGTTCATCACTATTTGTTCAACATCCATCTTTTTCCCTCCTCTGATATATTTTCCTTTACACTAATTATTAAAAGCAATTATCGTGCCAAAACACTGTTACCTCTTATAACCCTATATTCTATCTCATTCTTTTATTAATTGTTATAGTGTTTAACATTTTTGTGTTGTGTTTCAGTGTTGTAATTATAGTGTTGAAACACTACAGATGTTCAATTAAATAAACATGCAATTATTGATCCATAATTTTTATTATGTCTTTAAAAAAATAAAACCGTGGATACATTTGATTTACTCAAATGTGTCCACGGTTTCTTAACTCAAAAATTTTATATATTTTAAAATTCTGCACTTCCTGTAGTCCTTGGGAATGGAATAACATCTCTTATATTTGCCATTCCTGTTATATACATTATAATTCTTTCAAACCCTAGTCCAAAACCTGAATGTTTTGTTTCACCATATTTTCTAAGTTCTAGATACCACCAATAATCTTCTTTTTTAAGTCCAAGTTCAGCCATTCTCTTTTCAAGGTGATCAATTCTTTCTTCTCTTTGGCTTCCACCTATTATTTCACCTATACCTGGTACTAGAAGATCAGATGCTGCAACTGTCTTTCCATCATCATTAAGTCTCATGTAGAAGGCTTTTATATCCTTTGGATAATCAGTTACAAAAAGAGGCTTATTAAATATCTTTTCAGTTAAAAATCTTTCATGCTCTGTTTGGAGGTCTATTCCCCATTCAACTGGATATTCAAATTCTTGTTTTGATTTTTTTAGAATATCAATTGCATGTGTATAAGTAATTCTTCCAAAATCTGAATTTACAATTCCCGTAAGTCTTGCTATTAATTTTTTATCAATAAATTTATTAAAAAATTCCATCTCTTCAGGAGCATGTTCCATAACATATTTTATTATGTATTTAACCATGTCTTCAGCAAGCTGCATATCATCCTTAAGATCTGCAAAAGCTATTTCTGGTTCAATCATCCAAAATTCCGCTGCATGTCTTGCAGTATTTGAATCCTCTGCTCTAAATGTTGGTCCAAAAGTATACACATTTCTAAAAGCAAGTGCAAAAGCTTCAGCTGAAAGCTGTCCACTTACAGTAAGATTTGTTTCTTTTCCAAAGAAATCTTTTGTATAATCAACTTTTCCCTCTTCATTTTTAGGAACATTGTTTAAGTCAAGTGTTGTAAGTTTAAACATTTCTCCAGCACCTTCACAGTCACTGCCTGTAATTAGTGGAGTATTTGTATAAACAAAATCTCTTTCCTGAAAAAATTTATGAACTGCATAAGCCGCTATAGATCTTACTCTAAAAACTGCAGCAAAAGTATTACTTCTTGGTCTTAAATGTGCAATTGTTCTTAAATACTCAAAGCTGTGTCTTTTTTTCTGAAGAGGATAATCAGCGTTTGATTCTCCTTCTATTACTATTTCTTTAGCATGTATTTCAAAAGGCTGTTTTGCATCTGGCGTAAGTATAAGAACTCCAATAATACTTAAAGAAGAACTTATGCAAACTTTAGATACTTCTTTAAAGTTTGAAATCTCTTTATCAAATACAACTTGAACATTTTTAAAAAAACTTCCATCATTTATTTCTATGAACCCAAAAGCATTAGATGCTCTTACAGTTCTTACCCATCCAGATATTTTTATTTCTTTACCACTGAAATCTTTCATTTCTCTGTACAAACTTCTTACAAGCGTGTTATCCATATTTATTCCTCCTGATATTTTGTATCTATGAGAAGCGACATATAAATCGCCTATTTTCTACAACAATAAAATAATGTAATCCCCTCATATTACATTTAACAGGCGAAAGGTTTACATTTATCAAATTTACGATAATATTCATAGAGAATTATAAACTTTGACATGATTTATGTCAACGGAGCATTTACTAATGATTTAGCATTCAAAGTTATATATTTTTATCATTTTATTAATTTTGTGTTTATATATTGATAATTGTTTAATTTACAAAATAGATTTATCATTTTATGAAAATATATTTTTTTGTTTCTATTTTAAGCTTTTGTAACTTATACTAGTAATCTATCATACCTATATTATATATCAGTTATAAAATGGAGATTGAAATCATGTGTGGAATTGCAGGTTGTATTAATTTTAAAGAAAACATACTCTTTAATAAATATGTTATAGAAAATATGACGGATACTCTTAAACAAAGAGGTCCTGATGATTTAGGTTACTATTTTTCAAAGCACTGTCTTTTAGGTCACAGACGTCTTGTTGTAGTTGACCCAGAAGGCGGCAAACAGCCAATGATCAAAACTCAAGGGAATAATAAGTATGTACTAGTGTACAATGGTGAACTTTATAACACTGATGAAGTAAGAAATAAACTAATAAAAGAAGGCTATGAATTTGATTCTTATTCTGACACAGAAGTCCTTTTAACTTCCTATATTCACTGGGGATATAAATGTTTAAATTATATAAATGGTATTTTTGCCTTTGCTATTTTCGATGAGAAAAATAAAAGTGTTTTTTTAGCTAGAGATCCACTAGGTGTAAAACCACTCTTTTATACAATGAAAAATAACTCTTTTATATTTGGTTCTGAAATAAAAACTCTACTGGCACATCCAGATGTAAAACCAATTATAACAAAAGAAGGCCTTACAGAAATATTTGGTCTTGGTCCTGGTAAAGTTTCTAGCAGTGGCGTATTCAAAGATATATATGAACTTCCCCCTGCTCATTTTGGCATACTCACGCCTTATGAATTTACAACAGAGGAATACTGGAAAGTTCACTGTGAAGTTCACACCGAAACCCTTGATGAAACTGCTGATCATGTAAAAAGTCTTTTAGTAGATGCAGTTAAAAGACAGTTAGTAGCAGATGTACCTGTATGTACTTTCTTATCAGGAGGACTGGATTCAAGTGCTATTTCTGCTATAGCTGCAAAAGAATTTGAAAAGAAAGGTGAAAAACTAGACACTTATTCAATAGATTATGAAGATAATGCCAAATATTTTAAAGCAAATGAATTTCAGCCAAACTCAGATAGTGAGTGGGCTATTAAAATGCATGAATTTATACACAGTAACCATCATGGTATAGTAAACTCTAATGTTGATCTTGCAGATGCCCTTATTAATGCCGTAAAAGCTAATGATTTGCCTGGCATGGCAGACATAGACTCATCCTTATACCTATTTTGCAATGCAGTAAGAAAAGACAAAACTGTTGCATTGTCTGGTGAATGTGCAGATGAAATATTTGGAGGGTACCCATGGTTTAGGAGAAAAGAAGACTTGGAAGCAAACACCTTCCCCTGGTCAAAATCTGTAAGTGAAAGAAATAAAATATTAAGCCCTGATCTTAAAAAAATTGACCTCGACGGATTTGTAAGACAAAATTATGAAAACACCTTAAAAGAAGTTCCCCATATACAAGGCGAAAGTAAATATGCATATAGGATAAGAGAAATATTTTATTTAAATATAAAGTGGTTTATGTTAACCCTTTTAACTAGAAAAGACAGAATGAGTATGTCTAACAGCTTAGAAGTAAGAGTACCTTTTGCTGATTACAGACTTGTTCAATATGCTTTTAATATACCACCTGAAATGCGTTTTTGTGACGATAGAGAAAAAGGCATCCTTAGAAGAGCTCTTAACGGTATTCTTCCTCCTGAAATAGTAGCCAGGAAAAAGAGTCCTTATCCTAAAACCCATAACCCTAAATACACTGCCATCGTTCAAAAATGGCTTAGAAACATTTTAAACGATCCTTCGTCACCAATACTAGATCTTATAGATATACCATTTGTAACTAAAATAGTTGAAACAGGTGGCAAAGCCTATACAAAACCATGGTACGGTCAGCTCATGACAGGTCCTCAACTTATGGCATATTTAATTCAAATAGATACTTGGCTAAGACTTAATAATGTAGAAATTCAACTTTAATATAAAGCTGCCTTGCTAGCATAATAAAATCAAATACTAGTGAGGCAGCCCTTTTTATCAATAATTTACTTAACTTCTTCAAACTCATCTTTTCCAACTCCACATAGAGGACACACCCAATCATCAGATATATCTTTAAAAGAAGTTCCCTTTGCCACACCATTTTCTGGATCTCCTTCTGCAGGATCATAAATATAACCACAAACTAAACAGACATATTTCTTCATAACATCACCCCTTCTTTTCAATATTTCCCATTTATCCCATAGTTGAAATTTCGTTTTATTTTTCTATAAGTTTATCTATAGCTGCTTTATCAAAACCTACTATAATATTGCCATCAATATTTATAACAGGAACAGCTGACTGATTTGACAACTTTAACATTTCCTCTCTTGCCTCTAAATCATCTGCTACATTTAAATCCTTAAAATCAATATTCTTTGATTTTAAATAATCCTTTGTCTTTTTACACCATGAACAAGTTGGTGTTGAATAAATTTTTATCATATTATTTCCCTCCTAAAATATATTTTTCTGACATGATGGCTGCAATTGTACCATCGCTTACAGCTGTTGTAAGCTGCCTTATTTCTTTTTGTCTTACATCCCCTGCTGCAAATACTCCACTTATATTTGTCATCATATTATCATCTGTTTCAATATAACCATTTTCAGTTAATTTAATGTATTCACTAAATAAATCTGTTTTGGGGGCATATCCAACATAAGCAAAAATACCGTCTGCATGTATTTCACTTTCTTCATCTGTATTTCTATCTCTAATAATTATCTTTTCTATTTTATTATCTCCTAATACATGTACAACCTCAGCATTCCATA
>JAQUXS010000111.1 GCA_028692255.1 Clostridium sp.
AGGAAAGATGGCATAATTTAATTGAACCAATTAAGGAGTTTAATGAATTAGTAGTCAATCGTTCAGATCTTGATAGCACTCTCTTACCTATTGGAGACGGTGTTGTTATTGCAGTAAAAAAATAAAAGTAAGTAAGAAGTAAAAAGTGCTGCTACACTAGCATTTAATTGTATTATGCAGCAATAGTAACTTTTCTAATTGGCATCTCATATAAATTAGTTAAAAAATAAAAAACTTTTGCAAACATGTTTTGAACCTATAATTGATATTGGCATTTGACAATAACATAAATCAGATGTATATTGATATTGGCATTTGCCAATATCAATATAGGAGATGATTATGTGTCAGAGTGCAATTCGTGTCCATCAAACGAAAAATGTTCAAAAGATAAACAAAGTTGTATGATTGAAAATAACCCCAAAAATAATGTGGGAAAAATTATTGGTGTTATGAGTGGAAAAGGTGGGGTAGGTAAGTCATCAATTTCAGTACTTATAGCAAAACATTTAAATCAGTTAGGATATAGGGTTGGAGTATTAGATGCAGATATAACAGGACCAAGTATTCCTAGACTTATGAATTTAAAAGGAATTAAATGTATCTCGGTAGATAATATGGTGATTCCAGCAAAAACTATTGATGGAATAAAGGTAATGTCTTTAAATCTAATGGTTAAAAATGAAAATGATCCAGTACTATGGCGTGGACCAATAATAGCAGGAGCTGTTAAACAATTTTGGACAGATACCCTTTGGGAGGAACTTGATTATTTAATTATTGATATGCCTCCAGGAACAGGGGATGTTGCTTTAACAGTAATGCAATCTATACCATTAAACGGAATAGTCATGGTATCTGTGCCACAAGATTTTGTTTCTATGATAGTTTCAAAAGCTATAAAGATGGCAAGAAAAATGAATATTAATATTTTAGGTGTTATTGAAAATATGAGTTACATAACTTGTCCAGATTGTGGTAAGAAAATTAAATTATTTAATGGAGAAGGTACAGATAAGTTTTTAGAAGAAATGAATTTAAAACTTTTAGGTAAGCTTCCTGTAATCAGTACTATAAGTGGATTGGCAGAGTATGGATATGAAAATGCAAATGAAAGTCTTGAATTAATTTTTAATCCAATAGTAAAAAATATAATAGATGAGTTGGAGGAATAAAAATGAAGATAGCAATTTCAGCTACAGGAAAAACTAATGAAGCTTTGCTTGATATGAGATTTGGAAGATGTAGATATTTTCAAATTTATAATACTGAAAGTGGAAAAACTAGTTCTTTGGAAAATAAGGGTATGAGTTCTAGTGGTGGGGCAGGTATAGCTGCATCTAATCAATTAGTCGATGAAAAAGTGGATGCTGTAATAACAGGAAGCCTGGGCCCTAATGCTTTTGAAATCATTGAGAAAGCTGGGATTAAAGCATATAAATGTGATAATATAACCATAAGTTCTGTATTAGATAAATATAAGAATAATGAACTTTCTGAAATAAATACAGCTGGAGCTTCGCATCAAGGGTAATTTATATAAATGGAGGTGAATATATAATTGAATATAGCCGTTCTCAGTGGAAAAGGAGGAACAGGTAAAACTACAGTATCCACTAATCTAGCACTTTCGCTAAAAGTAAATTATATAGATTGTGATGTAGAAGAACCTAATGGCTTTTTATTTTTAAAACCAGAGATTTATGCAGAAGAATCAGTTACCATAGAATATCCTTTTATAGATGATACCAGTTGTTCTAACTGTGGTAAATGTGCAGATGTATGCCAATTTAATGCACTTGCAAAGGTAAAAGAGGATATTATGCTTTTTCAAAAATTATGTCATGGCTGTGGTGCTTGTAAAATTGTGTGCCCTCATAATTCTATTACTTACAATGAAAGAGAAATAGGCAAAATTGAAAAAGGAATATCGAAGGGCATAAGCTGCCAAAGAGGAATTTTAAATATTGGTGAACCTATGGCAGTTCCAGTTATTAAAAAATTGCTAAAAGGATTAACAAATGAAACAAATATAATTGATTGTCCTCCTGGAACTTCTTGTAATGTAGTAAATTGTTTAAACTATGCTGATGGAGCAGTACTTGTTACAGAACCTTCTGAATTTGGACTTCATGATTTAAAAATGGCGATAGAGCTTGTGAAAATGTATACTATACCTTTTGGTATAGTTATAAATAAAGATGATGGAATGGATAACATTATAAAGAAGTATTGTGAAAAAGAAAAAATAAAATTAATTGGAACAATTGATTATAGTAAAGACACAGCAGTACTTTATTCTAAAGGAGAAATATTATATGATGATTTACATCATAAAAAATTATTTGATAAACTTTCTGTTGGAGTGAAGGAGGTGCTAGCTTGGAATTAGCAGTTTTAAGTGGAAAAGGTGGAACAGGAAAAACTACTATTGTGGCAGCGTTATCTGAACTTGCGGGAGATGTAGTAAAAGTAGATTGTGATGTAGATGCTCCAAATCTTTATATGTTTTACAATGGAAAAGATATTGAAGAAAGTGAGTTTATAGGTGGAAAAAAAGCCATAATAGATAATACTGCTTGTATTAAGTGTGGTAAATGTGAAAGTGTTTGCAAATTTGATGCTATAAAAAATTATTCTATAGATATGTTTTTGTGTGAAGGATGTGGAGCATGCAAGCTAATTTGTCCACAAAATGCTATAAAATTGACTGATGAAAAGGTAGCCAATGCTTATATTACTGAACTTAATAAAGGAGTAATTTCAAGAGCAGAAATGAATATAGGCAGTGATGGCTCAGGAAAACTTATATCTTTTTTAAGGAGAAATGCTGAGAGACATAGTGAAGATGAAAAGTTAACTATAATAGATGGCTCACCTGGCATTGGATGTGCTGTAATATCATCAATAACAGGCAGTGATGCAGTACTAGTTGTTACAGAACCTACAAAGTCAGGCTTAGAAGATTTAATGAGAGTTATAGATTTATGCGAACACTTTGGAGTTTTTACAATGATTTGTATAAACAAATATGACATAAATGAAGATATGACAAAGAAAATAGAAGATTTTATAGATGAAAAAAGATTGGCTTTGGTAGGTAAGGTTCCATATGATGATACTGTCATGAAAGTCATAAATGAATTAAAACCTATAACTTTTTATAAAGATAGTATAGCTGAAAAAGCCATTGAAAATATGTGGCACAACATAAAAAATATAATTTTTGGGAGGAATTAGAATGAAAATAGCAGTTGCAAGTGAAGAAAAATTTGTAAGTGGTCATTTTGGACATTGTAATGGTTTTACAATTTATTATGTAGATGGTGACAAGATATTAAATCAGAGTTTTACTCCAAATCCAGGACATAAACCAGGATATCTTCCAGTATTTCTAAAAGAATTAGGAGCAAATGTTATTATTGCAGGTGGTATGGGTGAAACTGCACAAAAGTTATTTGAACAAAATGGAATTAAAGTTGTAGTTGGTGCAGAAGGGTTATGTGATGATGCTGTAAATAAATATGTAGATGGAAAATTACAATCTACAGGCAGTGTTTGCAAAGAACATGAATATGAAGGACATTGTAATGAATAATTAATAAGGTAATGTTGAATCCCTTGCATATTTATTTTAAATGTTTTAAATGTAATAGTATAATTGATATAGATAGTCAAGACTTAAGTCTTTACTATCTAAAATTAAATAGAAAAATAGAATTTGAACATAATGTTGGAATATATGATTCCAACATTATGTTTGTAGTATTATGTAGTAAATGCAGGGAGGAAATGAAATGCCAAGGCCAACAAAATTTAGAAGAGTAGAGTTTTTCCCAGAGGATACCTATTTCGTTCCATTAGGAAAACCTAAATGTGAACTTGAAGAAATAGTTTTAAAGGTAGAAGAACTTGAAGCTATAAGATTAAAAGATATTGAAGGATTAAGTCAAGAAGAGTGTGCTGTAAAAATGCAAATTTCAAGACAAACTTTTCAGAATATTGTTGATGCTGCAAGAAAAAAGACAGCTCTTGCTTTAACAAAAGGGAAATCTATAAGAATAAGTGGTGGGAATTATAGATCTAAGTTTTGTAAATTTAAATGTTTCAATTGTGGTAATGTATATGAAATAAATTATGAGCAAGATAAGCATATTTGCCCATCTTGTGGTTCGGACAAGGTTGTTTGTAGTAAAAAAGTAGGCTTTTGTGCAAAGTGGTGTAGATAAACAATGGTGTATATCCTTATATTAAGTTATTAATTATACGAAAAAGGAGAATATTTTATGAAAGAAGTTGTAGAGAATAGGAAATCGTGTCTTCAGCCGACACCTAAGATATTAGTCTCTTGTAGAGATAATAATGGTAGAAATAATGCTTTAGCAGTAGCATATTGCTGTAATTGCAGTTATGCTCCACCAATGATTATGGTGGGTGTTGTACCTTCACGATATTCTTACAAAATGTTAAAGGAAACAGGCGTGTTTGCAGTAAATATTGTTACAAAAGATCAAAAAGAAGTGTTTGATTATTTAGGTAGTCATAGTGGCAGAGATGAAGATAAATTTTCTAAACTTAATATTAAAGTTGAGGAAGGAATTAAAGTAAATGTTCCATTATTAGTAGATTGTCCTGTAAATATTGAATGTAAGGTAGTAGATTCTATAGTTACTGGTTCACATGAAATGTTTGTAGGTAAAATTGAATATGTACATGCTAATAGTGAAATAGTTGATGATAATGGAAATATTGATTTTTCTAAATTAGAACTCCTTTAGGGCTATTATAAGTGATTGTTAAATAGATGAACATTTTGCTGGATGATAAGTGAGTAAGAGGTGTTTTCCCTCTTATTATATAAAATTTCCAGAAAGAAAATAAATTATGGATTTAAGCAACATAACAAATTATAGCTATAAAAAATATTAAAAATATAAT
>JAQUXS010000046.1 GCA_028692255.1 Clostridium sp.
GATGAAACTACTTTGGAGAGTTTTGAAAAGTCACCATTTCGAATGGACAAATTTGTGTATTATGCACCAAATATTAAAAAGAAAACGGGTACAATTAGTATAAAAAATATGTTAAAAATTCCTTTGGTTAAATACCCACCAGAACATTTTGCCAATAAAATTATTAGTCAGTATTTTATCAATGCTGGTAAAATGCCCGTTGTAGTTGCACAGTTGCCATCTCCATATGCTATTACTAAGTACTGTGAGGAGAATATTGCTGGAGCGCTTCTTATAGAGCGCCTTCTTAATACAATGGGAATTAACTATGAGGATGGATACTTTAATGTTGATCCATCTTATGAGGTTAAAGCCTTTTTATTATACAAAAAAGAAAATCCGAAATATCGTGCAATTAAACAGTTTATTGATTACGTTGTTAAGCTCAATGAAAATGATATGTAGAAATTATCTTTATAAAAATGGATAGTGTAATCAATAAATCTTTTACCTATATTAGAAAATCTACGATGAGTATGATTTCGCCTACCTTCAAGTTTATTTAATCCTTGAAAATAGCCAGTAGAAAAAATTTTAAGGCTATAATCCTTTGACTTTTTCAATATATATACTTTATATTTTAAACAAATTTTTACCCCTGTATAAATTAGTACGGGGACAGTTATATCTACATATAATTAGGACATTAACAGGTATTGTTAATTTGATTATAAATGCTTCAGCATCAATTTTAATATAATTAGTTTTAAAAATATGTGTTTATTTCTATAGAAATTCTGATAAAATATAATATTAGAGTACTAAAAATTTTGAAGGGAAGGGTAAATAAATCCATGAAAAGAATAAATGAAATTTTTAGTGACTATGAAGAAAGCGGTAATATAAATGCTGCCATTGTACAATCGGTAGTATTGAAGAAAAAAAGCAAACGATTAGAGATGAAAATAAGTTCGGATAAATATATTGAAATAAAAGAATTTGAGCAGTTGAATAGTTTTATAAAAAGAAGATTTGCTTTAAAAGATTCTGAAATTGCTGTGGATTATGCTGATGGAACGGACAAAAAGCCCATAGAAGAGGAAATTAAAAATATTGTGCTTTTGATGTCAGATAAACATCCTGTTTTAAAAACAGTAATAAATAATAGTGAATGTAAAGTAGATGAAAATAATATAAATTTTAATTTTAAAATTCAAGTATCAGATTTTCTAAAAAAATTGAACTATGATAGAAAATTTCATAGGGTTATAAAAAATCTTTATGGAAGTACATATAATATAAATTTTATTGATGATGTTAGCAGTGAAGATTTAATTCTTCAAGAGGAAGCACGTGAAAAAGAAATGCTAGCTATTTCAAAAGAAATTAAGGCTTCTATGAATAGCAATCCTCCTAAAGTGACAAATGAGAAAGCATACAACAAAGCTGGATACAATAGAAAAGAAGAATCATATAGGGAAACGGATAGTAAAAAATCTGATGCAACTTTAATATTTGGTAGAAGCTCTAAAATAAGGGAAAATATAATAAAAATTACTGATATTACACCAGATGAGGGGAGAATATCCATAAAAGGGGAGATATCAAATATAGAGACAAGGGAATTGAAAAGTGGGAAAACATTGGTTTCCTTTGATTTATATGATGGATCAAGTTCTATGACCTGTAAGTCCTTCTTAAAACAAGGTGATGATATAAAGGTTTTGCCTAGACTTAATAAAGCCAGTGGTATTAGAATAGCAGGCTCTGCAGGATACAGTAAGTTTTCAGGGGAAGTAGAGATAATTGCAAATACTATAATAGAAACTGAGGGCATTAGGAAAAATAAGAGGCAGGATAATGCTAAGGTGAAAAGGGTAGAGCTTCACATGCATACACAGATGAGTCAGATGGATGCTATGACAAGTGCCACTGATCTTATTAAAAGAGCCATGAGTTGGGGGATGAAGTCAATTGCCTTAACAGACCATGGAGTTGTGCAGGCTTTCCCAGAAGCTCATAAGTTACTTGGAAGAGATAATCCTGATATGAAAATTATATATGGGGTAGAGGCTTATCTAGCACCGGATAAAAAGCCTTCTGTGAAAAATTGCAAAGGGCAGAGTATTGATACTACTTATTGTGTACTTGATCTTGAAACAACAGGTCTTTCTGCAGTAACTGAAAAAATAACTGAAATAGGAATTATGAAATATAAAGATGGAAAGGTAATAGACAGTTTTAGCCAATTTGTAAATCCTGAAAAGTCTATTCCTTCAAGAGTTGTGGAGATTACCAATATAACTGATGATATGGTAAGAAATGCAGAAACTATAGATCAGGTTTTTCCAAAAATGCTTGAGTTTATTAAGGATAGTGTTTTGGTTGCTCATAATGCAGAATTCGATGTGGGATTTTTAAAATACAATGCAAAAGTTTTGAACTATGATTTTGATTTTACATATGTTGATACTTTGTCTTTAGCGCAGGAGTTATTCCCACAGTATAAAAGTTATAAATTAGGAAGAGTGGCTAAAAAACTCGGAATAAAGGTAGAGGTTGCCCACAGAGCTTTAGATGATGTAGACACTACTGTTAAGGTATTTAAGGTAATGCTTGAAGAGCTAAAGGAAAGAGGAACTAAGGAACTTGAGGATATAGACAAATACGGCCGGGATGAGGAAGCTAAAAAGGAAGAATTTAAAAAACTTAAGACCTACCATGCAATAATATTGGCAAAAGATTATGTAGGTTTAAAGAATTTATATAAGTTAGTATCTTATTCTCATTTAAATTATTTTTATAAGAAACCACGTATATTAAAGAGCCTTTATAGAAAATATTCAGAAGGCTTAATCATCGGAAGTGCTTGTAGTGAAGGTGAACTTTTCCAGGCAATACTTCTTGGAAAATCTGATGAGGAAATTGAGGCTATTGCTAAGGAATATGATTATTTGGAGATACAACCTTTAGGAAATGATGATTACTTAGTAAGAATAGGGCAGGTACCGGATAGAGAAGCTATAAAGAATATAAATAGAAAAATTATAGCGTTAGGAGAAAAATTAAATAAACTTGTAGTTGCTACTGGAGATGTTCATTTTATGGACCCAGAAGACGAAATATACAGACGTATACTGGAAGCTGGGCAGGGATTTAAGGATGCAGACAATCAGGCACCATTATATTTAAAAACTACAGAAGAAATGCTCCAGGAATTTTCTTATTTAGGAAAGGAAAAAGCCTATGAAGTAGTAGTTACTAATACCAATTTAATATCAGATAGGTGTGAACAAATTAGTCCTATTTCTCCAGAAAAATGTCCACCACATATAGATGGCTGCGAAGAGACAATTAAAAATATTGCTTACAGCAAGGCTCATGAGCTATATGGGGATGAGCTTCCAGAAATTGTTCAAAGTAGATTGGATAAGGAGCTTGAATCAATTATAAAAAATGGCTTTTCAGTAATGTATATTATTGCTCAAAAGCTAGTATGGAAATCCAATGAAGATGGATATTTGGTTGGTTCAAGAGGATCTGTTGGGTCTTCTTTTGTGGCAAATATGACAGGTATAACAGAGGTAAATTCGCTTCCACCTCATTACAGATGTCCTAAATGTAAATACTCGGATTTTTCTGATTATGGCGTACAAAATGGATTCGATCTTCCAGATAAAGTATGCCCTGTTTGTGGAGAAAAATTAGATAAAGATGGTATGGATATACCTTTTGAAACCTTTTTGGGATTTAATGGTGATAAAGAACCAGATATAGATCTAAACTTTTCAGGGGAATATCAGGCAAAGGCTCATAAGTATACAGAGGTTATCTTTGGAAAAGGCACAACTTTTAAGGCAGGAACCATAGGAACTATAGCAGACAAAACAGCTTTTGGATATGTAAAGAAATATTATGAGGAAAAAAATATTCCAATAAATAAGGCTGAAATAGTAAGAATTTCAAAGGGATGTACAGGTATAAAAAGAACTACTGGTCAGCATCCTGGAGGAATTATAGTTGTACCAAAAGGAAGAGAAATATTTGAGTTTTGTCCTGTTCAGCATCCTGCTGATGATCCGGATTCAGATATTATAACTACGCATTTTGATTATCATTCTATAGATCAGAATTTACTTAAACTTGATATACTAGGGCATGATGATCCAACGGTTATAAGAATGCTGCAGGATATAACAGGAATAAACCCTCATAAGATACCACTTGATGATAAGGATACAATGTCTTTATTTTCATCAACAAGGGCTTTAGGTGTAACACCGGAACAGATAAATTCAAAGGTAGGTACTTTCGGCATTCCAGAGTTTGGAACTAGATTTGTAAGAGGAATGCTTGTGGATACAATGCCAAAGACTTTTTCGGAATTATTATGTATATCAGGACTTTCTCACGGTACTGATGTATGGCTTGGAAATGCTAAGGATCTTATTGATCAAGGGATAGTTACATTAAGTGAGGCAGTATGTACTAGAGATGATATTATGATTTATCTTATAAAGAAAGGCTTGCCACCAAATACTTCTTTTAAAATAATGGAAATGGTACGTAAGGGAAAAGTATCAAAAAATCCTGAAAAATGGGCGGAGTATGAAGCTTTGATGAAAGAAAAGAAAGTGCCAGAATGGTATATAGATTCCTGTAAGAAAATAAAGTATATGTTTCCTAAGGCACATGCTGCAGCTTATGTAATGATGGCATTTAGAATAGCTTGGTTTAAAGTTCATATACCTTTGGCTTATTATGCAGCATACTTTAGTATCAGAGCAAAGGCATTTGATTCAGAATTTATGATATTTGGAAAAGAAAAGGTTAAAGAAAAGATGAAGGAAATTAAAAATATGGGGAATGAAGCCCTTCCTAAAGATAAAGATATGTTCGATGATTTAGAGCTGGTTTTGGAAATGTACGAGAGGGGTTTTAAATTTCTTCCAATTGATTTATATAAGTCTAGTGCTACAAAATTTTTAATGGAAGAGGATGGCATAAGGCCACCTATAAATAGTATATCTGGTATGGGAAATGTAGCAGCAGATGGAATATACAGGGCTGCACATGAAAAAACTATTAATTCTGTAGAGGATTTAAGAAAACGTGCTAAAATAGGAAATTCTGCTGCAGATGCACTTAGAAAGTTTGGATGTTTAAAGGGGTTACCAGAAAGTGATCAATTGAGCTTTTTTGATGGAATTTAACGATTAGCCTTTGTTTTGACCTACAATTTGCATAAAAGGGTCTATCACACTAGTATATTATTTTATATTAATGCGATAGCCCTTAATTATTTACTCATTCAAACAAATATGAAGTCATGGATAATGCACCAAGTGTGCATGAGTTATTGAATATTGCAAGTCTATCATTCTTTTCAGAAGCACCTAGTACATAAAGAAGAGGATAGAAATGTTCTGGTGTCGTAAATGACATATCAGCTATAGCTCCAGATTTATTGTAATTGATTACATCTTCGAAGTTTCTTGTCTCTATATTGTTTTTAATATAGTTATCGAATTCTTCAGCCCAAGGATATCCTCTATTTTCCATTTGCCAGTTCACCCTTGATAGGTTATGAACTACATTTCCACTTGCAAATATGAGTACACCTTCATCGCGAAGTGATTTTATTTCCCTGCCTATTCTAAAGTGTTCATCGGGGGGAGCACTTATATCTACACTAAGCTGTAATACAGGAATATCAGCATTTGGATACATTATATGAAGTACAGACCATGTTCCATGATCCAGACCCCAGTTGTTATCTATGTCAACTTTGTTACTTATTAGTTTTTGTGTTTTATGAGCTAGCTCAGGAGATCCAGGTGAGTTGTAGACAATTTTGTATAGCTCATCAGGAAATCCATATATGTCATATACTGTTTTATGAGTTTTAGAATCGGATATTTTACTACCAGTTGTATACCAATGTGCAGATATTGAAATAATAGCTTTTGGTTTAGGAATATTTTTTGCTATTTCAATCCAACTTCTTGAGTAGATATTATTTTCTATGGCATTCATTGGGGAACCATGTCCTACAAATAGTACAGGCATTTTATTTTTTATATTAACCACCTTCTTAAACTTGATTTTTGTAAATTAATATAAGTTTTAATTATTAAAACTTTGATAAAAGATATTAGCTGATAATTAATGTCTATTGATACAATAATAAAGTTAAAAGTTAGGAATGTAAAGTACATATATAATTGTTGATATATAGTTCATAAATTTTTAAAATCTTGATTCTTTAAAAACGATAAATTATAATGATGTAAAAAAGTGAAGAGGTGAAAGAAAATGAATAATAATTTTGGTTTTAAAACTGATAGGTATATTTTATATTTCACTGTTCCAATTATTATACTTGTTTCTTTGTGCAGTAGTATAGGAATTTGGAATGAAACATTATATTTTAGAGAAACACAAAATTGGCTTGCACAATGTGTTGGTCAGGATATTGCAAATCTATTTTTTGTGGTGCCTATTCTTTTAATATCAGGTATTTACACTTCAAAGGGAAATAAAATTGCTGCAATAATATGGTGCGGTACCATGATTACTAATATTTATTCCTATGTTATTTATTGCTTTGCAGTTCATTTTAATTTTTTATTTCATGTTTATTGTTTAATTTTAGGACTATCAATTTTTTCATTACTATATTTTTTTGTTAAGTATATTAATGAAGATTTTAAGAGGTGGTTTCATGGAAAGCTACCTGTTAAGTCGGTGGGTGGGCTTTTAATGTTTATTGCAGTTATGTTTATTTTTCTATGGACTTGCGATTCATTTCCTGCAGTTTTAAAAGGAATAGTTCCAGATAGCGTAAAAAAGACTGGTTTAATTACAAACCCGGTTCAAGCTTTAGATTATTCTTTTTTCCTTCCACTTATGATTATTTCCGCTGTAGGCATTATTAAAAAGAAAAGATTGGCATATATTTTAGCACCAATGATGATAACTTTTGCAATAATAACAAATATAGATATAATTTCTTTAACTTTTGTGTCTATGAGAATGAATATCTCTAGTGGAATACAATTAATTATTGCTTTTAGTATTTTTACGTTTATATGTTTAGCATTTTTGTGGATAGTACTAAAAGGGATTAAAACAAAATAAAGTTAAAACTAATAAATAGTAAAAAATAATAATTTAAAGGAGTAAAAATGAAAAATCGTAATATAATTACAAAAAAGACATTAGTTTCATCAATAGTAGCATGGTCAATTTTTATGCTTGTATATTGGCTTTCTTTTTATGAATTATATATGTTGTGCAAGGTTGGAAGGTTTAGACACAATGTAACTATATTAGAAGGATGTATTGTATTCTTTTTAATATGGTTTATGGTTTTTATAATTAATGCTATTAAAAAACCCAAAACTATGTCTAAAGAGGATGAGAAAGGGTATGAATTTTATTCAAGTTCTAAAATTAAATGGAACTTTGCAGTGACTATAATTATAGCTGTGATTACAGTTTTTTATGGAGCTAAAATATATCACAGTGGAATAAATTACAACGGAAAACTTGCATGGGTGCTTCAGGATTTAAAAAATAAGAGAACTGTAGAACTTCAGCATGATAATATATATAAAGATGGTATAGATGGAATTTTTACAGATATAAATAATAAGGTTATATTGCCTAAAACGTTATATGTGGCCAGTGATTTCAGACTTGAGTTTGATTCAAATGGGAAAATTACGGCTTTTGATACATATCTTTATGGAAAAAATGATAAAGGTAAGCTAGAAAGCTATTTAATAAGTTACGACAGCAATAAGTCTGAAAAAATAGAAATAAATTTAAATGGTTATGTGAAACCAGATTATAGTAAGGATAAGCTTTTGTCGCCATTAATTAAGACAATGAAGGTAATTCCGCTTAAAAAGACGGTTGGTAGATGGACAACTGAAAAGCAATATGGCATTCTTTATTATGGTAAACGAAGTCTTGGATACAATACAGATGGTATTGTTTATATTAATTCAAAGAGAAAGATAAATACAAATGTTGATGCTTCTTCTGAAATAATAGGATATATTGTTTCAGTATATGTACCAGGTAGAGAAAGTCAGTATACACCAGTTAGATATAATTTAACAGAAGATTTAGGTAGTTTTAAAGCATCAGGATATTTAGAAGGAAATAATAGTAAAGATATTTTTCAAGAGGCTAATAATTCTACGGACAATTTTCGCTTGTCAAAGAAAGTTAGGTATCGATTAGAAGTAACAGCAGCTGCAGCGGGCAGCAGGTCATATTCTTTAGATTCTACTACTGATGGGGGAGCTACATGGAAAACTATAAATGAGGATCCATTCGCAGGTGCAGTTGGAACTGCAGCAGGGATAACTTTTTTAAATGACAAGCTTGGATTTTTATGTTTGTCTCACAATGGAGGAGGTAATGGAGAATTATATCGTACAGAAGATGGGGGAAAAACTTATACAAAGGTTGATTTTCCACAGGTAAAAGTGACGTTAAATGGAGGAAAAACCTATAATCCTTTTGACTTACCAGAAATGCCTTATAAGAGAAGTGGAGAACTTAATGTTTTAGTAGGACAAGGATCTGATGGAGATTATAATGGAAACAGTAAAACTTTATATAAGTCAAATGATCAAGGAAAAACATGGCAGTATATAAAGGAAGTTGCAAATAAGAATGTTAATTAATATGATAAAATAAAACTAATAAAAATAATTGTGGATGTGATTTATATGGATAGAAAAATGATATTTTTTGATATTGATGGGACTATAATAGATGAACGGACCCATGAATGTCCTAGAAGCACTATAGAGGCAATAAAAAAGGCACGTGACAATGGACATTTAACTTTTATAAATACTGGAAGAACTTTTTTTAATGTAAGTGAACAGATAAAAAATATAGGATTTGATGGATATATTTGCGGCTGTGGAACTTATATTAAATATAAGGACAGGCTACTCTTACATAAATCTATACCACATGCAACTGGTGCTAAAATTGTGAGTAAACTTCGTGAATACAAAGTAGAAGCACTTTTTGAGGGGACAAATGATTTCTATTTTGACCAAACGAAAGCTCCTAATGATGAATTAAAAGAGCTTGAAAAAGATTTTATCTCAAGGGGACTTGATGTTTCAAAGTCTTGGGACGATCCTAATTTAAATTTTGATAAGTTTGTTGTATGGATAAATGATAATAGTGATTACAATGCCTTTTATTCATACATAACAAAGGAATTTGACTATATTGATAGGGGAAATAATTTTGGCGAAATTGTGCCAAAGGGATATTCTAAAGCAACGGGTATAAAATTTTTACAAGAACAATTTAATATACCTCATGAAAACTGTTATGCAATTGGAGATAGTGCTAATGATTTACCAATGCTAGAGTACGTACCTAACAGTATTGCTATGGGAAATAGTACCACAGCTTTATTTGATTCTGTATCATTTGTAACTAAGAATATAGATAATGATGGAATCCAATATGCATTAAAACATTATGAGATTATATAAAATAAAGCTGAAGACTGTGACCATGGCTTAAATTGCTAGTTAGAATATATTGATTACTTAGGAAGGTCATCTTCTAAATAGTCAGCTCCGAATTCATGCATCATTTCCAAAATAGGAATCAGTTTTTTACCTCTATCAGTTAAGCTATACTCCACTTTTGGAGGTACTACAGGATAGACTTTTCTATTTATGATATTATCTTCTTCTAGACTTTTTAACTGTCTTGAAAGTACTTTTTGAGACACAGTAGGCAATTTTTTCTGAAGGCTACTAAATCTAAGGGTACTATAATTTAAATACCATAAAATTAATATTTTCCATTTGCCGCCAACTATATTTTGAACTAAAACCATTGGACATTTATCATATTTTTCACATTTATCTTTCATAAAGCATTCTTCATGCATACTTGTTATTGCAGTCATATTTAAATTAGCACCTCGCATTTATATTAGTAACTTTTTTGTCACCATATGACAAAAAAGTGCGTACTTGAAAAATTACTATTTTATAATATTATGGTATCATAGAAACTTAATTTTAGGTAGATATATAAGTTCAAATAAATAATTAATAATTTGATTAATAATTTTACCTGTAACTTATATATGAAATATTTAAAAATTGGTTATATTAATATTAAAAATAGAATGAATTAAGGAAAAGAGGAAATAAATATGAGTAAAGTATTATACATTAAAGCAAATGCAAAGCCAGAAGGTCAATCAAGAACATTCAAAATTTCAGATAGTTTTGTAGAGGAGTACAAGAAAAACCATCCTGAAGATGAAATTATTACATTAGATTTATATAAAGAAAACATAAATTTCTTAAAAACAGAAGATATAGGAACTGTATTTGGACCTAAGAATGAAGAAAGTAAAAAGCACCCAATATTAAAATATGCATATCAATTTGCGAAGGCAGATAAATATATAATTGCTTCCCCAATGTGGAACTTAGGTATTCCTTCAATACTTAAGGCATATATAGATTATATAAGTGTAGTTGGAATTTCATTTAAATATACAGCAGCAGGTGCAGTGGGACTTTTACAAAATAAAAAAGCTCTATATATAGCTGCAAGAGGAGGAGCATACACAGGAACTCCATATGAAATGGATGGAATATATTTAAGGGCAATATTGGGATTCTTTGGAATAAAAGATATAACAACTATAGCAGCTGAAAATTTAGATGTACAAGGCGAAGATGTAGAAGCAATTGTAGGAAATGCAATTAAAAAAGCTAAAGAAAAAGCAAAGAATTTCTAAAATTTATTTTAAATAAAAAAGTAATCAGAGAAGGGAGAAAGGGCTGTCACATTAACATAAAATTAAATGCTAGTGTGACGGCCCTTTTATTAAAATTATTTGTATAAATTTATTTAGTAAGCGCGTTCATATCTGCTGCAACGTTTTTAAGTTCATTAATATTAGCTTCAATTTCTTCACTAGTGGCCGCACTTTGAGAGATTGTTTCAGCTACCATTTCATATTTTGATATTGTATTTTTGGTTACATTTGATACTTCTTTATTAAATTGGACTACATTCTTAGTTTCTGCAAATAATGTAGTTGAAGCTTTGTTTATATCTATGACATTAGTACTAAATAATTTCAAATCAGAAGTCATACTACTTATTCCTTTGACTGTTTCATTAATAATACTGTTTCCAGTTTGAGACTTCTCATTATTATCAGTCATTTGTTCTTGAACTGTATTAATATTAGTTTTTAGTTCATTTACTATAGAAAAAATTTTTCTTTAGACCCATAGCTTTGCGAACTTACCTTTCGATAGGAGTGCTATTATTAATACATCAATATAATTTATAGTACACCGCATTTCCATAAAATTCAATAGTGACGTTTATATTATTACAATTTATTTTATTTAAGGAAGGTTATACTAATAATTGAGAGGGTGAAAAAATGATAATAGGGACAGCAAAAATAAGTTTATATGCAAACTGGGTACATTCATTAAAAGAAAAAAGAATGGTAGTAAAAAGTATACTAGCAAAAGTTAAAAACAAATTTAACGTTTCTATAGCAGAGATTGAAAATCAAGATGTTCATCAAACCATAACAATAGGAATAGCATGTGTAAGCGGTGATACAAGGCATGCTAACAGTATGGTGCAGAAGGTGCTTGATTACATAGAAGACAATACTGAAGCTGTAGTTGAAAATGTTGAGATAGAAATATTATAGATATGAATTAATTTTAATTAATGAAGACAATTTTAATAAATGTTTACAAATATATAGACAAAAATTAATTATGAGTATATATTAATAGGAGAACAGTTTTATTAATATTGAAAGGAATTGATTTTTATGGATACAAAGTCAAAAGAATTATTTTGGGATGCATCAATATCAGAAGTAAAGAAAGGATTTATAGAGAGCAATGATGAATATAAATGCATAATTTGTGAAGAAACATTTAAAAAGGGACAAATATATGAAATAGACTCAACATTATATGATGCTAAAAAGGCAGCAGAGATTCATATAGAAGAAAAACATGTGTCTATGCTGGAGTATTTATTAAGTATGAATCCATCTTTTTTAGGAGTATCAGAGGTGCAAAAAGAAGTAATAACATTGATGGCAAAAGGATTGTCTGATAAAGAATCAGCAGCAAGGCTTGGAGTTGCCGGTTCAACTATTAGGAATCATCGCTATAAATTAAGGGAAAAGGAAAAACAAGCTAAGCTATTTTTAGCTATGATGGATTTATTGTCAAATAGTACAAATAAAAAAATCAACAGGCTAGAAAAAGAAACCATATGTGATCCGTATAAAACAGCAACTATTTTAGATGATAGATATAATATAACGGATAAGGAAAAAGAAGACACTGTAAAAAAATATATAGATGCAGCAGGTGCACTAAAAAATTATCCTTCTAAGGAAAAAAAGAAAGTTATTGTTTTAGAAGCTATATCTAAGAATTTTTCAAAGGGTAAGTTCTATTCAGAAAAAGAAGTTAATAGAATCTTAAAAAGAATATATGAGGATTATGCAACTTTAAGAAGAGCCTTAATAGAATACGGTTTTATTGAAAGAACAGATGACTGCTCAAAATATTGGGTTAAGGAGTAATTAGGTCATATGAGAAAAAATAAAATATTTTTATTAAATGCTTGTGATGAAGCATATGAAACAAAATGAGTTATATCATATTTTTCGTTTCATGCTTCTAATAAGTTTTTTTGTTTCTTTATCTATCCTTAGGGATTCAGTTATCTTTTGCAGCGATTTGTTATATGTAAAATCATTTAATGCATTATCTTTTAAATATACCATTGTTTCATTTGGAAATTTAATATAGCATATGGAAATTGCCCAGGCAACAGCCATTTTTACATAATAGCCGTCATGTTTTACAGTGTCAAGGATTTTAAGTATGTTTTTTATATAGTGTTCATTGATGTAGAAATCAAGTATCATTACAACACCAAATCTGACTTCAAATTCTTTTTTAGAGGATAAAAATGGCTGTATAAAATTCCAAACTAGTTCCATATTATTCTTAGTGAATTTTAGTCCATTACAAAAGCTGTCACATATAGACCAGCTGTTAATCTTAGGTACAAAATCAGAAACGTATTTTAGAGATTCATTAATATCGGTTTTAGCACAGCCTATTACCATGCCCTGAAGCATAAGTTCCTCAAAATATTTATTATCCTCATCTTCTATAAATTCACGCCAGTTATTTTTCGCAATTTCCTTTGCAAGTCTTCGAAGTAAGGGCAATTTAACCCCTAAAATGTTGTTTATATTAGGTAAAAGTGCCGACGAAAATTTTTGGTAATTTTTATCTGCCATTTTAAGAAGTTGTTCTCTAATTTCTTTATTCAAAAGTGCACCCCTTTTCAAGGTTAAGTAAAAATTTTTTGATTTCTAGCCCTCCGCCATATCCAACTAGGCTTCCATTTGCTCCAATTACGCGATGACAGGGAATGAAGATGGGAATAGGATTCCTATTGTTAGCCATGCCAACTGCACGAGCGGCTTTGGAATTGCCAATGCTTTTTGCAATTTCACCATAACTGCGGGTTTCTCCAAATGGAATTTCTAAAAGATTATCCCAAACTTTTTTTTGAAAACTAGTTCCTTCAGGGGAGAAGGGAAGGTTAAAATTAGTTTTCTTTCCAGAAAAGTAATCCATCAATTGAGAACTTGCTTCTTTTAACAATTCAGTTTCATTAACTTCTATATTATCTTTAGGATATTCATTATTAAAATATAAATTTGTAATTGATATGCAATTATCAGCTATGCCAATTTTGCCTATTGGAGTGTGGTAAAAGTATATATTTTTCATGGAATTCCTCCTAAAAGTTCTATTTTATATATGTATATTATACTAGATTTTTCTACATAAGATTAATAATATAAAAATACTAATTGTAATGAAATGTGATATTATATAAGACATGGAAAATAAAGGAGAGCGTAAATATGTGGAGATTAATATTGTTGCTTATAACAGTTCTTTATGGTGGAGTAACTTTTCTTGGGGCTGTTAGCCAATTAAAGGAACAAAAACTTAACAACTGGTCAGCTTTTTCAATGATTATAGGGTCAGTTTTTATTATTATTTCAACTATTTTTAATGTGATTGCGGGTAAAAATTTATTAGTACTACTTATTATAGGCTTAATATTAATTCATATTTCAGCAATAAATAATGGATTAAAAATGTATGGGAAAATCCACCTCAAACATCATTTGATAAGGTTGGTCATTTCAGTATTGATTGTAATGATGTATTTAAAAGTAATTTAGCGTTATAGAAATATAAAGTTCTAGGGATAGGTAATAATAAAAAACATATGGTATAAGTGCTGAAGATGAAGAGTATGATAAAGTTGTTTGAAAAATTGTCTAAATTAATATTGACAAGCACTAAAAAAGATTGTACTATAAAGATAGTAAAACGATTACATTAAATATTGGGATTGTTACTGACTAGATCAGGCGAGACCTTGGTTAATGAAAGGATACAGATGTTGTTTCTTTTCATTAATCAAGGTTCTTTTAATACCTTTATAAAAAAGGGGGTAGCAAATGATAATAAAAAAGATATTTAATAATAATGCTATATTAGTTGGAGATTCTAGTAAACATGAATTTGTTGTTATGGGATCTGGAATTGGATTTAAGAAGAGTGTAGGAGAAAAGGTTAATGAAAAGTTAATAGAAAAAACTTTTATTCTTAAGCAAAAAGATGCTTCAGAAAAATTCAAACTTTTATTAGAAGATGTTCCGCCAGAACAGGTTTCACTATGCTATGATATTATAGAATATTCAAAAAATATTCTAGGAGATGAACTTAATGATTACATATATGTTACCCTCACTGATCATATTAATAATGCAATAAAAATGGCCCAAAATGGTTTTGAAAATGGCAACCCGCTAATTTGGGAAATTAAAAAATTTTATCCAAAGGAATTTAAAATAGGATTAAAGGCATTAGAATTTATTAAAAGTGAAATCAATATAGAACTTCCAGTGGATGAAGCTGGTAATATAGCTCTCCATTTAATAAATTCACAGGTTAACAGCTCTTTAAACAATGTAGAAAATGTTGCTAAGCAGACGGAAATGATACAGGACATCTTAAATATTGTAAAATATACGTATAATGTATCACTTGATGAAAAATCTATTAGTTATGAAAGGTTTGTAACTCACCTAAGGTTCTTTTTTCGGAGGTTGAATACAAATGAAAATATAAAAGAAAAATTAGAAGATGATTTTTTATTAGAGCAAGTTAAAGTAAAGTACAAAAAAGCCTATGAATGTGCTCTAAAAATTGAAAAATATCTAGGAACAAAATTATCAAGTGAAGAGAAGCTTTATTTAACCGTCCACGTTCAACGTGTGACTGACAGGTGAAAAAATTAATAATAAGTTATATTTTGGATTGTTACTGGCAAAGCAGGCGAGACCAAGGTAGATAGAAAAGATATGCTATCTATTTGGTCTCGCCTTTTTTATAGAATATTAATAAAAATACATCCATGTAGTGTATGCTTCATGAAAAATTAAAAGGAGATGTTTATTATGAAATATGAGAAATTGGCACAGGACATAATAAAAAATGTCGGTGGTAGGGAAAACGTTAATAGTTTGACTCACTGTATTACACGTTTACGTTTCAAATTGAAGGATGAAAATAAAGCAAATACTGAAGTATTAAAAAATATGGATGGTGTTGTAACTGTTATTAAAAGTGGTGGGCAATATCAAGTAGTTATTGGTAATCAGGTACCAGATGTTTATGATGCTGTTGTTGCAATTGGTGGATTTGGCGTGGATTCATCTGAAGAAGAATCAACAGAAAAAATGAATCTATTTAATAAATTTATTGATACAATTTCAGGAGTGTTTACACCAACACTTGGAGTACTTGCTGCAACAGGTATGATTAAAGGCTTTCTTGCATTATTTGTAGCACTTGGTTGGCTATCTGATAAATCTGGAACATATAATATATTGTATTCAGTATCGGATTGTTTATTTTACTTCTTCCCTATATTCCTAGGTTATACAGCATCTAAAAAGTTTAAGGGAAATCAATTTATTGGCATGGCAATAGGTGCAGCACTTGTTTATCCTACATTAAGTACATTAATGACAGGTAAACCATTATATACTTTGTTTGCTGGAACAGTAATAGCATCACCAGTTTATACAACTTTCTTAGGAATTCCGGTTATATTAATGAAGTATTCATCAACAGTTATTCCTATTATTTTAGCTGCTTATGTAGGTGCTAAAATTGAAAAGTTCTTTACAAAGATAATACCAGATGTAGTAAAGATGTTTTTAGTTCCATTTTTTACTTTGCTTGTGACAGTACCTTTGACTTTAATAGTTATAGGACCAATAGCAACTTGGGCAGGTCAGTTACTTGGAGCAGCAACTCTTGGCATTTATAAATTAAGCCCTATTCTTGCAGGTGTATTTATGGGAGCTTTCTGGCAAGTGTTTGTTATATTTGGAGTTCACTGGGGATTTGTTCCTATAGCAATGAACAACTTAGCAGTGCTTCATGCTGATCCAATTCTTGCATCTACTTTTGGAGCTTCTTTTGCACAAATAGGAGTAGTATTAGCAATATTAATTAAAACTAAGAATAAGAAATTAAAATCGTTATGCATACCAGCATTTATATCAGGTATATTTGGTGTTACAGAACCAGCTATATATGGTGTTACATTACCTAGAAAAAAGCCATTTATTATAAGCTGTATAGGAGCAGCAGTTGGTGGTGGAATCATAGGAGCCATGGGAAGTAAGGTATATATGATAGGTGGACTTGGTATATTTGGAATTTCAAACTTTATTGGAAAGAATGGATTAGACAAGGGTTTTTATGGTGCAATTATAGCAACAATTGTAAGTTTTGTATTGGGCTTTGTAATAATGTTCTTTGCAGGTTATAAAGATGAGGAAACTAAAGAAGAAACAACTAATAACGGTATTCCACTAGTTAAAAAAGAAACAATAGTTAGTCCATTAAAAGGTGAAGTTAAAGACTTATCAGAGATAAAAGATGAAGCATTTTCAAAAGGTGCATTAGGTAAAGGAGTTGCAATTGAACCGGTAGAAGGAAAAGTCATTTCACCAGTTGATGGAGTTTTAACAACACTATTTCCAACATGTCATGCATTAGGGATTACAAGTGATGATGGTGCTGAAATATTAATTCACATAGGCATGGATACAGTTAAATTAGAGGGCAAATATTTCACTCCTAAAGCAAAGCAAGGAGATCATATAAAGAAAGGTCAGACAATATTAGAATTTGATATTAATGCCATAAAAAAAGAAGGATACTCTGTAACGTCACCTGTAATAGTTACAAATACTAATAAATATTTAGACATTATTGAAACTGACAAAAAAGGAATTGATTATAAAGAAAATTTATTAACAGTAATGATTTAGTAAAGTGAATAACAATTAACGTAAATAAAAAATAAAATTTTAAAGATAGTAGTTAATTTTAATTCAAGGAGGAATTTAGAGATGAAAAGTAGCAATAATCAATTTTCAAAAGGATTTTTGTGGGGAGGAGCTACAGCTGCCAACCAATTTGAAGGAGCATGGAATGAAGATGGTAAAGGACCAAGCACTGCAGATATGATGACAGGAGGTACACATACAATTCCTAGACGTATTACACCTGTTTTAGAAGAAGGTACTTACTATCCAAGTCATGAAGCAATTGATTTTTATCATCATTATAAAGAGGATATAAAAATGTTTGCAGAAATGGGTTTTAAAACTTTTAGATTATCTATTGCATGGTCAAGAATATTTCCTAGTGGTTATGATAAAGAACCTAATGAGGCAGGCCTGAAATTTTATGATGATGTATTTGACGAACTTTTAAAATATAACATAGAACCGTTAGTTACTATTTCTCATTATGAAACTCCATTTGGATTAACTAAAAAATATAATGGATGGGCAAGGAGAGAAGTAATTGACTGCTATGTAAGATATTGTGAAACAATATTTAATAGATATAAGAATAAAGTAAAATACTGGCTTACTTTTAATGAAATAAACTGTCTTACAATGCCTCATTTTGGACATTATATGGGTGGTGGAATGATTATAGGTAAAGATGATCCTAATGAAGCACAGATTAGATTTCAAGCACTTCATCATCAATTTGTGGCAAGTGCTAAGGCAGTTAAATTAGGTCATGAAATAAATCCAGATTTTAAAATAGGCTGCATGATAGCTTATATGTGTAGTTATGCTAAGACATGCAATCCTGATGATGTACTTGAAACTCAGAAGAAGGATCAAATACACAATATGCTTTGCTCTGATGTTCAGGTTAGAGGATATTACCCAGGTTATTCTATCAATTATTTTAAGGAAAATGGAATAAATATAAAAATGGAAAAAGATGATGAAAATATACTAAGAGAAGGCTGTGTTGATTTTTATTCGTTTAGTTATTATATGTCTAATGTTGTTAGTACTGACAAAAGCGACGAAAAGGTTTCAGGTAATCTTCTTGGAGGATTAAAAAATCCATATTTAAAAGCATCAGACTGGGGTTGGCAAATAGACCCTAAGGGATTAAGATGGTCATTAAATCATATTTATGACCGTTATCAAATACCTGTTATGGTTGTTGAAAATGGACTTGGAGCTGTGGATGTTGTAGAGAAAGATGGTTCAATTAATGACGATTATAGAATAGATTATTTAAGGACACATATAGAAGAGATGAAAAAGGCAGTTACCATTGATGGAGTAGAACTTATGGGTTATACACCTTGGGGTTGTATTGATTTAGTTAGTGCAAGCACAGGGGAGATGAAAAAACGTTATGGTTTTATCTATGTAGATAAGGATAATGACGGTAACGGAACTTTAGAAAGGTCTAAAAAGAAAAGTTTCTATTGGTATAAAAAAGTTATAGAAAGTAATGGGGAAGAATTATAATATAAATAAAATGAGCAGAACTGAAATTTTATAGTTCTGCTCATTTCTTCTTATTATGCTACAATAATTTATATAAATGATTATAAATATAAAACTGCCATCTGGAGGAAATTATGTATAAGTTAATGTTAGTAGAAGATGAAGAAAAAATAAGGAACATTACTAAGGATGCACTTACAAAATGGGGATTTAAAGTATATAGTGTAGAAAATTTTAATAATGTATTTGAAGAATTTATTAATGAGAAACCTGAACTTATAATTATGGATATTAATCTTCCGTCATATGATGGTTTTCATTGGTGCAATGAAATAAGAAAAATATCAAAGGTGCCAATATTATTTTTATCTTCTAGAAGTACCAATATGGATATAGTTATGGCAGTTAATATGGGTGGAGATGATTATGTTACAAAGCCTTTTTCAATGGAGGTACTTGTAGCAAAAATAAATGCTCTTTTAAGGAGAGCTTATTCATATGTAGAGGCTCAAAGTGAAACTGTTGATTATAAAGGCATAGTACTTTCAATAAAAGATAATATGGTGCATTATAGAGAATTGAAACTAGAACTTACAAAAAATGAATTTAAAATACTTTATATTTTAATGAGAAAACATGAAACAATAGTGAGTAGAGAGAAACTGATGCAGGAATTGTGGGAGGATGAAAGTTTTATAGATGATAATACATTGACTGTTAATATAAATAGACTTAGAAAAAAACTTAAAGGCATAGGAATTTGTGAATTAATAAAAACTATTAAGAATCAGGGGTATATTATAAAATGAGTTTTTTTAAATATTTAAAGGAAAGTTACAAATTTATAATTTTTTACATTGCTCTTATGCTTTTTATTTTCATGGTTAGCTATCTAGATAGAAAAAATAGAATGCTTTCTTCAGATATAGTGTATATTGCTGTGGTGTCATTTTTTATATTTATAGTATTTTTACTTTGGGATTACAATGAAAAATATAGATATATAAAAACAATTATGCAATTAAAGAATTCAAAGGACAAAACTCCAATACTTCCACCACCAAAAGAGTATAAAGATGAAGTTTATGCAGCGCTTATACAGGATTTATATAATTCATATACAACTGATTTGAGGAACATAGAAGATAAGTTTAAAGAAAATAATGAATTCATGACAGCTTGGGTGCATGAAATTAAAACTCCTATAACTACATCAAAACTTATAATAGACGGGTTAGAGGTCAGTAATAGTGAGCTCGCTGCATCTATGGAAGAGGAAATTGATAAGATTGACAATTATGTGGAGAAGGTACTATATTATTCTAGAAGTGACGACTTTTCAAAGGATTATATTGTTTCAGAAGTATCTATTAATAAATTAATAAAAGACAGTGTTAAAAAACATTCCATAATTTTTATAAGAAAACATATTAAATTTATCAATAAGGTAGATGAAAAGAATTTTGTAGATACTGATAAAAAGTGGCTTGAATTTATATTAGATCAAATTGTTTCAAATGCTCTTAAATATACAGAATCCAATGGGACAATAAAATTTAGCACTACTGAAGATGATAATGAAAAAATACTAACTATAGAAGACAATGGTGTTGGAATAAAAAGTGAAGACGCTCAAAGGGTATTTGTAAAATCTTTTACAGGAAATAATGGCAGAAATGTTAATATGAAATCAACGGGAATGGGACTTTATTTATCACAAAAACTAGCTAAAAAGCTTGGACACTATATTACGTTGAAATCAGAATATGGACAAGGTACATCTGTGTATATACATTTCCCTAAGTGGAATGATTATTACAACGTTACAAAAATGTAAGTTATAAAGACAAAATGTAAGCTAGAACGATGGCTTGGCATTTTGTTTTTTTATATACTTAATACATGAGGTGCACTTGATATATAGATTGTTTCGTAATATAGAGGAGGAAAAAGCGTATGGAAGTTTTAAATATAAAGAATTTGAAAAAGGTATATGGATCAAAATTTGGTGGAGTGAAATATACAGCTTTAGATAATATAGATTTAAAGGTAGATGAAGGGGAATTCGTAGGAATAATGGGGCCTTCAGGTTCAGGTAAAACTACATTTTTAAATGTTATTTCTACTATAGATAAACCTACATCAGGAAGTGTTTTAATAGATGGGAAAGATATAACAAAACTTAGAGAACCAAATCTTTCAACTTTTAGAAGGGAAAAGTTAGGTTTCATATTTCAAGATTTTAATCTTTTGGATAATATGACACTTAAAGAAAATATTGTTTTGCCACTGGCACTGGCAAAGGTACCTTATGGGATTATAGAAGAGAGGCTAAAGGATATAACAACTAAGCTTGGAATTAGTAAGATTTTAAATAAGTATCCTTATGAAGTTTCAGGAGGACAAAAGCAAAGGGCAGCTGCATCAAGAGCAATAATATCAAAACCATCCTTGATTCTTGGAGATGAACCAACAGGTGCATTGGATTCCAAATCTTCAAAAGAACTTTTAACTGCTTTTAAAAGTATGAATGAAAATAATAAAGCTACTATACTGATGGTTACTCATGATGCTTTTGCTGCATCTTATTGTAAAAGGGTAGTATTTATAAAAGACGGAAAATTATTCAATGAAATATATAAAGGGGACATGGAAAGAAAGGAATTTTACCAAAAACTTTTAAAAATACTTTCTGTTATCGGAGGTAATACTGATGACGATATTTAGTATGACTTTAAACAATATAAAGAAAAACTTTAAAAATTATTCTTCGTATTTTTTAAGTTTATCCTTTAGTGTATTTGTAGTATATCTTTTTATGTCTATTTTAAATAATAGAAGCATTAGTAATTCACTAGGAAGCCACAAAAGCTTTTTGAATATATTTAATATGGCCACATATATGATTGTACTTTTTTCTGCTTTCTTTATTTGGTATTCAAATTCATTCTTTGTAAAATCAAGGAAAAAAGAATTTGCAACCTATATGATTCTTGGAATGTCTAAAAAACAAATTGCTAAACTTAATTTTTTTGAAAATGTTGTGATAATGGTAATGTCATTGGGAACTGGAATTGTCCTGGGAATTATATTTACCAAGTTTTTCATAATGCTTTTATTTTTAATGATGAAGGTTAAGTCAGCGGTAGCATTTGAGGTTAATTTAAAGGCTTTGAAACAAAGTTTAATAATATTTGCAGTAATATTTGCGGCAATATCTATTCATGGATTTATTTTAGTTCAAAAAAGTAATCTTATAGACCTACTTAAAGCATCAAAAAAGGTTGAAAGGGGACTTAAGGTGTCATTTAAAACATTGGTTCTCGGAATTTTATCAGTAATTTTAATGGCCTATGGATATTATATTGCAGCAAAACAACTTGCTTCTAATATTATGAAAGCTCCTTTAGTGCTTGGATTAATTGTAGTAGGAACAATATTATTTATTACATCATTTGTATCTATGATTATTTATATAAATAAGAAAAATGAACCAGGACTTTTTAAAGGTACTAAGCTAATATCTAATGCTCAACTGAATTATAGATATAGGGGTAATGTAGGGGCACTGAGCATAATAGCAATAAGTACAACAATAGCACTTTGTGCACTTACAACTTGTGTAGGGTCATATGCTAAGGCTGTAGATAATGCAAGATCTTTGAGACCTTTTTCTGTGGAATATTATAATGTTAACAATGCGCAGCAGAGCTTTAATAATATATTAAGCAGACATAAAGAAATATCTGTTAAATATAAAGATAATGTAGAACTTTTAAGCATAGACATGAAAGATCCTGTTATAGGAGTCAATGAAAATTATTATATTCTAAATGAAAGTACTTTTAACAATATTAATGCTCATCAGAACGTGAACAGAAGAGCTAAATTAAAGAATAAAAATGACTGTTACTTCGTAGGCGTAAATACTTTTTCTACTAATAAAACAGCTATAAATAAAATAGTAGATATAAAAACTACAAAGGGAGACTTTAATTTAAAAGTAACACAAACGGATAATAACTATTTTATAGCGCTAGAACATTTTAAACAAACTGTGGTTGTTAAAGATTCTGTTTATAGGGAAATCAAACAGGGTATAGATGAGAAAAATATTGTAAACATTAAGGGGTATATGTTAAAAAATGATTTCAAGTCAGGAAGTTTTGTAAAGGACCTTATAAAAGAACTCCCTAAAGATAGTAAGGTTTTAACTTTTTATGATAATTATGAAGATGGACTTAAACTTTTAGGAATGATGGCATTTATAGGGCTATTTATGGGAGCTGTTTTTGTAACAGCAACAGGAAGTATAATATACTTTAAAATTATTATGCAGGCAAGAGAGGATAAGGATAAGTTTGTGACTCTAAGAAAAATAGGAGTAAGCAAAAGAGAAATAAAAAATGCAATATCAAAGGAATTGCGCCTTTTATTTGGAGTGCCATTGTTGATTGCAGGGTTAAATAGTTATTTTTATACAATAACATTTAGTAAAATTTTAACTTTTGAACTTATGAATCAATTTATAATTATTTTTATAGCATATGCAGTAGTGTATTGTATATATTATTTTATAACACTGAAATCTTATTCAAAAATTGTAATAGAATAAAGAAGGGGACAGTTGCATTAGCATAATAAAACCAAATGCTAGTGAACTGCTCCCTGTCAAGTAGACAGATGAAAAAATATAAATGTTTTTGTATATCCAACCGTGAGTTTACGATTTTACGGTTGGATATATTTTTTATGCTACTTTATTTTTTAAATAATTTCTATAC
>JAQUXS010000047.1 GCA_028692255.1 Clostridium sp.
ACTACATTAATATTAGTTTCAAGACCTGAATATTCCCCACTTAAAGAAGCTGAAAGAGCTTCTCTTGAGTTAAAAGATATAGGTATTAGCAATCAAATGTTGGTTATTAATGGGGTACTTAACCAACGCAATGAAAATGATGAAATATCAAATGAATTGCATTATAGACAGCAGTTAGCTCTTAAAAATATTCCAGATAACTTAAAGAATATTGAAACTTACAAAATACCTTTAAGATCATATAATGTCACTGGAATTAACAATGTAAGAATGATGCTAAAGAAAGATATCAAAGAAGATAATGAAAATAAGCTTAATATAGAAGATTTAAAGGGTATTAAGAGCCTTATTGATGATTTATATTTAAATAAAAAGAAAGTAATTTTTACTATGGGAAAGGGTGGTGTTGGAAAAACTACTTTAGCTGCAACTATTGCACTAGGTCTTTTAGAAAAGGGTGTTAAAGTTCATTTGGCAACCACAGATCCAGCTGCACATTTAAAATTTGTTATTAGCGAGGGCAATAACATAACTTTAAGTAAAATAGATGAAAAGAAGGAACTTGAAAAATATAAAGAGGAAGTAATAGAAAAGGCTAAAGAAACTATGTGTGAGGAAGATCTTGCTTATATAGAGGAAGATTTGCGTTCACCTTGTACACAAGAAATTGCAGTATTTAGAGCTTTTGCAAATATAGTAGATAAAGCAAAAAATGAAGTAGTAGTTATAGACACTGCACCTACAGGTCATACTTTATTGTTATTAGATTCCACTGAGAGTTATAATAAAGAAATTAAAAGGTCTGAAGGAGATATACCAGAATCAGTTTTAAAGCTTCTTCCTAGATTAAAGAATGAAAAAGAAACAGAAGTAGTAATAGTAACTCTTCCAGAAGCAACGCCTGTATATGAAGCTATGAGACTTCAGAAAGATTTAAAAAGAGCTGGAATTAATAATAAATGGTGGATAATTAACTCAAGTTTACTTGCTGCTAATACTAAAAGTGATTTTTTAAAGATAAAAGCTAAAAGTGAAATTCAATGGATAAATAAGGTTAATGAAATCTCTTTTGGAAATTTTGTAGTTATTCCATGGAACAGTAGTGAGCTTAAAGGAAATAATCTTAGAAACTTGATAAAATAATTAAAATATAGTAGGCACTATAGTAGATTTTTATTTAATACTATAGTGCTTTATTTACAAATTAGCAGTATAATTGTATGAGAAATATTTACTTACAATGTAATAAGAGGAGATTTATTGATGAAAAGAAAATATTTAATAACAATTTTATCAGTATTAGTTATTTCGTGCATAGGTGCAGCAGCTTTTTATAAATATGAATTAAACGGTACTAAAAATACAAAGTCAATGGCAGATGCCTCTAGTAAGAATATAGCAACTTCTAATAATACTCCTACACAGTCAAATACAGCTGCAAATACTTCTAGTTCTAGTGGTAATATAGTAACTTCAAATACAACTTCGAATGCTTCTAATTCCAGTGTTAATACAGTAACTTCAAATAAAAATACAACATCTAAAGTACAACCTTCTAATAACAATTCAGAACAAAATATTTCTGAAAAAGTTAAAGATTATATTCTAAATGATCAGCAAAACGTGTCACAAGCACAACAAATAAAATGGAGCAAAACATTCCTTGACCAAGTTGATATTAAAAGCTTATATAAAAAATACACAGCCAATGGTGGTAATGCAAATGACATACAAAGTTTTGCTCAATATATAACTGCAAATGCACCTATTCAAAATAACTGGCAAGATATGTTCAAAAAAGATGCATATAATATTTATAAACAAAAAATTGTTAAATTAGAATATTTGGGTAATGATTTATACCAGGCTTATATTGAACAAAATGGTTCACAGGTACCTTTTGTTGTAGTTTCATCAAGAACTGGTTATTTTCACGGCTAATATTTAATTTAAAGAACATCGATACAATATAATAGCATCTCTAAAGGGTGCTAATCTTCCAGAATGCCTTTTCTAATCAAAGTATCCTTCTGAAAACTTTACTAATTCAGAAGGATACTTTTGCTCTAATATTGATTTTAAAATTTTATCACATCTATTAACTAAATAAAGTTCCAATTTACAGAGCATAACATAAAGTTAATATGTTTATAATAAGCTAAAAGTAATTGAGAAATTATTTTCAAAAGGTATTGATTATATAAAAATAAATAAGTTATAATTGAATTCATGCAATGACAACCTTTCTTGTTATTTTTGTGTTTGGAGATTCAATTATAATATGAAAACTGGGGGTCATTTTTTAGTTCCATTGGTATCTATTTATGTAGAAGTAAATGGAAATGCTGTTGCTATTAAAGAAAGAAATTTTAAAAACAAAGTTATAAATTATAGAGGTGTATGAAGATGTCATTAATTGTATATTTAATATTAATGTTAATTATTGTCATTTTATCCGGGATATATATTTTTTTTATTGCTTAAGATCTATAAATTTTTGGGCAAAAATATATAAGAGAAAAAAAGCAAGGATAATTTCAGCTATAATTGCTATAATATTAAGTAGTTCAGTAATAAATTTATTTGGAGTTTCCGCATTAGTTGTACTGCATATAGTGGCAATTGCATTATGCATGGAAGCTGTAAATTTTATAATTGTGGTACTTAGTAAACTTAAAAGTATAGATATTGCACTATGGAATAAGATTTTTTGTTGCGGAATAGTTCCTATTATTGTAACAACATTAATAATTATATATGGATACTACAACATGGAACATGTAATTGAAAGGCAATATACAGTATACACAAATAAAACAATATCAGCAAAAGGATATAAAATTGCGTTAATTGCAGATTTACATTTTGGGACAAGCATGAAGGAAAATCAGCTTCAAAATTGGTGTAATGAGATTCAAAGTAAAAATCCAGATTTAGTAATTTTATGTGGAGATATAGTAGATGAAAATACTACGTTTAGTCAAATGGAAAATGCAGCTAAAATATTAGGTAGTATAAAGAGTAAGTATGGAACTTTTTATGTATATGGAAATCATGATAAAGATACATATACTAATAAGCCTGATTTTAGCGTAATGCAATTAAAAAATGCATTACAAAGTAATAAAATTAAGGTTCTGGAAGATGAAACTTATAATATTAACAAGGAGTTTACTATTGTAGGAAGAAGAGATAGAAGTGACACTTCTGTAAAGAGTAGAAAAACTATTAAAGAATTATTAAACAATATAAATATAAAAAATAGATTTATTTTGTTATTAGATCATCAACCAAGTGAAATACAGTCAAATAGTAAGCTTGGAATTGATCTGCAATTATCAGGACATACCCATGGAGGTCAAATTTGGCCAGTTGGATTATTTAGTGGTGTTTTGGGTTTTGGACAATTGACCTATGGTTATGAAAAGATAGATAATTATCAAATTATAGTTACATCAGGTATAGGAGGTTGGGGTTATCCTATTAGAACAGGTTCACATTCAGAATATGTGATAGTTAATGTAAAAAATAAATAAAAAACAGCTAGTGTTTCATTTGATTTTGAAATTTACCTTTCTACAGATTCCTTTTGCTTTTTAAACATAGTTAAGGACTGATGAATGGTTTTGTAACATTCCATAAATTTGCATTAAAAATTTTTTCTAAGTACTTTAAGTTATTTGTATAACTATTTAAAAATTAGTATTGACAAAATTCTCATATGGATTTAATATTAGTATATTAGATAATACTTATATATCAATATTAAACTTAGGAGGATTTTTATATGCTTTCAATTTTTAGCAAAAAAAATTATAATTCAATAAGTGTACATGATTTAGATGGTAAACTAGGAAAAATTAATTTGATAGACATTAGAGAAAATTACGAATATGAAAATGGTCACATACCAACAGCAAAAAATATACCAATGAATACTGTTTTAAACAATCCTGAAGGATATTTGGATAAATCAAAAAAATATCACATAGTATGTCAATCAGGTGCTAGAAGTTCAAGAACTTGTAAAGCATTATCAAATTTAGGATACAATGTTGTAAATATCTCTGGCGGAACAGGTTCATATATTTTACCATTAGAGAGATAAAAAATATAAAAATGGGGGATACAACAAAATGAAAAAAGTAACTGATTTTCACAAAGAAGGATATAATTGTGCAGAATCTATACTAAAAGCAGTAAATGAGGAAAAAAATTTAAATGTTCCCGTTTCTATAGCTACTCCCTTTGGAAGCGGCATGGCAGTTGGAGCTACTTGTGGAGCTATCACAGGAGCTATAATGGCTATAGGTGCAGCAAAAGGAAGAGAAACATGCAAAGAAGCAAATGAAACAAGGAAGCTTACAAAAGAATTAATAAATAAGACAAAAGAGAAGTATGGTACCATTGAATGTTTAGAATTAAAGAAAAAAGGCGTAACATGCGATGAAATAATAGAGTATAGCTATAATATTGTTAAAGACTTAGTTTAATTATACCAGCTTAACAATTATGAAGTGATGGGACTGTAGCACTAAAAAATAGTGTAACGGTCCTATTTTTATAGGTAAAAAACTAAGAGGAAATTAAGAAGTAATAGTAAGAAATAGAATTTAGCAGTAAAGATAGCCATAATTTATATTTATATGGTAAAATAATAGCTATTGTAAATGTAATAATAATTGAAAAATTGAATATGAAGAAGCATATGGAATCTAAAGTAGCCTTTATATGTGTACACAATTCCTGTAGATCTGAAATAGCAGAATCCCTAGAAAAAATTTATGCTAAAGATATATTTGATTTTTATTCAGCTGGAACTTAACTAAAATCAAATATAAATGAAGACGCAGTTTTTACCGTGTAAACATAGGGAAAATTTGGGATTTAAAGGATTCAACAGATAAATGTATTAATAAATTTCAAAATATTTCCTTGGAAATAAAAAGGAAATTTACCAATTTATCTAAAAGAATTGAAAATAATGAAATTGATCTTTGACAGTGACATAATTGTGATTTATTGACACTAAATAAATTCTATGATAAAGTGAACTTGTTTAGGAAATGTATTCGTTTAAATGCCAAGGAGGTTTTAGTATGGGTAAAAAGTATTCAAAATTATTTGAACCATTAAAAATTTCAAATTGCACAATAAAAAATAGGTATGTAATGGCACCTATGGGTCCTGGTGGGCTTTGCGATGCAGAAGGTGCTTGGAATCAAAGAGGAATTCAATATTATGTTGAAAGAGCAAAAGGCGGTACTGGATTAATTATAACAGGTGTTTCATTTGTAGAAAACAAAGTTGAAAACCATCCAATGCCAACAATGTGCTGCCCAACATATAATCCAGTTCATTTCACAAGAATGTCAAGGGAAATGACAGAAAGAGTACATGCCTACAATTCAAAAATATTTTTGCAGCTATCAGCAGGTTTTGGTAGAGTAACAATCCCAACTAATTTAGGAGATATTGCTCCAATAGCACCTTCACCAATACAGCATAGATGGCTTGATGTTACATGTCGTGAAATTACAGTAGATGAAATAAAATATATAGTTAAAAAGTTTGGGGAATCAGCTGCAATAGGTAAAAGAGCTGGTTTTGATGGAATAGAAATACATGCAGTTCATGAAGGATATCTTCTTGATCAATTTGCAATGAGTTTATTTAACAAACGTACAGATGAGTACGGTGGAAGTCTTAAAAATAGACTTAGATTTGCCATAGAAATACTTAAAGAAATAAAGAAAACTTGCGGTGAAGACTATCCCGTTATACTTAGATATTCATTAAAGAGTTTTATAAAAAAATTAAGAGTAGGTGCACTTCCTAATGAAAAGTTTGAGGAAAAGGGCCGTGACATAGAAGAAGGAATTGAAGCTATAAAAATACTTGAAGAGGCAGGCTATGATGCTTTTGATGTAGATGCAGGAACTTATGATTCATGGTACTGGAACCACCCACCTATGTATCAAAAGAAGGGTCTTTATCTTCCATTTGCTAAAATATGCAAAGATAGCGTTAAAGTACCTATAATTACAGCCGGAAGAATGGACAATCCAGATCTTGCAGATAAAGCAGTTAAAGAAGGACTTACAGACTTTATAAGTCTTGGAAGACCAATGCTTGCAGATCCTGATATTGTAAACAAAATAAAGGTAAATGACACTAAAAGTATTAGACCATGTCTTTCATGCCAGGAAGGATGTATGGGAAGACTGCAAGAATATTGTGCTCTTGGATGTGCAGTAAATCCAGCCTGCTGCAGAGAAAATGACATGAGAATAACTAAAGCAGAAACATCAAAAACAATAGCTATAGTAGGAGGCGGAGTTGCAGGCTGCGAAGCTGCAAGAGTTCTTTCTAAGAGAGGCCATAAAGTTACACTTTTTGAAAAGAGCTTAAAACTAGGTGGAAACTTATTACCTGGTGGTGCTCCAGATTTCAAAGAAGATGATAGAGCTTTAGTTGCATGGTATGAAAATGAACTAAAAAAATTAAAAGTTACTATAAAATATAATACTGATGTAGATAAAGATATGCTTAAGAAATTAAATGCAGATGCAGTAATAATTGCAACAGGTTCAACACCTAAAATATTTAGTTTAGGTAATAACAGTCTTGTTAGTACAGCAGAACAAATACTTATGGGTAAAAAGGATCCAGGAAAGAAAACAGTAGTAATCGGCGGTGGGCTTGTTGGATGCGAAACTGCACTTATGCTTGCTAAAAAAGGATCTGATGTTACAATAGTAGAAGCATTACCAGACATATTGTATAATAATGGTCCAACATGCAGTGCAAATAGCCAGATGCTTAGAGATCTTATTCCTTTTAACGGAATATCCGTATTAGCTAATTCAAAAGTACTTGAAGCAACAGATAAAAGTGTAATAGTTGAAAAAGATGGTGAAAAGAAAGAGATTCCAGTTGATTCAATTATACTTTCAGTTGGTTATAATTCAGATAATAATCTTTATGAAAGTATAAAAGATGATTTAGATAATGTATATTTGCTAGGAGATGCTAAAAAGGTATCTAATATAATGTATTCAATATGGGATGCTTTTGAATTATGCAGAACTTTTTAAAATATTAATTTTACAGCCTTTGTTAAAATAAATTTTAACAAAGGCTGTTTTTTTATATAAAAATTGTATTATATTATTGGAAAATTATGCAATATATGTTATCATTAATATAAATTGATTACATTAAATTACAATTTAAGTTACATATATCGCCATAATGTAATCGTTTAAAAATCAAAAAATGGAGGCTGCATATGAAAATTTTAGTATGTATTAAACAAGTTCCAGATACCTCAAAAGTAGAAGTAGATGAAAAAACTGGTGTCTTGAAAAGAAATGGAATTGACTCCAAAATGAATCCCTACGATCTTTTTGCACTGGAAACAGCACTTAGAATAAAAGAAAAGAATGGAGGAAGTGTTAAAGTTATAACTATGGGTCCTCCACAAGCTGAAAGTATTATTAAAGAAGCTTATATGATGGGAGCAGATGAAGGAGCAATTATATCCGACAGAAAATTTTCAGGGGCAGATGTTTTAGCAACTTCTTACACAATTTCTCAAGGAATTAAACTTATGGGAGATTTTGATTTGATAATATGTGGCAAACAGACAACTGATGGAGACACTGCACAGGTTGGAGCTGAAGTAGCGGAATATCTTAAAATTCCACATTCCACTAATATAAAATCAATTTTAAATGTAAATGAAAAATTTATTACAGTTCTAATGGATATGTCTTATGCATTGCAAACTCAGCAAATGAAGTGTCCATGTCTTATAACTGTAGAAAAGGATATATATACTCCAAGACTTCCTTCTTACAAGATCAAAAAAACAATATTAAAAAAAGAAATAAGAATGTTTACTCTTAATGATCTTATTGACAAAGATGAAACTCACTATGGCCTTGATGGCTCTGCAACACAGGTTGAAAGAATATTTCCTCCAGAAACAAATAAAAACATGCGTATCTTAAGAGGAGATTCTAAAAAATTAGCAAATACTCTTTCAGATGAATTACGAGAATTAAAATTTGTTAAATAAAGGGAGGCTGTATTATGAGTAAATTATTTATACATGAAGAAAAATTAAATGATGAATATAAAAGACAGCTTATAAGCATATGTCCATTTGGAGCTATGCAACTTGAAAATGGGAAACTTTCTATAAGTTCAGCGTGTAAAATGTGCAAAATGTGTGTCAGGAAAGGACCAAGCGGAGTAGTTGAGTTTATAGATGATGCTAAAAAAACAGTAGATAAAAGTAAATGGAAGGGTATTGCAGTATATGTAGAGTACAGCGAAGGTAAAATTCACCCTGTAAGCTTTGAACTTATAGGTAAAGCACAGGAACTTGCAAAACAAATAAAACAACCTGTATATGCAATTTTTATAAGCTTTAATATAAAAGATAAAGCAGAAGAACTGCTTCATTATGGAGTAGACAAAGTATTTGTATATGATTATAGTGAACTTAAATATTTTACAATTGAACCTTATGCAGCTGCATTTACAGATTTTATTTCAAAAGTAAAGCCATCATCTATACTTGTTGGTGCAACTATTGTAGGAAGATCCCTTGCTCCAAGGGTTGCAGCAAGATTTAAAACAGGGCTTACTGCTGATTGTACAATACTTGATATAAAGGGAAATACAGATCTTGTTCAAATTAGGCCGGCATTTGGTGGGAACATAATGGCAAGAATAGTTACTCCTAATACAAGGCCTCAATTTTGTACAGTAAGATATAAAATATTTCAAGCTCCACAAAGAAGTGAATATTCTCGAGGAGAAATTAGATTATGTGAATTAGATGAAAAAGATTTGAGTTCAAATATAAATGTTATACAAATAGAGAATAAAAAACAAGAGCTTGACATATCCGAATGTGAAGTAATCGTTTCCGTTGGAAGAGCGCTGCGGAGCTTAAAAGATATAGCAATGATTAAGGAATTTGCAGATCTTATAGGGGGGCAAATTGCAGGTACAAGACCTATGGTTGAACAGGGTATTATCGATTCAAAAAGACAAATAGGTCTCTCTGGTAGAACTGTAAAACCTAAACTTATAATAAATCTTGGAATTTCAGGGGCTATTCAGTATGTTGCTGGAATGGAAGGGGCAGATACTGTAATTTCCATAAATACAGATGAACATGCTCCAATTTTCAATGTTTCAAATTACGGAATAGTTGGAGATATGTATGATGTAATCCCAAGGGTAATTGACAATTTAAAGTGCGGTAAAAAAATTTTATAAATAGGGAGGTTTCAACATTGGAATTAGAAAAGCGTTTTTTATATAAAACACCAGATAAAAGTGATATTGATTATTTAGTAAGCATTACAGATAAAAATAGAGTATTCTTTGGAGATACAGTAAGCGAAGACTTTAGTCATGATGAACTTAACACAATTAGAAGGAAGCCTGATGTAATTATAAATGTCTTAACAACAGGTGAGGTCTCAAAAATAATGGAATATGCATATAAAAATTATATTCCTGTTGTTGCAAGAGGATCTGGCACAGGTCTAGTTGGTGCAGCTGTTCCACTTGAAGGTGGAATAATGTTAAACTTTTCTCTTATGAATAAGCTTATTGAATTAGATGAAGAAAACTTAACGTTAACATTAGAACCTGGTGTCCTTTTAATGGACATATCCAAATATACTGAAGAACATGATTTATTTTATCCACCAGATCCAGGAGAAAAATCCGCTACTATAGGTGGAAATATAAATACAAATGCAGGTGGAATGAGGGCTGTAAAATACGGGGTTACAAAGGATTATGTAAGAGGACTTGAAGTTGTTCTTCCTGATGGTACAATAATGAATCTTGGAGGTAAAACAGTAAAAAGCAGTTCTGGTTATAACTTAAAAGATTTAATTTGTGGAAGCGAAGGCACTCTTGCAGTTGTAACTAAAATTATATTAAAACTTATGCCTTTACCTAAAAAGTCCATAAGTCTTCTTGTACCTTTTGAAGACCTTGATAGCGCCATTGGAACTGTACCTCAAATAATTAAATCTAAAGTTGTACCAACTTCCATAGAGTTTATGGAAAGAGATGTAATTTTAGCAACTGAAGAATTTCTAGGCAAAAAATTTCCTGACAATTCTAAAGATGCATATCTTCTTTTGACGTTTGATGGTAATTCTAAAGAGGATATTGAAAAGGAATATGAGAGAGTAGCAGAAATTTGTCTTGCAAATGGAGCCTATGACGTTCTTATTGCTGATACTGATGAAAGAAAAGACAGCATTTGGTGTGCAAGAGGAGCTTTTCTTGAGGCAGTTAAAGCTTCTACTACTGAAATGGATGAATGCGACGTATGTGTCCCAAGAAATAAAGTAGCAGATTTTATTAATTATACTTATGAGCTTCAAGATGAGTATAAAATAAGGATAAAAAATTTTGGCCATGCAGGAGATGGAAATCTTCACATATACATTTTAAAAGACAATCTTTCAGATGATGAGTGGCATGAAAGATTAGATAGTGTATTTAATTGCCTATATGCAAAATCTTCAGAATTCATGGGGATTGTTTCAGGTGAACATGGTATAGGGTATGCTAAAAGAGAGTATCTTAAAAAGTCTCTTGGAGAAGATGAATATGAACTTATGAAAAGAATAAAATTAACTTTTGATCCAGAAAACATATTGAATCCAGGTAAAGTATGCGAATAAAAAATAATATTAATTGTTAATTTAATGAGAAAGTGCTGCAGCATTAACATAAAATAGTGTGCTAGTGTGGCAGCATTTTTCATCTAAATAAAAATATTTATAAATATACAATATAACTATTAAATTATAGAATATACTTAATTGGTATTTTTTAACTTTGAGGTGATTATATGAAAGCTAGTACTAATAATAGTAGGTATAAAAAAAGGCGTTCAAATAAAATTAAAACCCGTAAGCTTGTAGTTTACTTTGTAATTTTTCAATTGTTATTTGGAATTGTAACAGCTCCAATAATAGTTTATTATGGGCCATTTTTCCCAAACCTAAGAAAAAATATTGTTGGAACTGCAATGAGCACTAACAGCCATGAATTTATTGCTACCTTATTTTTATCAGATAAACAAATACATAAAATACTTAGTAGTGATGAAAATGTTGGGGTGAGTGCATTAATAAAACAGGATTTAAGCAAAATTAAACTAGGCAATAGCGATAATAAAATTGAATTGGAAGGAATAGATGGAAATAAATTTACTGGATTAGCTCTTATTATTCATGATCCAAAACGTGTTAAGATTGGATATTCCCCTAAACTTTTTAAAGTTGGTCAAAAAACTAGTGCAATTGCTAAAGAAAATAGTGCAATTGCAGCTATAAATGGTGGTGGATTTAATGATAAGGGAAATAAATCGACAACTCTTTGGACTGGAACAGGTGGACTTCCAACTGGGATAATTATTTCTAAGGGGAAGATCATTTTCCCTAAACAAGTTGATAACAAAGAGATTTTTAAAGGAGTAGCAGGAATTACAAGTAAAGGTACTTTAATTGTAGGAGACTATACAGCTAATGAATTGCTTAACAAAAATGTTACTGAAGCACTTTGCTTTGGACCAACTCTTATAGAAAATGGAGTAGAGACAAGTGGATTCCAGTATCAAGGTGCAGATCCAAGAACGGCAATTGGTCAGAAAACAGATGGATCAATAGTGTTACTTACAATAGACGGGAGACAAGGGCTTAAAGCAGGAGCTGAAATAGAGGATGTACAGAAAGCCATGAAAAAATTACAAGTATACAATGCAGTTAATCTTGATGGAGGAGCATCTACAACTATGTATTATGAAGGAAAAGTGCAGAATAGCCCAAGTGATAAATATGGAGAAAGGCCAGTTCCTACAGTTATATATGTAACGAAATAGAGGTGTATAGAGGTGAAAGCGTCAAAAAGAATATTAGTTTGGATAATAGTTTCACTGATTTTTCAATTCTCAGTGTACTTATTCTTAGAAAATGTTTATTATGCAAAAGAAGGAGATATAAAAATTAAAGATATATCTACATCTAATAAACAAAAGAAAATCGCTCCAAATGTGGTTTTTGATAATAACACTAAAGATATATCTCTTTCAGATGATTTAAGCTATACAGCATATTTGGGAAATGGATATATATGCGTAGTTGATACAAACACGGGAAAACCTAGAAAAATAAAGTATTCCAATGAAATACAATGTCTTTCATATAAATGGGTACCTAGTACAGATGTTATTATAATTGCTGAAAAATTAAATGCAAGAGAGATAAGATTTTATTCTTATGATGCAGTAAAACAAACGAAAGTAGAAATTGATGAAAAATTGAAAATCAATTCTGTTCCAGCAGGCAAAACAGTTGACATGCAAATTGCAGATTTAACTGGACTACTTTACATTAAAGTTGGATACACCAAAAATCAGTATAATATATATAGAATGGATAAAAACGAAACTTTAACTAGAGTGCGATTACACAATGGTATAAGGAATATTGGCAAAATTGCATTAGCTTCTGATGATGACCAGCTTGCATATGAGGACTTAGTTTATGGCAGAATCAGAACAAATTACTCCCCAAAACCATATATAATTATTCAAGGAGTTTATAGACCATCAATAATTGGTACAGATAAAAGTGATAATTTTTATATAGGAAATGGCATTAAACAATCAAATAAAATATATTATGGGAATTTAACGAACAATACTTCTCATTGGAATGTAATCTCACTAGGAAAAATGATAAATAACACTAGTATAGTTATAAAACAAAGTGGCGGTGTGTACATAGTGGATAGACAAAATAGCATAGTTACTGATGTTAAAACTAATAAAATTTATAGATATCAAGGATCTTATTGTGAGATAAACAGCGGATATATTGTTTACACAAGTAATAAAAAGCTTAAGATTAAGCAGATGAAATAGCTAATATATTTGTAAAATTGTAAAAATAAGCATGAACGACTAAGATATTTATATCAAACTCATGGAATTTATATCAGAATAGAAATAATTATTAGAAATAAAGGGTATATATATATTTTATAGAAATATAATACATAGGGAGTGATTATATGGCAAATGAAGTTAGCACAGGATCAGTAGCTATTCAAAGAAATGTTTTAGATGTTTCTTTAGAATTAACTCAAATGTATTATAAGGATAATTCAATTAAAAACATTGAAGATTTGCAGGAAACGTTTACGGTATTTCACACTTTAGTATGCACCTTACAATTTAAAGGCTATGATCAATTTAAAGATTTATTAGGTAAAAATATAAAAGAAATGTTAAAAAAATAATATTAACGAATAAATAATGTATAAAAGAGGATGATTAGCAAATTGCCCTCTTTTATTTTTTTAGAAAATATTCTCGATTTTATAACATATAAAATTTATAAAAGGGACTGAATAGCAAGTCAGCCCCTATAAAAATCAAATTAAGCAGCAGCATTAACTGTTCCGTTAATTGTAATAGTTACTGTAGTTGGTTGAGCTGCATCTGTAGTTTTTGCTACAGTTCCAACCGCAATTGAAACAGTTTGATCAGTTTTAGTTACTGTACCTTGAGATGATGTTACATTCCCAAGAGTAATTTGGGTTGGAAGAATATCAGTAAATGTTACACCTTCTGCATCATTTAGTAAACTGGAATTTTTAATATAAATAGTGTAGACAACAGCTCCACCTACAAATGTTGAAGTAGGGGCTACATTACTTCCATCTAAAGATAGTACAGTTGTAGCGCTTTCTGCAGTAAGAGTTATATTATATGGAATTGTATCTGGAAAATTTGTACCTGTAAATGAAGGTGTGTTAGTTAAAACAGCCATATAATCCCTTCCTTTTTATTAATTTTTTTGTTAGCTTTAGTTTAAGGATAACAGCATGTTGTCCTTATATTAAGATATGAATTAAGATAATATTTGTTACAAAGAGAGTATATTTTATCAACGTATGTTCTATAAAAATAAAAGTAAATATGTAAGAAATATTATTTATAAAAAATTGACATTCGATATATATCGAATTATAATATAACATATAAACAATTACTTGGTGGTGATATTATTAAACATATAGATAAAGATAATATAGAATTGATTCATTCAGATGTTTTTGACTTTTTAGCTAGTATATGCAGATTAAATTGTAATGATGAATTTTTAAAAGGAATTAAAGGAAATATGGAGCCCAATAAAGACATAGTAGATTGGATTAATTATACTAAAAAAAACATACCAGATAAAATGATCAAGTATCTAAATGTATTTTTTAACTGGGAAACTTTTTATGGTATGTGTTTATTTATTGAATTATTGGAAACAAAAATAGAAAATATAAGCACTTTTCTTGAACATCTAAAAAAGATGAAGAGTAGTAAAATTTTATCCTGTTTTATATCTTCAGGTTTTAACTTAGAGGAAATAGGCAGTATAGCAATAGAAGATTTAGCAAAAAAACTTCTTAAAGATCAAAAGAAGGCAATTGATTTTATAAATAATACTGTACTTGTTTCAGAAGAAAAAAAATGGGAACTGCTTCAATTTTTTATTTATCCAGATGAGATGAAAAAGGAACTTTTAGAACTTTTAACTTGGTATTATGAAAACATATATATAAAAATAGAATCAAAAGTAAATGAAAAAGTAAAAAAATATGAAAAAGAACTAATAGAAGATATAAACAATAATTCAAAAAAATATGGAAAAATTATAGCTAGAGCAAATAATGATAAGAGTATGAAAACATATATATCTGTTTCGTATTTTTATGAATTTGCAAAACTAACTTCAAATTTTGAAGATAGAAACTTTTACTATTCTTTAATAGGATATAGGTATAAAGAAAAATATTTAGAAGAAAAAGAGACAATGGAAGAGTTACTTCAAATTTTAAAATCAATTGGTGATGATACAAGACTAAATATAATTAAGCTTTTAAATGAAAGACCATACTATGGTAAAGAAATAGCACAAAAATTAAAGCTCTCCAATTCAACTATATCTTATCATTTAAGTTCATTAGTCTATAACAATTTTATAACAGAAGATAAAATAGATAACAGAGTATACTATAACTTTAATTTAGACAATACAAAAAAAATGTTATGTAACGCTATAGATAACTATTTAAATAAATAAGTATTTTTTTTAAGAAAGTGATTCGATATTTATCGAATGTACTAGTATATAATAAAAAGAAGGGAAAAAAAATGAAAAAAATTAATTTATTAAAAAATAAGAATTTTATGTTTCTTTGGTTTGGTCAAAGTATTTCGCAGCTAGGTGATTCTGTATATGCCATTGCAATAATGTGGTATGTAATGCTTCTAACTGGTTCTACAGTTCAAATGGGAATTTCACTAGTATTTTCAACTGTTCCAACTTTAATTTTTGTTGCTTTTGCCGGCGTAATTGCAGATAAAATAAATAGAAAAAAGATACTCATTTGCTGCAATTTGATAAGTGCTGTAGTTATAAGCATTATGTTTGTAGCATCGATAAATTCAAAACTGTCAATTACTTTTATATATACAGTTTCTTTTTTAATAGCTTCAACTGCTGCATTTTTTTCACCTGCAAAAACTGCAGTAGTACCCTCTATAGTAAAAAAAGAGGATTTACCAGCTGCTAATTCCATGAATCAAATTACAACATCTTTATGTGGAATAATTGGACCTTCTATTGCAGGAGTTCTAATAGCTGTAGTAGGAGTAAAAAGTTTATTTTTAGTTAATAGTATTTCATTTTTATTAGCTGCAATTTGTGAAATGTTTATAAATGTACCATTAGTTAAAAAGAAAGAAAACAAAAGAGAAGATAATATATTAAAAGCTTTCTTAAATGAACTAAAGGAAGGTTTCATGTATTGTAAAAAAATTAAAGCTCTTTTTTATTTTATGGTAATAGCAGGTTTCCTTGGCAATTGTGTAGCGGCTCCTTTAGACATATATATTCCTATTTATTCATCAAAGATATTAAAAATGGGCAGCAGCGCTTATGGGATGCTAATGGCTTTTGTATCTGTAGGTACCATAATTTCTTCTATAATTTTTCCCCGTATAAGTAAAAAAAGTAACTTGTATTATAAAGCTACAGTAGCATTTATAGGAGAAGGCATATTCTTTTGCGTATTAGGTTTAAGTAATAATTTTATTGAAGCAATGTTTTCAATGATCATGCTTGGAGTTTCCTTTGGATTTACAAACATATCCCTTGGATTAGCAGCACAATTATCAGTATCAAATGAATTTATGGGAAGAGTGAGCAGTATATTTAATACTATGGCAACATTTGTAATGCCACTTGGATATTTTATTGGTGGTCTTGTATGTGCACATTTTCCAGTTGGTTCCATACTTTTAGTATCCGGAGTTTTATTGACCATTTTAGGTTTTTCTACAATAAAAATTACTATTAAAAATACAATTACCATTCCTACAGAAGAAAATTGTGCTGTTAAATAATTATGTATGAAATTAAAACTTCTCTAAATTTGTTTAAAAATATCTATATGGTATATAATAAAGCTAGAATAAGATTTAGAAATGGAGAATTAAATTATAATGAGTGAAGCATTAAAAGCACTTAAAGAGTACTATGGCTACAGTGAATTTAGAAATTCACAGGCAGATGTTATAGACAGCATATTATGCAAGAAGGATACCTTGGCTGTTATGCCTACAGGTGGAGGTAAATCTATATGTTATCAGATTCCAGCATTATTATTTGATGGCACGACAATTGTAATATCACCTTTAATTTCACTTATGAAGGATCAAGTTGATAATGTAAAATCACTTGGAATAGATGCTGAATATATAAATAGCTCTTTAAGTCAGAAAAAATTTCACGAGATTTTAGATGAGTTAAGTTTTGGAAATATAAAACTACTTTATGTTGCACCAGAAAGACTCCAAGATATTGAATTTTGTAGTCTAGTAAAGAATATTAAAATAAGCCAAATAGCAGTAGATGAGGCCCACTGTGTTTCACAGTGGGGACACGATTTTAGAACAAGCTATAGATACATAGGTAATTTCATAAGGAATCTTCCAAATAGGCCTGTAATAACTGCTTTCACAGCTACAGCTACAGAAGCTGTAAGAGAGGATATTGTTAAACTCATAGAGCTAAATAAACCTGAAATCTACATATCAGGCTTTGATAGAGAAAATTTGAAAATAGACATACTCAAAATAGCGGATAGAATAGGTTACATATTAAATTATATAAAGGAAAATAGTGATCAATCTGGAATCATATATGCTGCAACTAGAAAAGAAGTTGATAGAATATGTGAAAAATTAATAGATAACGGTATATCTGCAGCTAAATATCATGCAGGTCTTTCTGATGTAGAGAGAAAAGAAAATCAAGAGGATTTTGTATACGATAGAATCAATGTAATGGTTGCAACTAATGCATTTGGAATGGGAATAGACAAGTCAAACGTGCGTTTTGTAATACATTATAATATGCCTAAAAATATTGAAAGCTATTATCAAGAAATAGGAAGAGCAGGACGTGATGGTGAAAAAAGTGAATGCATACTCCTTTTTTCACCTCAGGACATAATGACACAAAAATATTTAATTGAAGTTGGCACTCAAAATCCTGAAAGACGTATAAATGATTATAGAAAGCTGCAGTCAATGATAGATTTTGTGCATCACAATGGATGCCTTAGAAAATATATATTAAATTATTTTGGAGAAGAAACTGACTTTGATGATTGTGGAAATTGCAGCAATTGTTTAAGTGAAGGTGAATTAGTAGATAAAACTGTAGAAACGCAGAAGGTTCTTTCATGTATATATAGGATGAAAAGAGATTTTGGAGTTAACACAATTGTTGATGTACTTAGAGGGTCATCACAAAAGAAAATATTAAATTACCACTTTAATGAACTTTCAACCTATGGCTTAATGAAAAATTATTCAAAAAAAGGATTATCTGATTTTATAAATACACTTATATCTCAAGGATTTATAGCATTGAAAGAAGGAGAATATCCTACAGTTGTATTATGTAATGAGTCAATGAAGGTGCTAAAGGGCGAGCAGAAGGTAATTCTGAAGGAAATTGTAAAAGTTAATAAAATTTCTGAGGACAATATGTTATTTGAAGAACTTCGTGCACTTAGAAGAGAAATTGCATCTGAAGATGGAATACCTCCATACTTGGTTTTCCAAGACAATACACTTAAAGAGATAAGCACTAGGTATCCCCTTAACGAAAATCAAATGCTTGATATAAATGGAGTAGGAGAAACTAAATATAAAAGATATGGTCAAAGATTTTTAGATATTGTAGATGAATATGTAAAAAAGAACAATATTGATGTAAAATGGACTCAAGGTGGAAAAATAAGTACTACTAAAAGTGCATCTACAAAAAAAACACTTGGTAAAACCAATGAAGTTACAATGGATATGCTTAAAGAAGGCAAAAGTGTAACAGATGTTGCAAAGGAGAGAAATATTACTTTAAATACCATACTAGGACATGTAGAAAAATATTTTAAGCAGGAAAACTGTGAAGAAATTCAAATCCATTTTGGAGATGCCTTTAATGACGATGAAGAAAAAGAAATTCTTTTAGCTGCAGAAGAATTAGGCATAGACAGAATTGGTCCTATAAAATCCAAGGTTTCAAATGACATAAGTTACGAGGCTATAAGAGCAGTTATATTAAAAAATTACGTTATAGACAAAATTAAAGGATGAAGGTGTTATATTATGAGTGAAAAAAGAATAAAGAAAATTTCTGCTTTGGCAAATACAAAATATTTAAGTCTTTATAGAGCAGATTATACTAATAGAAATGGCAATTTAAGTAACTGGACAATTGCTTCAAGAAAAGACATCACTACTCTTAAAGATTATTACTTCAATGATAAAGAAGATAAAGTAGATGCAGCAGTTATTTTTGCATTTCATAAAGAAACAAAGAAAGTGATTTGCATTAAAGAATTTAGGGTACCTTTAAATGATTATATATATGAACTTCCAGCTGGACTTATTGATGAGGGAGAAGACTTTAGAGCAGCTGCAAAGAGAGAACTTAAAGAGGAAACTGGACTTGATCTTATAAAAATAAATGAAAAAAGAACTAAGAGACAGTTGTATGCTTCTCCTGGCATGACAGATGAATCATCTGCACTAGTGTTTTGTACATGCAGCGGAAAACTTTCTACTGATTACCTAGAAGAGGAAGAAGATATAAAGGCATTAATGCTCTCTCAAGATGAGATAAGAGAGCTTATTGATAGAAATGATATAAAACTTGATGCAAGAGCTTATGCATTACTTCAGCTTTTTGCAGAAATTGGAGAAAAGTTATTTGAATAGATAAAAGTGTAAACTAGTCTGTACTTTGTGCAGGCTAGTTTTTTTAGGATTTTTAATTCTGACATTTATTAATATATTTTACCTTATGTGGTATAATAATACTTAATTGTAATTGATAAGAAAGGTAGATTAAAATATTATGGTTTCTATAGAAAATGTAACTAAAAGGTATAATAATTTTACTGCAGTAGATAACCTAAACATTAAAGTTAATGATGGAAGTATTGTAGGGTTGATTGGACCTAATGGAGCAGGGAAAACCACAACAATAAGCATGATAATAGGCATTAATGATATAACAGAAGGAAACATTATTATAAATGGAAATTCTATAAAAGATAAACCAATGGAAATAAAAAAACAAATTGGATATGTATCAGATGATGAAAATAAATTATTAAGTTTAAAAGCTATAGAGTATTTAAATTTTGTTTCAGATATGTACAAAGTATCTGAAACTGAAAGAAAAAGTCAAATATTAAACTTAAGTGAAAGATTTAATATACAAAATGATTTAAATACTAGAATGGACAAGTTTTCAAAAGGAATGAAACAAAAAATAATGATAATAGCATCATTAATTCATAGCCCAAAAGTTTGGATTTTGGATGAGCCTTTTAATGGATTGGATCCCAAAGCGGTTTATGAACTGAAAATGTTTATGAAAGAATATGCAGCTAAAGGTAATATAGTTCTTTTATCATCTCATATTTTAGATATTGTGGAAAATCTTTGTAGCGAAATCATTTTGATTAAAAATGGTAAAACCTTATATTTTGGGGACTTAAAAAAATTGAAAGAAAAATTTAATAACACAGACAGCCTAGAAAAAATTTATATGGAGATGTTTAAGGATGAAACAAAAAGAATTAGCCTCTCTCATAAGAACTAATTTAATAAGTGCACAAAATATAATTTTAGGTGAAGAAAAGCGTAAAAAAAGAATATTAAATATGATACTTTTATTTATTTTTATTATCGTTTCAATTGAATTTTCATTTATAAATATCTTCAATATACTGCATGAAAGAAATAGTGAAATACTAATATTTAAATCAATATTAAATATCCAATTAATTATAAATACTTTTTTTATGTTTTTTAAAATAATGAATACATTTTATTTAGCCAGCGACTGGAAAGAGATGATGATATATCCAATAAAAACAGGGAATTTATTATTATCTAAATGTATTTTATGCTATTTCTCAAGCATGATCATTTCAATATTTGCATTAATAATGATGTTTAGCTATGGTATTTTATCTAATGCAAACTTTATTTATTATTTAAATGCACTATTATATGAAATTATTATAACTGCTGTTCCAGTGGTATATCTTTCATTAATATTTTTAACATCATTTTGGATTATATCTTCAGTTAAAAAATCAAAATGTAACTATAAAAATAATAAGTGGCTATTTGCAATTGATTTAGCATTAATATTTTTAACATATATGCTTTTTAAGTTCTCATTAAATAACCATGTTAAAATTGGCAGTTTATTATTTGACATATTTTTTAATGGAAATGAAAGCACAAAAATATTGATAAACTTTTTAATTACGTCAGCTATAATTATAATTAGCTGTTTGGGATTTTACTTCATTGGTGGAAATGTATATATAACAATTATGAAAAGTGGAATGTTTAATTCAAAAGATTCTAAAAATATAGGATTACAACCAAATCAATATGATTTTAAACAGAGAAATTTTATTATTTCAAATGTTATAAGAGATATTAAATTAATAGTGAGAGTACCCGTACTTAGTGCTAATTGTGTTACTTGGAATGCTTGTTTTTCAATAATTCCTGCAATAATACTAATTTTACTTAGGAAACAGGTTATTAGTATTAGAGTATATTTACTATATATGAAAAGCTATTTAACTACCATGTGGTTTTTAACATTTGGAATTGTTAATTTTACATCAATAACATCATTTTCAAGAGAAGGCAGATTTTTAGATGAATTTAAGGTATTTCCTATAGATAGTAAAAAATTTCTATTATCAAAAATTTATGTTGGAATGTTAACTAATATCTTTAGTTTTATAAGCACAAATGTATTAATAGTATTAATCTCATCTAACTTTGCTGAGTTTGTTACACTTGAAATAGTGTTAGTTATATATATGATATCAATAGTAATAATTGAGATTCAAATAGATCTGGATAGTATGGAGTTAAAATGGATCAATATAAAAGATTTGTTTAGATCTGGACTTAGTTTGAAAGTTATTAAACTATATAATATAATTTTCCTTTCATTAATTGCATTTATATTACTTTATTCATGGTCTTATAGACGGTTTCATGTTGAACTTACAGAATATGCAACTGCAAGTTTTGTGATTATTATAGCAATTGTATATTCTCTTTACAGTTATAAAAAAATAACTAATTATATAAAATAAGTGAATCTGCAAATTCTATATATTAGTAGAGGATACAAAAGGATTATCTTTTATGTAAAATCTCCAAAGAAAATCCTTGTATTCCTCTGCATAATCAATTCCTATTCTTTTAGCTGATTGTATTTTAAAATCACTAAAATTGTAATCGTCTATGTAAAATTCACTGCTTTTGCACATATCCTGAATATTTAAGCTTCTATCAATTCCTAGTGCAATACAGAGCTTACCAGGACCATTAGTTAAATTCTTAATTTGAGTTTTTGTTAAATCCCTATAATCTTTATTAAATCTATTGTTTGCAATGGCATCAATGCCATCTATTGGTTCAACTGCTCTTATAAGTACACCTTGAGGAATACCTTCTTCTCTTGTAATGACATTGAAACAGCAGTACATACCATAAATAAGATATATATACGAAATTCCTGCTTTTCCATACATGACTTCCACCCTAGGTGTTCTTTTACCGCCATATGAATGTGCAGCTTTATCTTCAACTCCTAAATAAGCCTCTGTTTCAACTATTTTTCCAGAAAGTGTTACCCCATTGACTTTATGAACTAAAACTTTTCCCAGCAAATCTTTAGCTACAGTTATGGTATCTCTTTTAAAAAACTCTCTTTGTAATTTTTTCATTGTAATGACCTTCCTTTAAAGAATACAATGATATTATATGTTTAATAAAACTTTTTTACAATTGATAGATGAATTTTTTTATGATACTAATATTTTCATAAAGTGCATTTTAACTGCCCAAGATTTAACATAAAAAATATTAGAAAGGTCAGGGGTGTTTTGTGAAATTAGAGGGTAATCATTATAATAAGAAGTTATAATTGCTGAATGTTGAATTTGATTTTTGCTGTTCACATAGAATATCACATCACCTATGTCCAGGTCTGAAACAGATTCCATTTCTTCTCCTTTAACTCCATATGATTTTTTTGAATAACTTTTAGCTAGATGCCAATAAAGAGAACTTGCAACTGACCAGGAAATAGAAGATCTGCTGGTTTTGTACCACCATTGGTTTTCACCTGAAAATATCATTGGTGCACCACCGGCTAAAAGACATTGTGAAACAAAATTAGTACAGTTTCCACCAACAGTATTATAAGTATCAAAATATTTGAAAGCACTGTTTGGATTTTCAGCATATGTTAAAGCATAATTTACAGCTTTTTCTCTTGAATAATTATTAGTATTTTCTCTATAATTCATTTTAAATTTGATTATCTCCAATATAATTTAATATACTATATAATATGTATAAATGAAGATAATATGATTTTATTTGAACCTTTTTCGAATTTCTACGTTTAAATATTGAGGGAAGTGAAAATTTGAATGAGCTAGATTTAATTGAAAAAATGCTGCCTCCAAAATTTTATTTTAAAGGCAGCATTTTATAAATTCTATTCTACATAGAGAGTAACACTTCCAACTCCATGATCAAAGTTTGCAGTATAAGTACCTTTCTGCAGTTTATTTGGAAGTACAAAAGTACCTGTAGACACGGTAGTTCCTTTGGTTACTTTTTTACCTTCTTCATCTAATTTTTTAACAAGCCATTTTACTGAATTAAGTGGATTTCCAAGAACTTCTGAAGAACAACCACTAGCTAGTTCACTGCCATTAAAAGTTACTGACATTTTAACATTTCCTAAGTCCTCAAAACTTAAAGGCTCAGCAGCAGCTTTACCAACTACAACTCTTCCAGCTACAGCACTATCTGATACTACCAGTTCTTTTGGTAGAGTTGGAAACCAGTTTTTAAATC